>JAADIP010000104.1 GCA_013151275.1 Calditrichota bacterium | reverse complement strand
GAAGTAGGCTCACTCAGCAGAAGCTTCATCTGCTCTATTTTATCTTCCGTAATGTCCGCTTTTTGTTCCAAAAGGGTATTAATCTGTTTTTCAATGCCCGGGTTGGGGAAACGGGTTTTTACAAAGCGCAAAACGGATTTCGGAAAGTTGGAAATTAAATATTCCGATAGTTGCGCTATTGTTTGATTATCGAAAATGACGACCACATAAAGAATTTCATCAAGGGCTTGCTGCAAACGATTGATGAATACCGCGGCGCGCAGCGAGTCTCCCCCCAACTCGAAAAAATTATCGTGAATTCCAATTTTATCCACGCTTAGAATTTCCTGCCAGATTTCGGCTAATATGGTTTCCACCTCATTTCGCGGCGCCGCGTAGGCTTGTTCCAGCGACGAACGATCGTACTCCGGAGCAGGGAGCGCGCGGTAGTTGATTTTACCGGTGGCGGAGATAGGAATTTCATCCAGACGGACAAAGGCGGAAGGAACCATATAATCGGGCAGTTCGGCTTTGATATGCGCCCGTAATTCGTTGGCTTCCGCCTTTTGCCCGGGCTGAAGCGTGTAATACGCCACGAGACGGCGGTCGCCATGGGTATCTTCCCGGGCTAAAACGACTACGTCGCGCAGGGCGGGGTGCTTGCGCAAAACCGATTCGATTTCCCCCGGTTCGATGCGAAAGCCGCGAATTTTTACCTGCTGGTCGATTCGCCCTAAAAATTCCAGATTCCCGTCGGACAATCTGCGCACCAGATCTCCGGTTCGATACAACCGTTCGTCCTTAATAAAGGGATTGGCTACAAATTTTTCGGCGGTAAGCTCGGGACGATTCAAATAACCGCGGGCGACGCCTTTACCCCCGATGCACAATTCACCAGGCATGCCGACGGAAACGGGTTGGAGACGGGGATCAAACACATAAGCCCGGGCGTTTGGCACGGGTTTACCTATCGGCACTTCCCGCGCAAACAGGAAACGATCGTTTGCCGGGGCTTCCCAATAAGTGGCTACCACCGTGGTTTCCGTGGGTCCGTAAGTATTTAGCAAACGAACTTTGGAAGCAAACATTTGCTGCCATTGCCGAACCCTTTCGGGTAAGGCTCGTTCGCCGCCGATTATTACCAGTCGAACGGATTCCGGCAATTGCAGATTCTGGTCGTGAATTTCGGCGGCAATTTGATGCCAGTAAGCGGTCGGTAAATCCGCTACGGTAACGCCGAACTTAGCCAGACTGTTTAAAAAGGTGTGCGCCGAGCTGATCATGGCGTCGTTGCGCAAAACCAAGGCGGCGCCGCAGGCAAGACAGGGATAAATCTCTTCTGCCGCCGCGTCAAAACTGATCGAGGAAAATTGAAGCACCCGATCTTCTTCGGAAAGTTCGAATATCTTTTTGGCGCTAAATATGTAATTGACGAGTTGTCGATGTTCCACCTCAACGCCTTTGGGCTGACCCGTTGAACCGCTGGTGTAAATCACATAAGCTATTTGTTGCGGGAAAATTTTTACCCGCGGATTTTCGGCGGAAAAAGAACCGAATGTTGTTTGAAAATCATCGACCGTTACTACGGAAGCGGAAGAATCGGCGAACTTTTGCCTTAAACTGTTTTGTGTGATTATCATCTTAACGCCGGCGTCTTTTAGCATAAAGCGAATACGTTCGACGGGATACGCGGGGTCTATTGGCAGATAGGCGCCTCCGGCTTTTAAAACGCTCAGCAATCCGGCGATGAGTTCCGGCGAACGTTCGATGCATATCGCCACTTTGTCTTCCGGCTGAACGCCCTGTTGAAGCAAATATCCGGCAATCCGGTTGGACATTTCGTTGAGCTCCCGATATGTTAATCGGGTTTTTATTCCGGCTGAAGGGTCGATATCCGGCGCTAAAATCGCCGGAGCGTCCGGCGTTTTTTGAACCTGCGCCTCAAATAACTGATGAATTAAAACTTGTTCGTCAAACGGCTGTCGTGTTTGATTCCATTCGTGCAGGACAAGCCGCTTTTCGCTATCGTTCAGAAGCGGAATTTCTTCTATCGGGCAATCGGCATTGTGAACGATAAAACCTAAAATTTGTTTAAAATGGGCGATCATTCGTTCAACGGTTTCCGCATAAAACAGATCGGTATTGTAGCCCATCAAGCCGGAAATTGTGTTTCCGTTTTCTTCAAGCGTGAGCGTTAAATCGAACTTGACAGAGCCGATCTGTGTCTCCAAAAGAGAAATCGTAATATTCGGTCGTTCCAGCTTTCCCCTCGGCGTATTTTGCATCACAAACAAAACCTGAAAGAGCGGCGAATATGCCGGATTGCGTTCAATTTGTAATTCATCCACTAAGTATTCAAAAGGCAGATCCTGATTTTCGTAAGTATCGATAGCCGTTTTTTTAATTTGCCGCAAAAACTCGGAAAAGGTCGGATTGCCTGACAAATTGCCGCGCATAACCAAAGTATTAATGAAAAAGCCGATTAAATTCTGAAGTTCGGGACGTTCGCGGTGAGCTATTGCCGTACCGACGTTAATGTCGTTTTGGTGGGTGTAGCGAAAGAGCAGAACCTGAAACGCGGCTAAAAGGGTCATAAAAAGAGTCGTATTTTCTTTTTGACAAAATGAACGCAGCTCTTTGTTTAATGATTCGGGAATTACAAAACGAATATGCGCTCCGTTAAAGGTTTGAACGTGGGGTCTTGGTTTGTCAAACGGTAAGTTCAAAATTCGCGGAGCGTCGGCTAATTGTTTTTTCCAATAAGCCAGTTGTTTTTCTTTGTGTTCGCTTTTCATCCATTCGGTTTGCCAATAGGCGTAATCCGAATATTGGATCGCCAAATCCGTAAGTTTTGCTTTAGTTCCGTTTATTTGAGCGTCGTAAAGTTCGGTGAATTCTTTTAAAAAAACTCCGATTGACCAGCCGTCCGCGACAATGTGGTGCATTGTTAATATGAAAATGTGGACATCCGGAGATAATTGAAACAATCGTACCCGCAATAAAGGTCCCGAAGCTAAGTCGAACGGTTTTTGAAATTCTTTTTCAATGTGCCGCAGTAAATCCGATTCGCCGTTTATTCGGATTTTTTCCGGTTTAACGCTCAGATGTAATTCGGGTAAAATAGCCTGGGTCGGTTCGCCGTTTTTTAAAGGGAAAGTTGAACGTAAAATTTCATGGCGTCGGATTATTTCGTTCAGAGCAAATTGTAGCGCAGTTAAATTTAAGTTTCCTTCTATTTTAAGAGCGACGGGCATATTGTAAAACGGACTTTTTGAATTAAGCTGATGAAGAAACCACAGACGGCGCTGCTGATATGACAAAGGATAGCCTGCGTCCGGAGGGCGTTTGGTTATTTTTGTAAATTTATTTCTATGAACGCTTTTTAATTTTTTTATTAGCAATTCGCGTTTTTCCGGAGAGAGATCCGCTAAGCGTTTTTTTATATCGTTCGGCATTTATTCGAACTCCTAATAAATCTGTTTTTTACTGCTTTGGGATTCGGCTTTCCATGAGCTTTGAACAGGGTACGATCGAAATATACGTCATTTTCCGGATTTAAGCACGAATTGAACGGAAGTCGTCGCCGCTCAAAAGAGAGGAGGCAAACTGCTCCGATATTTTCCCTTTGACCCAATCGCCCCATAAATTTTTTCCGAACTTTTTAATCGCTCAATAATTCCAACCGGATAAGTTAAAAAACCGTGATTATTTTAAAGTAATTTATATCAAAATTGTTAGCATAAAATTTAAAAGTATTTTTTTTCCGGATCTTTGAAAATGAGGAATAACAGACCTGAAGAATCTCCTCTCAATCCGATCGGGAAAAGAATACTTTGACTCAAGTAAATCGCTTTTTTTTTCCGGGTGACTATTCTTCATTTAATTCCGAAAGTAAATCGCCCATGTCTTCGTCCTGAAGGTCAACATCAAATATTTTACTTTCGGTCGATTTTGCTTCGGAATTAAGGCTAAAAATATTTAAAAACCGTAAATAATCGTTCATCAACTTTTTTATGGTAGATGGAGCGTAAAGATTTTTACTGAACGCAATCTGAATTACCAGCCCGGCGTCTTTAACACTTGCGCTGATATCCAGAAGATGTTCGCGGATATAATGCGGATCTCTTTCGGACCCGGTAAATTCATCGATTGCCTTAAACACGGCGTTTTGATCGGAACCGCTGTCGAACTGACCGAGGTAGTTAAAGACAAGAGGCGGATTCCGAAAATGTTGCAGCCGTTTTTTAATCTCCGGATCCGGATTAAGATAGCGCAGCAAATCGAAACCAATGCCGTTTTGCGGGACTTGTTTTAACTGTTCGTGTATTTTTTGCGGAATGTCGTTTTCGGTTATGTTTTCGCCCGTCTGAATAAAGAACGGGTAAAGGGTGGTAAACCAGCCTACGGTTCTTGACAAATCGACCTCTTCAAAGATACTTTCGCGACCGTGTCCTTCCAATAAAACATAAAGCGCCGGATTTTTTGTCCATTGCCATACGGCGTAGAACAAAGCGCCCAATAACACATCCATCAGACGCAATTCGGGATAGCCGGAAAGCGCCTGAAGAATTTGCCCGGTTTGTTTTTTATCTAAAGACTGTTTGAAAAATTCCACGGAACCTTCGTCGTTTTGCCCGCCTTCGAAATCAACCGGTAAAGTCCAGGGCGATGCCGGAATCATTGATTCCCAGAAATCCGATTCCGAAATCACGGTTGATTCCAATGCGTATTGATGCAAACGTTTTGCCCAGTACTGAAAAGATGTCGATTTCGGCGGAAGTTGTATCTCTTTTTCCCGTTCAAATTGCAAATAAGCGGTTTTAAGATCATCGGTCAAAATACGCCACGAAATTCCGTCAACGACCAGATGATGGATTACGATGAAGAGTTTGTTGTGCTGCGCGCCGCAATCGAAATAAGCGACTTTGATTAAAGGACCGTTTGTGATGTCTAAACCGCGTTGAACTTCTTCCGCCTTTTGCCCGATTATCGTTGACTGCTCGGAAGCGCTGTAAGCTCTGAGATCAAAATAGTGAAATACTTTATTATCTTCTTTTTCGACGATAAAGGCTTGCCAGTCGTTGTTTCTCTGCTCAAAGCGCATGCGCAGGGCGTCGTGATGTTCAATCAGTCGGCTGACGACTTTTTTCAGTATTTCTGGTTTCAGGTCTTGCTTTAACTTCAGCATTAAGGACTGATTGTAATGATTACGATTGGTCAGTTGCAATTCAAAAAAATGCATTTGAACCGGGGTTAGCCGCACATTGCCCGTCAGACGATCTTGTTCGGCGTGAACGGGCGCGGATCGTGTGATTGAGGCTGCAAGTTCGCGAATTGTCGGATGTTCAAAAACCGTTCTTTGTTGAATTTTAACGCCCGCCTGTCCCGCTCTGGCGACCATCTGCAAACTTAAGATGGAATCGCCGCCCAATTCAAAAAAGTTATCGGTCACGCTGACCCGCTCTGCGTGTAAAAGGTCCTGCCATATTTTGGCAAGTATTTGTTCCTCGCGGGTTGAAGGAGCCTGGAAATCTTTCTGATCTTCAACCGCTAATTTCGGTTCGGGCAGCGCCTTGCGATTTATTTTACCGTTTGGCAGCAGCGGGAGCTCGTCGATCGCTATGAAAATTGCGGGAACCATGTAAGAAGGCAGACGCTGCTTCAGAAAATCACGTAATTCGGAAACGGGCGGCGGATTATCGCGGTCGCTGACATAATAGGCGACCAGCCGTTGCGGTCCGTTTTCATGGCTGTGGGTAACGACCAGCACGTCTTTTAAAGCGGGGTGTTTGCGCAGCGCGGATTCAATTTCGCCCAATTCAATCCTGAAGCCGCGCACTTTAACCTGGAAATCCACGCGTCCCAAAAATTCGACGAGACCGTTTTCCGTGTAACGCGCAAGATCGCCCGTTCCGTACATTCGTTCGCCGGCTGTTTCGCTAAAGGGGTCGGGAATGAATTTTTCGGCGGTTAACTCGGGTCTGTTTAAATAGCCTCTGGCAAGACAGGCGCCGCTTACGTACAGTTCGCCGGGCACGCCGACGGGAACGGGTTCGAGGTTTTTATCCAAAATATAAAATCGGGTGTTTGCCAAGGGGGTTCCGATAGACGGCATTTCGGGAGAATCTTTTATCTGACAAATCGAAGCGTCAACCGTGCATTCCGTAGGACCGTACATGTTGAACGTTTCAATTGTTTTTTCGGCAGCGAGCCGCCGCCAGGTATCTTTATCTATTGCTTCTCCGCCGGGCAATAAAATCGGGGGTTTGTAAACCGGATCGTCTAACAAACCGTTTTCGATCAGAATTCGTAACATCGAAGGCACGCTGTCGAAGGCGTCGATTTTAGTGTCTTTAATATAGCGAATCATGGCTTGGGCGTCGGTGCGCACCTCTTCCGGAATGATGATCAGAGTGTGACCGCGCGTAAGCATGATAAATTTTTGCACCGAGGCGTCGAAAGAAATCGGGGCGTTCATGCTGATCCGGAATTTTTTCGAACCGAAGCGGCTGTAAATTCTGTGTTCCAGATTCTCAATTAAATTCATAACCGATCGATGCTGAACCATTACGCCTTTCGGGATTCCGGTGGAGCCGGAAGTGTAAATGATGTAGGCGAGATTCTGCGAACTCAGCGGTTGTTGTAAATTTGCAGTTGATTGTTTTTCAATTTCGTCCCATTGGTCGTCGATTAAAACGGGAACGACATTTTGCGGCAGGCGGTCGATGAATTTCTTCTGTGTAATTACAATTTTAGTCTGAGAATCTTCGAGCATAAAAGACAATCGTTCCTGCGGATAGCCCGGGTCCAAAGGCAGATAGGCGGCACCGGCTTTGAATATTCCGAATATGCCGGTGATTAAATCAACGGAGCGTTCGAGCATCAATCCGACTATGGATTCCGGTTCGGCGCCTTTTCCCCTTAAAAATCGGGCGAGTTGATTGGCGCGCCGATTTAATTCTGAGAAGGTTATTGTGCGATCATAGACTTGAACCGCGATTTGATCGGGCGTTTTTTCAACCTGTTCTTCAAAGGCTTGACCGATCGTTTTTGAAGCGGGGAAGGGAATGATTTCGCGATTCCATTTTTGAAGAAGTTTTTGACGCTCGTCTTTGGGAATAAATGTTAATTTGTCAACGGGAAGTTCGGGCTCGTCCAATAACCGTGAAGTCAGTTGAATAAAGTGATCGACAAGACGGTGAATGGTTGATTCTTTGAACAGCGAAGTTTTGTATTCAAAAATGCAGACTATTCCATCCATCCGCTCCATTACTTCCATCACAAGGTCAAACTTTGCGGTCGGCGTTTCGAGCCGGAAGGGTTTAAGCTGAATATGCTGTAACTGATTAGCCGTCAATTCGCTGGTATGAAACGAAAACATTACCTGAAACAGAGGGCTGTGGCTCATGCTGCGTTCCGGGCTCAGAGAATCAACCAATTTTTCAAAGGGGATTTCCTGATGTTGCAAAGCCTCCAGCAGGGTCTTTTGATTTCTTTGAATGAGATCGTCCAAATTCGGGCAGCCGCTGAGATCGGCTCTGAGCACAAGCGTGTTCACAAAAAAGCCGATTAAAGGCTCTATTTCGGACAGGGTTCTGTTGGCGACGGGCGTGCCGACGGCAAAATCGTCCTGCAGTGAATAGCGATAGAGTAGAGCCTGAAAAGCGGACAATAAAGTCAGAAAAAGCGTGGTATGCCTCTGCGAGGTAAAATTTTTTATTTTATTAACCAATTCTTCGGAAAGACGGAATGTTATCCGGCGTCCTTCGTAAGTCGCCACTGGCGGACGGGGAAAATCGGTCGGAAGTTCGATAAATTCGGATAATCCTTCAAGCTGTCTTTTCCAATAGTTTAAAAGCTCTTCGAGTCTTTCGTCGGTCAACTGCTTTCGCTGCCAGAGGGCGAAATCGGCATATTGAATCGGGAGCTCCGGTAATTGCGGCGTTTGGTTGTTGATAAGCGCGTTGTAAAGAGCCGAAAGCTCGTTCAGGAACAGATTCATTGACCATCCGTCGGAGACGATATGATGAACGACAACGATAAAAACCCATTCGTTATCTTGGTAGCGAATAAGAGACGCCCGAATTAACGGTCCCGTCGAAAGATTAAAGGGTCGCGACGCCTCGATGTTTGAAAGTCTTTGAACTTCTTTTTCTTTAAAATCGCTGTCTAAATTCCGGAGATCGAATTGATCGATTTTTATGGTTAATTCGGGGAGTATTACCTGAACCGGAACCCCGTCATCCGTTTTAAATATGGTTCTCAGGCTTTCGTGCCGTTTAATAACTTCATTGATGCTTCTCTCTAAAATATCGATGTTCAGATGACCGATTAATTTGGAGGCAGCCGGGATGTTGTACTGGCTGCTGTTCGGTTGAAATTGATCCAGAAAAAATATTCGCTGCTGCGAAAAAGAGAGAGGAATTTTATCCGGTCGGGGCTGCGGACTGATATGCAAACCGTTTGTTTTTATTTTTTGGGCAAGATTTTTTTCGATCGGATACCTGAACCGTTCGGCTAAGTTCCAGGCAATATCGCTCAAAAAGTCAACCTTATGGTGTTTTTTCCATTTGTACGCCACGCTTTTGTCGATGTCGCGGTGCAGGTAAAACTTAAAGTCTCCCACCATTTGACCGTGCGGACGAGCGCCGTCGGTCATTTTGTTGCCGTGGTAGGGTTTAAGCATCTCTTCATGAAAATCAAGATTTAAGAATTCGCACAATTTACGCAATTCGTCTTCCGGCTGAACAAGGAGATCCTCAAAGCGCAAGCGGTAAATTCGTTCGCTGGGAATATTTTCAAAATGCCGCAGAATATTCTGATGCGACACTATCCAGATGAGCTCAGCCAGTTTACGTCTTGAAAAAGAATGCTCGTAACGGAAGAAGTTTTGATCCAGTTCCGCTTCGATAAAAGAATAGATCATGGCGTAAGGATGGCGCACAAGATGAATGTAAACGGGCTGGTCAAAATCTTCTTCAGCCCGCCGTAAAATATTCGGATCAAGTGGATAGGTCGGGGTTTTATCCACCAGTATCCGGTCGCCCGCCCATTCCTGAAGCAATCCGTAAAACTCCTTAACCGATAAGTTTTTTTCAACCAGATCGTCCATAATATGTTTGGCATGTTCAAAATCGCAATTGCGTAATTCCATTATGGCTCGAATAGTCGCTTCCAGCCAGATTTGCAAATTCGGTGTGCTAAAGGCTTGTCTTCGCTCATGAAGCGTATTGAAAGAAAGCAGATCCAATTCCGGCGGTGAAAACAGTTTGGGATGACCGGCTAACATAATGCGAAACAAAGTGGAACCCGAGCGCGGCGGCGACAAAACAAAAATTGCTTGCGGATTTTTGCCGCCCGGTCGATCATTGAACGAGGGCAAGGGACGAATTATGGAGCGAAATTGTTCGACTTCTTTTTGCTCGATTCGTTTTTCCCGCTCTTTTTCGTCTATTTCTATTTCGAATTTGGCGCCCGTTTTTTTGATATTAAAGTGTTGGACTACAACATCGCGAAAATACTCCAGCACGTAAGCCGCCATTTGTTCCACGGTCGGCGCCTTAAAAACCGCGGCAATGGGGACACCCTGATTAAAATCTTTTTGTAAACGGTTGATGAACACCGCAGCCTTCAGAGAATTGCCGCCCAAATCGAAAAAGTTGTCGCGAATCCCGACGCGGTCGATTTTCAAGACATCCTTCCAGGTATCGCACAAATATTGTTCGAGCGGGTTGGAAGGGGGCACGTAATCGGCGGTCGAGGGCAATTGGTCTAACTGCGGTCTGGGAAGTGCGCGGCGATCGACCTTTCCGCTGATGTTCAACGGAAAACCGTCCATTAAAACAAAAGCTGAGGGCACCATGTACGAAGGAATGCGTTCCTTGAGATACTCTTTTAATTCATCCCTGTTGATTTCCGTTTTATCGGCAGGGATTAAATAGGCGACCAATAATTTGTCTCCGGGTTTTTCCTCAAAGGTGTGAACAACCGCGTCATTCACTTTAGGGTGTTGTTTCAGGACCGCTTCGATTTCACCCAGTTCAATGCGAAAACCGCGGATTTTTACCTGCGTGTCAACGCGACCGATGAACTCGATTAAGCCGTCGATTCGCTGCCGCACCAGATCTCCGCTGCGGTACATCCGGTCGCCGTCGATCCCGGAAAAAGGATTGGGTAAAAAGCGTTCGGCGGTAAGTCCGGGGCGGTTAAAGTAATCGCGGGCAAGTCCGTCGCCGGCGATGAACAATTCGCCAGGCACCCCGGGCGGCACCGGATTTAAATGTTCGTCCAGAATATAAACTTTTGTGTTATTAATCGGCGTGCCAAGAGGAACGGAAGATCGAATGTCGGAAGCGTCTTTCATTCTGTGGCACAGGGTAAAGGTTGTGTTTTCGGTTGGTCCGTAGCCGTTAATAAACACATTATCTTTGGGAAGATTTTCCAATAATCTTTTTACGTGCGATACAGAAAGAACGTCGCCGCCCGCCATTAATTGTTTAATATTCAGCAAAGCCGGTAAATGTTCGTCCACCAACAGATGGAATAAACCCGCGGTAATAAACTGAATACTGACCTTTTCGCGGGTAAAGAAGTCCGCTATTTCCTGAAGCGAGGGCGTCTGCCCGGGGAAAATAGCCATCCGACCGCCGTTCAGAAGCGCGCCCCATAATTCCTGCGTGGAGGCGTCGAACACCACGGACGAGATAAATCCGGTCACCTCGTCGGGGCTGTAGTTCGCATAATTCGTGTTTTTTACAAGCCGTATCACGCTGCGATGCGAAACGCTTACCCCTTTGGGAACGCCCGTGGAGCCGGAAGTGAACATCACGTAAACAAGGTCTTCGGGTGAAACGGGAATCGCGGGATTCGCGTCGCTTTCCCAGTCGATTTCGGATTGCAGTTCATCCAGAACCAAAAATACGGCGGGAGTCTCCTGAAGCTCCTGTTTCATGGATGATTCGGTTAAAATCAAATCCGTCTTTGTGTCATCGAGAATAAAGGCGATGCGTTGGCGCGGAAATTTGGGGTCTAAAGGTAAATATCCCTTTCCGCACTTCAGAACGGCTAAAATAGCGGCGATCATCTGCGGCGATTTGTTCATAAATAGTCCGATTAAAGGACTTTCGGTGGGGAAATTTTTTAACAGATAATGCGCTATGCGGTTAGCCATGGCGTTAAGCTGCGCGTAGGTTACGGTTTGCCCGTTAAAAGAAAGAGCAGGCGCGTCCGGTCTTTTTTGTACCTGTTCTTCAAACAGAGCAACCACGCTGCTTTCGCGCGGATACGGAACATGCGTTTTTCGAGTTTCGGCGATCCACCGCTTTTTTTCTTCTTCCGAAAATAAGGTTAAATCTTTAAGAGTCTTCTCCGGAAACCGAAAAGCCTGGCGCAGTAAAATTTGAAAATAGCGCACATATTGGCGAATAGTTTCGTCGGCAAAAATATCGGTGTTGTATTCTAAAATCACGCGGATGCGGTCTTCGTAATCCGAGAAAAGCAACAGTAAATCAAATTTGGAAACATTGATCTCGATGTCCAGCGGAGTGATTTCGATGCCGTTGATCTTCAGGCTTTTAAAGGGCATTTTTTGCAGGTCAAACATTACCTGAAACAAAGGCGATCTGCTGAGATCGTGATCGGGCTTGAGTCTTTCAACCACTTTTTCAAATGGAACATCCTGATTTTCAGACGCCGAAAGCAGGTCGTCGTGAATTTTTTTCGCGTATTCGGAGAAAGACTGCCAGGGATCGATTTTAGCGCGGATAACCCCGGTGTTTACAAAAAAGCCGATAATTTCTTCGATTTCTTTGCGATGGCGGTTAGCGAGCGGAATTCCGACTCCGAAATCTTTTTGCCCGCTGATTTTGTAAAGAAACACCTGAGAAAAAGCCAACAACAGCGAATATGGCGATATCCGATACTTTTTTGCGAGATCAAATATTGTCTGATAGTCTGAACGCTGAATATCAAACAATACCTGCTTTCCCCGATGGCTCTGAACCGGAGGACGCGGGAAATCGGTGACAAATTCCAGTGTTTGCGGCATTCCTTTGAGATAAGAAAGCCAGTGATTCAACTGTTTTTCTATTTGCGGCGAATTGATGCGTTCGTTCTGCCATTGAGCAAAATCGGCATATTGAATTTCAAGAGGCGGCAGGGGATTATCTTCGTTATTCACAAACGCGCGGTAAAGGGCGACCAATTCTTTTACCAAAATATTAACAGACCAGCCGTCGGCGATAATGTGGTGGATATTAAAGAGTAGAACGTGATCGGTTGAGCTTAATCGATACAGAGTAAAACGCGCCAAAGGGGGAGCGCTTAAATCAAAGGGCGCGGCGACTTCGTTTTTCATCAAGGTGCGCAACTGCCGTTCGGCTTCATTTAAAGAGTCGGCTGTAACTTCGACGAAAAATAACGGCGGCTGATCATAATCCGTAATGAGTTGAACGGGCTCTCCCTTTTCGTTTGTTTTGTAATAAGAGCGCAAAATTTCATGGCGGCGGCACAGCTCGGCGACGGCTTTTTCCAGAAAAGAAGGATTAATTTCTCCCTTTAAATTAAGCGCCATGGGCATGTTGTAAAATGAGCTCTGAGGATCCAACTGATGCAGGAACCACAACCGCTCCTGAGAAAAGGAGAGGGGGTATTCGTTCGGATTTTTACGTTTTGTAATAAAATCGGACGTGCGTTTTTTTTCTGCTAATTTTTTTTGTAATAAAGCCAACTGTTCCGGAGTTAACTTGGCAAGACGTTTATTTAATTTACTCATTATTACCTGAACCTCATCATCCCTAAATCAAAATTATTCATCCTCTGATAAAAGTTTGTTAATCTCTTCTTCGGATAAGTTTTCCAATTGATCCAACATTTGTTCCAGTTCGGTATCCTCGACTCCCTGAGCCTGAGCCTCGACAATGGCTTTGGCAAGTCCTTCGACCGTGGGATTTTCGAAGATGCTGCGCAGGGAAACTTCCACGCCAAACTGTTCCCTTATCCGCGAAATAGCCTGGGTCGCCAGCATGGAGTGCCCGCCGAGTTCAAAGAAATTATCTTTGATCCCCACCTTATCGACATTTAAAACCTCTTTTACGATCTCCGCCAGTGTTTCTTCCGTGGGCGTGCGCGGAGCAACGTAATCGACCTGTAATCCCGCTCTGGAAAGGTCTGGTTTCGGCAGCGATTTACGATCAATTTTACCGCTGGCGTCCATGGGCAGGGCGTCCAGTTCAGTGAAAACCGAAGGAATCATATAGTCAGGTAATTTTGCTTTTAAGAATTTTTTCAGATTATCGACGGTTACCGCCTGAGGTTTTTGACAGACAAAATAGGCGACAAGGCGTTTGTCTCCGGATTGGTCTTCGAAAACCGCCGCAGCCGATTCTTTTATTTCGGGATGGCTTTCGATGACGTTTTCTATTTCGGAAAGTTCGATGCGGAAACCGCGTATTTTAACCTGAAAATCGACCCTGCCCAAAAATTCGAGGTTGCCGTCCGGCAGGAACCGTACGCGATCGCCGGTGCGATAACAGCGTCCGTCGCCTTCGGAATCGAAGGGATTGGGAATGAATTGCCGAGCCGTTAATTCGGGACGGCGGAGGTAGCCTTTTGCCAGGGCGTCGCCGCCGATGTAAAGTTCGCCCGGAAGACCGACAGGGGTCAGGTTCCCGTAAGCATCCACCACGTACAGGCGTCGATTGGCGCAGGGACGACCGATCGGCACCCGCTGCCCGTCGTAATTTTGCGGAATTTCAAAAGTGGTTGCCGTAATGGTTGTTTCCGTGGGTCCGTAGGCGTTTAAAAGACGGACATTCCGCAGGGGCAGTCTCTTCCAGCGATCGAGCGCCGAGGCTGGGAATAAGTCGCCTCCCACAATCACAAGCCGGACCGCGGAATCGGGAATTGTTTGCGGATTCTTTGCCCATTCTTCGGTTAACTGAACCCAATAGGCGGTGGGCAGATTTATTACCGTTAAATTAAAGTCTTTAATTTTTTGATGGAAGCTCGCTGTGTCCCACAATTCATTTTCGCGCATGCACAACGTCGCTCCGCTGATTAAAGTGGGTAAAATTTGTTCGATCGACGCGTCGAAATTCAAAGCGGCAAACTGGAGCACATTGTCTTTTGAGGATAGTTGATAATATTCCAGCATGTCGCGCGTATGGTTGGCGATGGTCTGATGCCGGATTTCGACGCCTTTGGGTTTGCCCGTTGAACCGGAGGTGTAAATGATGTAGGCGGTCTGTTCCGGAAAAATGTTCAAATCGGGATTTTCCGAAGATTGTTTTTCTATTTCGGCGGAATTTGCATCGATCAGAACGGGTTGTAAATCCAGATCCTCAAATTGCCGCCAATACTTGCTTTGGGTAATTAAAAACGGTGCCCGGCTGTCATTAAGCATGTAACGCAGACGATCCACCGGGTAAGCGGGGTCGAGCGGCAGGTAAACGCCGCCGGCTTTTAAAATTGCCAGCAGACTGACGATTGAAGCGGCGGAACGATCGACGTTAATGCCAACGATCTGACCGCTTTGCAATCCTTGCTTTAACAAGTAATGCGCAAGCCGGTTTGACTCTTCGTTTAACTGCCGATAAGTGTAAGATTCGCCGGCGACCCGTAAAGCCGGTTTTGCGGCGTGTTTTTCAGCGCTCTGCTCAAATTGTTCAATAACGGAACGATCTTCCCGATACCAGCGATCGGATGGCGAAAAACTCTTTAAAATCAAATCCCTTTCGGAATCGTCGGTTAACTCCAATTCACCGATGCGCGCCTGCGGATTTTTTAAGACGCTGTGCGTCAAATTTTTAAAATGTGCGATCATTCGCTCGATGGTCTCGGAGCGGTAAAGATCGGTGTTGTATTCCAGCTTAAAATGCAAGCCGTCTTCGGCTTCGAAGGCGTTTAAAATTAGATCGAATTTCGCGGTTTTGTTTTCAATATCCACCAGCCGGATATCCAGCCCGGAAATTTTGACGGATTCCACCGGAGCGTTATTCAACACAAACATTACCTGAAACAGGGGAGAAACGCTCATATTGCGTTCCGGCTGCAAAGCTTCGACAAGCATTTCAAACGGCAGATCCTGATGGGCGTACGCGCCGAGAGTGGTTTCTTTTACCTGCTTCAGAAAGTCGCCGAAAGCGGGATTTCCGTCGAATTTTGCCCGCAGAACAAGGGTGTTTATAAAAAAGCCGATTAAGGGTTCAATTTCTTTGCGATTCCGGTTTGCGATCGGAGAGCCGACGCAGACATCATTTTGCCCCGAATAGCGATGGAGCAGAACCTGAAAAATAGTCAGCAGAATCATGAACAGGGTAACATCGGATTTCCGGCTTAACTGCAAGAGCGATTGATACGTTTCAAAAGGCAGCGTAAATAGTTTGTAATCGCCGTTGTAAGTTTGGTACGAAGGGCGCGGAAAGTCGAGCGGTAATTCCAGCTCCGGGGGGATGCCTGCTAATTGTTTTTTCCAGTAGTTCAATTGTTTGTCTAAAATTTTGCCTTGCAGCCATTTGCGCTGCCAGACGGAAAAGTCGGCGTATTGAATTTTCAGCGGCTGCAGGGGCGAAGCTTCGTTTTGGGCAAAAGCGGGGTAAAGGCGTAAAATTTCGTGCACCAGAATTCCGGTTGACCAGTTGTCCGAAACAATATGATGCAGAATTAAAATGAGGGCGTGATCGTCATAGGCGAATTGAATCAATTTCAGACGAATCAGGGGACCCCGCGAAAGATCGAACGGTTTTTGCGCTTCTTCCGCCGCCTGGCTGCGGATGACTTCATCAATTTGATCGGGCGGAGTGTCCCGGCGATCTACTAAGGGGAAATCCACGGCAAAGGGCGGATGAACCACCTGAACAGGCTGTTCTCCGTCTTTGGCGAAGGTGGTGCGCAGCACTTCGTGTCTGCGAATGACCTCGTTAAAACTTTCGTGAAGTGCGGAAATATTTAAAGGACCACTGATGCGCAAAACAGACGTGATGTTGTAAAGCGCGCTTCCCGGGTCGAGTTGATCGAGGAACCAAAGGCGCTGCTGAGCAAACGACAAGGGGAAGCGATTTTGTGTGCGCGGTTGGGGCAAAATGGCGATCTGATTTAAATCCACGCCCTGTTCCTGCAGCATGAGTTCAAAAAGCTCTCTCTTTTCGGGCGGCAAACCGGCAATCTGTTTAATCAGCTCATCTATGGACATCTTGTTCATGGATTAATCATCCTTGTTGTTTTGCTTTTTTTGTCTTAACAATTCGGCGGCTTCTTCGTCGGACATGGACTGCAGTTTTTCCAACATTTCGCCGAGCTGATCGACCGGAGCTCCGGCTGATTTCTGCTGCTCTTCTTCAATAATTTTGGCTACTCCGGAGATGGTCGGATCCTCGAAGAGACTGCGGATCGGCAGCTCCACTTTAAACAGGTCGCGCAATTCGGAAATCAATTGCGTCCCCATTAAGGAATTGCCGCCGAGGTCGAAAAAATTATCGTAAATGCCGATCGATTGAATGCCGAGCAGTTTTTGCCAGACCTGCGCAATTTCCTTTTGCAAATCGGTTTCCGGCGCAACGTATTCGGTGGGCAGATCGGGGCGGTCGTGCAATGTTTTGGATTCTTCTTCTCCTTCGCTTTTTTGGGTGCGGCGTTCGACCCAGCGCCTGAAACGCTTTTGCAGATCGGCGGTAGAAACAACAATCTGCCCGGGTCCCGGATTGGCGAAAATGCGTTCAAACGCCGCGACGCCTTCGTCCGGAGTAAGAGCAAGACGCGCCACCTCCATTTGCGATTGATTTAAGGAGGGCATGGTTTCTTCGAAATTCCAGCCGTCCCAGTCAACGCTGATCCAGTTATTTTTCGGGTCTTGATTTTGCTGATAGATCAGGGCGTCGAGCGCGGCGTTGGCTGCGGCGTAAGCGCCGAAACCGAATCCGCCCAAAATGGCGGAGATGGAAGATTGCAAAAGCACAAAGTCCAACGGCTCGTCCTTCAGGCAGCGAACAAGGTTTAACGCGCCGATAAATTTCGGACCCAACTGAAATTTAATATCGTCTTTTGTCAATTCGGCTATGGGTTTAAACGCCTGTTCGCCCACCAGACCCGCGGCGTGAATTACTCCGTTAATTGTACCGAAATGCGCTCTGGCAAGGTCGATACATTTCTGCAGCGACGCCTGATCGGTAACGTCGGCTTTTAAAATTAAAACTTCGCCGCCTGATTTTTCGATTTGCAGAAGTTGTTTTATCTTTTGCGAAACGATATCGTCTTCCGGATGTTGATCCAGCCATTTCTCCCAGTTTTCTCTTTCCGGAAAATCAACAACCTCCGCAAGAGCAAGGCGGGCTTTGGCGGCGTTGGCGAGGTAGGCGCTCAATTTTAAACCGATGCGTCCCAGACCGCCGGTGATCAAATAAACGCCTTTTTCCTTCAGGTAGCCTGACAAAGAATCGGTTTCGGGAAACTCGAGCGAAGAATATTTTAGTATCCAGCGATCCCGCGACCGGAAGGCAATCACGCGGTCATAAGTATTGTTAAAGACCTCGAACAACAAATTTTTGCACATGGGTTCCAGACTGCCGAAAACGTTGTGCGGCAGTTTGAGATCGATTATCTGACAGGCGAAATTGGGGAACTCCTGCGGGATCACCCTGCTTAATCCGAGAATGATGGCTTTTCCGGGCGCGTAAGCGTCAAATCCGGTAACCTGAAAAAGGTGATTGGCGACCAGCGTAATATCGATATTGCGCTGAATTTTCTTTTTGACGAGAGCCTGAATCAGATACAAAATGCTCAGATAGCCCGAAATATAAGATTCGTCCAGAATATCCGAAGACTGGTTGCTGGCGTTTACGTTCCAGAAGTGCAGAATCCGGTCGGGCAAAAGATCGTTTTCCGTTAAATAGCTCAAAAGGCGGTCGAAGCCGTCCCGGTCGTCAATTGCCATTACAAAACGGTTATCGCCGAGCTCATGAAAAGAGGTTCCGATTTCCACGGTTATCAGACGCGGTTTGACCTCGAATTCTTCCAGAAGCTCCAGAAAGCTGCGCGCCAGACCGGTATCGTCTTTCAGAACAAGCCAGGTTTCTTCGGATTCCAATTTAATCGCCGGCTTTGAAATCGGTATTTGAGACCATGAAGGAACGTAGAACCATTGATCGAAGGATTTTTTGACGATTTTATCGTCGTCCGCGGCGGCGAAACCGGCGGTAATTCCGCTCTTCATGTTCAGCCAGTAACGTTTGCGCTCAAACGGGTAAAGCGGAAGCGAAAGGCGCAGGCGTCGTTCATTCCCGTAGTAAGCGCGCCAGTCAATCTGTTTGCCCGCCAGCCAAAGACGACCGATGGTCTCCAGAATAAACGCCTGATCGGAGACCTCCTGACGCGGATGGCGTACCGAGGCGAGGATGGTTGTGTTCAACTGTTTATCGGGGTGACGGCGCGCCAGAGTGGAGAGGGCGGTGCCGGGCCCGACTTCCAGCAGAATCGGATGAAGCGCGCTGATCAAAGCGCCCAGATTGTCCATGAATCGCACGGCGTTTCGCAGATGCCGGGCATAGTAATCGGGCGCAGTGGCTTCTTCCACCGAAATCCAGCTTCCGCTGACATTGGAAACATAAGGCAGTTTCGGAGCTTTCAGCGGAATCCCGCTGACGATGTCTCTGAATTCATCCAGAACAGGGTCCATCATTGCCGAGTGAAAAGCGTGGGAGGTGTGCAGGCGGCGGAAGGCAATACTTTTTTGTTTAAGCTGTTCTTCGATTTCGGCAACGGCTTCGAATGTGCCCGAAAGAACCGTAACTCCCGGCGCGTTTAGCGCAGCCAACGAAACCGAATCGTTAAGAAAAGGCTGAACTTCCGATTCGTCCAATTGCACGCTGATCATGGCGCCCGGATCAACGCTTTGCATCAATCGCCCGCGATGAGCCACCACCTTAAGCGCGTCTTCCAGGGAAAATACTCCCGACAGACAGGCAGCCACGTATTCTCCGATACTGTGACCCACCATGGCGGCTGGTTGAACGCCCCATTCCATCCACTGTCTGGCTAAGGCGTATTCAATGACAAACAGCGCGGGTTGGGTGTATTGTGTTTGATTTAAGGTTTCTGTCGCCCAGTCGGTTTTTTGCGGTTCGGGATAAATCAAATCCCGAAGATCGAGTTGCAGCAAGGGTTTTAAAATTTCGGCGCATTGATCGACGGTTGCTTTAAAAGTCGGTTCGAACCGGTAAAGATCTTTAGCCATATTCACGTATTGCGAGCCCTGACCGCTGAACATGAAAACCACCGACGGATCTTCGGGCTCTTTATCGTGTCCCGCGCTCATCAGCCGTTTCGGGTCACGGGTTTCGAGAATTTCAACGGCTTCATCCACCGAACCGCAGACAACCATGCGCCGTTTGAGCAGCGGTTTTCTTCCCATTTGCAGGGTAAAAGCGATGTCTGCTAAATTTTGTTCGCGGTTTTGTTTTAAAAATTCCACAAAATCGGAAGTCAGTTTATCCAGCGCGTTTTTGGTCTTTGCCGAAAAGAGCAGCAACTGAAAGGGTCTTGCCGGATCCGATTCTTCGGCGGGAGGAGCTTCTTCCAGAATCACGTGCACGTTGGTCCCTCCGATTCCGAACGAGCTGACCCCGGCTCGGCGCGGTTGTCCGTTATCGACCCGCCATTCGCGTAATTCCGTGTTTACAAAAAAGGGGCTGTTTTCAAAATCTATTTGCGGATTGGGTTTTTGGTAATTAAGGCTGGGGGGAATCATTTTGTGATGCAGAGAAAGAACCGCTTTAATCAAACCCGCCACGCCCGCGGCTGAATCCAGATGCCCGATGTTGGTTTTTACCGAGCCGATGGCGCAAAATTGTTTTTTGTCGGTTTGTTCGCGAAAAACCTGTGAAAGCGCCTTGATTTCGATCGGATCGCCCAAAGAAGTGCCGGTGCCGTGGGTTTCGATGTAGGTAACGGTTTCGGGATCTATGTTTGCCATGATCTGCGCGTTGGCGATCACCTGAGATTGTCCGTCAACCGAAGGCGCCGTGTAGCCGACGCGGTTTGCGCCGTCGTTATTAAACGCCGATCCCTTAATGACCGCGTAAATATGATCGCCGTCTTTAAGGGCGTCTTCCAGACGTTTGAGAACAACGACTCCCGAACCGTTTCCGCTGACCGTTCCGCTGGCGTTGGCGTCAAAAGCCCGGCAGTGTCCGTCTTTGGAAAGAATCATTCCTTCCTGATAAAGGTATCCCTGCTTTTGAGGAACGGTAATCGACACTCCGCCAGCCATTGCCATGTCGCAATTGTAATTAAGCAGATTCAAGCAGGCAAGATGAACGGCTACAAGCGAAGTGGAACATGCGGTTTGAACGTCAACGCTGGGTCCGGTTAATCCCAATTTGTAAGAAACCCGGGTTGTTAAAAAATCTTTGTCGTTGCCGATGGATAACTGGTATCCTTCGGCTGAACTGATCATTCCTTTACGGCTCATCAAAAAAGAGTAGATATAAGTGTTAAGACTTACGCCGGCGAACAGACCGATGAGTCCGTCGAAAGCGTCGGCATGATATCCCGCGTCTTCGAGGGCGTGCCAGGATATCTCCAAAAACAAGCGGTGCTGCGGATCCATGATTTCGGCTTCGCGCGGGAAGAAATCGAAAAAGTGAGCGTCAAATTTATCTTCGTCGTTAATAATGCCGCGAGCCGGAACGTAATTCGGATTCTTCAGCAACTGCGGATCCACTCCGGTTTCGATGAGTTCTTCTTCCCCAAAAAAAGAAATCGCCTCTTTGCCGTTTTTCAGCAGTTCCCAGAATTCCTTAACGGAATCTGCGCCGGGAAATTTCCCCGCCATTCCGATAATTGCGATTTCCAGACCCGTAAGGGAATCACTCATACTCCTTTTCTCCTCTGTCTCATGCGCATTTGTTGCATGCGGCTGGTTGCTTCTCTTTGTTTGGTCGCTCTGTCCATCGATTTTTGAAGAGTTTTGTTTTTAGCGTTTTGATCTTCCAGATGTTGAGCCAGACTATGAATGGTCGGATATTTGAAAATATCGACCACATCAATTTCGATATCCATTTGTTCGCGGATTTTACCCTGAACCTGAATGATGCTCAAAGAGTGTCCGCCCATATCAAAGAAAGAATCGTGAATGCTTACATCGTCCACGTGCAGAATCTCTTTCCAGATTTGCGCCAATTTGCGCTCCAAATCGGTGCCCGGGCGTACGACTTTTCTTTCGCTTCCCGAAATTTCGGGTTCGGGCAGCGCTTTTTTATCGACCTTTCCGTTTGCCGTGAGAGGAAATTTTTCCATTGTAACAAAGATCGCGGGAATCATAAAATCGGGAATTCGTTTTTTAAGGAACAGGCGCACTCCGGCTTCGTCGAATTCGGCGCTGTTTTCAGGAATCACGTAGGCGATCAGACGCAAATCGCTGCCGGTCTTCTTTGCGACCACCACGGCGTCTTTAACCTGCGGAGCGCTTTCGAGAACAACCTCAATCTCGCCCAATTCTACGCGGTAACCGCGAATTTTAATCTGTTCGTCGATGCGGTCGATAAATTCCAGATTTCCGTCCGGCAAAAAGCGGACGCGGTCGCCGGTGCGGTACATGCGCTGCCCCTGTTCCGAAGCGAACGGATCGGGTAAAAAGCGTTCGGCGGTCATATCCGGGCGATTATGATAACCGCGGGCAAGCCCCGTACCGGCAATGTACAATTCTCCGGGTACGCCGCGCGGGACGGGATTCAGTTGAGCGTCGAGAACGTAAATCCGCATGTTGTCAAGAGGTCTGCCGATGGGAACCGAATAGTTGTCGAAACGATCTTCCACTTCGTAGGTGGTGGTGCAAATGGTCGCTTCGGTGGGTCCGTAACCGTTAACAAAATGGCTGACCGATTGTTTCCATTTTTTCACTATTTCGGGAGTGCATTTTTCTCCCGCGGAAACAACAACCTTCAGGGTGGGGAACTGTTCCGGCGGTAAAACCGTCAGAACCGACGGCGGCAGAGTAATATGGGTTATTTTATTTTCATTGATCACCCGCGTTAAATCGTTCAAAGAAAGCAGACTTTCCGCGCGGACAAGAGCAATCGTTCCGCCGAGGATCAGCGGTCTGAAAGTTTCTTCCACGGAAGCGTCGAAACTAAAAGACGCAAACTGCAATTGCCTGGTTTCGGAATCGCTCCAAAATCGCTTGGTGGTGGCTTTCAGCGTGTTTGCCAGCCCGCGATGCTGCAACAGAGTGCCTTTGGGTCTTCCGGTGGAGCCCGAAGTGTAAATTACATAGGCAAGGTTGTCCGGATGGACGGGCACGGACGGGTTGTCGGTCGGGTAATCGGCTAACGGCGATAATTCGTCGAGTAAGCAAAGCCGTTCTTTGTGAGATTCCAGCTTAGCAGTGAACATTTTTTTAGTTAAAATCAGCTTTAAATCGGAGTCGTTTAACATGTATTGAATGCGGTCCTGCGGATAGCCCGGATCGATAGGCACGTAAGCGGCGCCTGATTTCATGACCGCTAACACGGAAACAACCATCTCCGTCGAGCGATCCAGGCAAATGCCCACGCGGTCTTCCGTTTTAACGCCCCGTTCAATCAGGTAGTGGGCTAACTGATTTGCCTTTTGATTTAATATTTTATACGTGACGGATTGTTTTTCAAAAATCAGAGCGATCTTTTCGGGATTTTCAGCCGCGCGTTGTTCGAATTGTTTGAACACCGGTTCCGGAACTTCGTCTGAGGATGTTGACGCCGCTAATTGAGAAGTCAGTTCGGAAAATTCGCTTTCGGAGATTACTGAAATTTTGGAAATAGGTTCATCGCGGTTTTCAATGATCTGCGACAGAATATTAAGATAATGCTGCAGCATTCTGCGAATTGTCGATGCTTCAAACAGATCGACATTATAGCCAAAGGATACGGCGAAACCTTTACCCGATTCAACCGCCATCAAGGTCAGATCGAAGGGCGCCACGCCTTGTTCCAGATTCATGGATTCAATCGTTAATCCGCCCAAATTCAGCCGTGCTCCTTCGCGGCTAAGCGCGAATTGAGAAAGTCCCTGATCGTGCAAAAGGTGAGCGCGCTCCAGAACGAACATGGTCTGGAAAAGGGGAGTGCGGCTCGGATCGCGTCTGGGATGTAACTTTTCCACCAGCAGGGTCAAAGGATAGTCCATGTTTTCAAAGGCATCCAGCGTGGTCTTTTTAACTTCTTCCAGAAATTTAAGGAAAGGCTGCCGCGGATTCACCCGCATGCGGATGGGAAGCGGGTTGACAAAATAACCTACGGTTCGCGCGAATTCGTTAATACTTCGTCCGGCGGTGGGCGAACCGACGATAATATCATCCTGACCCGTGTAGCGGTGCAGCAGAATATAATAAGACGCCAGTAAAACCGTGAACGGAGTTACGCCCTGCTGTTCGCAGAACTCATACACGGAATTTGACAATTCGCCGGGGAGCCAGAGGGCTTCGGTTTTGCCCTTAAAGGTTTGAACCGGCGGTCTTGGTTTATCGGTGGGCAAATTAAGAACGGGCAGTTCGCCGCTTAATTTTTGCGACCAGTAAGCGAATAATTGTTCGCCGCGTTCGGAATTCAGTAAATCGTCCTGCCAACGAATAAAATCGGTGTAATCGGTCACCACCGGAGGCAGTCCGCCGATATCTCCGTTCTTCTCGAAAATTTGACTGAGTTCGTCCAACAGCACAGCCTGCGACCAGATATCCGTTACAATGTGGTGCATGACAAACAGCAGAATGTAATCGTTTTGCGCCCTGCGGAACAGGTAAATTCTCATCAACGGTCCGTTTTCCAGATCGAAATGGCTTTCAACCTCTTCCTGCAAACGCCGCCGGACTTGTTCTTCGTTTTTGTCTTGCAGGTCTTCTTCCACAAAAAAGGCGGGCATGGTTGGATGAATGCGCTGAATGGGTTCGCCGTTCGGCAGGTGAAAAGTTGTGCGCAGCGAGGGATGACGATCGATCAGGCTCTGAAAAGATTCCCTCAAAAGTTCTTTGTCAAAATCCGAGCGGATGCGCACCGCATAAGCTAAATTGAAGACGCTGCCGGGATTCATCGTGTGTTGGAAATACATGGCGCGCTGACCGTGGGATAATTTAAATTCGACGATTTCGGTCTGTTTCTGTTTTTTATCGGAAATTTCAAGGGAAGGCGCCTGGGCAACGCCGCCCTCTAATTGTTCCAGTATTTTATCGGTCAAATCGTTAATTGAGGGTCCCTGTAACAGGGTGGTAATGGGAACATTGACGCCCAAATTGCTTTCGACCGTGTTTTTTAATTCGATAGCCATTAGCGAATCGACGCCAAATTGAGTTAAGGCGTGCGTGTGATTGATTTGCGCGGGCTGCACTTTAATCACCTTTGCCAGCACCCGGGTGAGATATTCCCGCACCAATTCAAACCGCTGCTGCGGATCCGCTGACAGGATGTCGCCGCGTTCAATGGATTTTGCTTCGGGGGAAGTCGAAGCTCCGGCAATCTTTTGAGGCAATAAATCCGAAAAGAAGGCGGGTATTTCTTTGATGTCTTTTTTGGTGAAAATGGCGTTCCAGTCGGCTTCGGTGAGAATCAGATTGCCCTTTTCGATCAAAAGAAGCTCTTTCAAAATTTCCCAGCGGGCAAAAGCGACTTTTTCGTCGGTGGGTATTTTACCGCCCAACTGAACATGCAGGGAAGGCAGACCGCTTTGTTGCCGCCGGTAATGCAGAGATATCAGAAAGTTGTTTAAGGGAATGATCGGTTTGCCTGCGGAATCTCCGTTTAAAAGGGTAAAAGGCACGGTTGACAGCACAAAATCGAGTTCTTTGCTCTCGCTGCTGTCAAAAATGTATTTAATGGTTTCGGTAACGCTGTTCAGGTTTTGAGCGTCCGGGTAATTGAGGGAAATGATGATTCCGTTAAGCTCCTCAAACAGTTCGGGAGTGATCCGCTCGACCGGCTCGGCGTAAGAGGGAAGTTTCTTGTTTGCAGGTTCGGTTAAAAGCGGAATAACCCGGATATTCTTTGCGCCCCGCTCATGCAGCCATCGAATCAAAGCCAGATTATTGGTGTCTAACTGTCCGACAACCAGATAAAAACCCTGATCTCTGAACAAGCCTACTTTTTGCTGTTCAACGTCCCTGGTTTTCCGTTCTAAATTCAATACGTGTTTTTCGGGCGAATGGGCGGTGCGTAAATGCGTTAAAGCCATGCCGATTTGACGCAAATCGAATATTTCGGGATTCAGAGGTTTGTAAATGCCCTGCCGCACTTTATCGCTTACTTCCTGCATTAATCTTTTCAGCAGTTTTGGCTGCTGCGCAGCAAGATGTTCCAGATCGATCGCAAAAAAAGCGATGTTGTGTCTTAAATTGTGATAAACGATGGACTGCTGAAAGGCGACATCGGGATTTAATTCGATGAACCTGCCGAAATCGCGTAAAAGCGCAAAACTGTTGGTTAACTGTTCATTGCTTGCTGTGTTAACGATTATATCCACGCCGTCGTTGCCGGTAATCCTGAAAATTTCGTCTATGAATCTGAGCGTTTTATTGCTGAATACGTGCGACACGCCCATACTCTTTAAAAACGGGATTTGATCTTCGTGATTAACGGTGGCGAAGATTTCGGCTTCGGCATGTCTGGCGATTTGAATTAAGGCGAATCCGGTGGAATTATCCGCGTTATGAATGAGTATTCGTTCTCCCTGACGGATTTGAGTTAAATAGCAAAGGGCGTAATGAGCGGTCAGATAATCGTAAGGCATGGAAGCCGCTTCTTCAAAACTCATCTTTTCGGGAACGGGCATAATGTACTCGGCGCGGGTGAGACCGTAACGGCGCAATCCGCCGAAAATAACGCCCATGACTCTTTGTCCGGATTCAAAGTTATCGATTTTTTCGCCGGCGGATTTAACGATTCCCGCGAATTCCAAACCGATATCGGACCAGTTTGAATTTTGATTTTCCCGCACAAGATTTAAATCGCGGCGGTTTAAACCGATTGCTTTAATTTCCACTTCCACTTCTTCGGGACCCGCAGACAGCCTTTGTTCGGAAAGAACCGGTATCTGGTAAAACAGATCGGATTTAAGAAGGGGCATTTGACGGACGAGCCGCTCGACATAAATTTTATCTCCGCGCAGGGCAATGCGCCGTTCGTTCAGAGGAGCGCTTAAAACAGGAAGCAATTGGCGAATATTCTCTTCGAGAACATCGATCTGCTTTACTTTATTAGCGCCGCGCTGATCATGCCATAAGGCAAGATCGCTCAAAAACGCCTGAAAAGAATCGGGAGCCTCGGTTTGTCCGTTAATATTAACCGCGCTGTGAGTAACCATCCAGAATACGTCCGGTTTTTGTTTTAAATCGTTTAACAGAAAGGTCAGAACCTCTTCCCGTTGAATGGATTCAAGCGAATTCCAGAAATAAACGATTTCGGTATTATTTTCGATCAACTTTTCGAGAAAGGGTTTTGCTTCGGCGGGTTTTGCCGGATTCAAGCGAACGGTCAAATCTTCGGAAATTGTATTTTCATCGGCTGCAAAAATCCGGAAGCATTCGTAACCCTTTTGTTTTAACTGGCGGCAAAGCAGTTGAGCCCTGCTGCTGTGATCGTCAAAAATTAACCAGCGATTGGCAAGAGAACGGGGAGGCTGCCTTAGTAATTCATCATCCAGGGGCTTCCAGAGGGTGGTGTAGGTGATATTGGTTAAAGCCTCCTGAAGGGCAAATTGCTTTAAACGCAATTCTTCAACGGACATCAGGAGTCGTTCGTTTTCGTCACAGACGTAAAAATCGAATCCGATGTTTCCGTCCTGCGCCTGCTCCGATATATTATGCCGCAGGTAAATCCAGAATTCGGATTCGGGCGGTTGAATCAATTTAAGCGATTTTAACGATTTTAAATAGAACAGGTTTAAATTGCCCGAAGATCGTAAAATGCTGATCGCCATCAATCGGAAACAGAGATTAATAACCAGCGGATTAATGTGGTATTCGGACCAGCCGTTCGCCTGAATTTTGTTCAGGTTGACCTTTGCCAGAATCTCGTTACCGTCAGCCCATAATCCTTCTATGGCGGGCTGGATGGCGTTAATTTCAAGATTGTTTGAGGCGGTCGGAGCGGAAAGGAGCGCTTCAAAATTTTCCACGGGCTGCAATTCCTGNNNNGAATCAATTGAGCCAGCGGTTTGGGAACGCTTTCTTCGATCCGCTCGGCGTTAATGATTGTGCCCAGACTGTGCATGGTCCAGTTTTGATTGGGCGATTGACTCCGCACCCGGCTGTAAGCCTGAAAATGCGCCTTTTGCGAAGAAACCGGCGTTAAACTGAACTGCAATTGCCTGTTTTGATTGTCTTCGAACGAAAAAAGATGTTTGAAAATAATGTCTTCTAAAATGACTTCGTCTTTGGAAAAAATTTGTTGTGAAGCGGCGATAGCCATTTCTAAATAAGCAGCCTCGGGAACAAACATTCTCGCCATCATGCGATTGGGGCTCAGCGAAGAGATGTAATCCGAGCGCAACTGGATTGTCCAGTTGGTGTGCGAAGGAAACAGCGGCGAACTGTGAACCTCGCCGAGCAGGGGATGGGTCTTGCGTTTCTTCGATTTGGTTTTCGCTGATTGAGGTTCGGCTCCCAGTACGTCTGTAATCCAATATCTTTGCCGTTGAAAGGGATAATGCGGCAGATCGACGATTTTGCCCTGTTTTGAGTAGAGTCTCGACCAGTCAATCGGATAACCCGCGGTGTAAAGCGCGGCAAAGGTAAGCAGCATTCTGCGGCGCTCCGGCTCTTTGCGTCGTAACGAGGGCAGTATATGAACCTCTTTTGATTTGGCGGTCATGTTTTGCTTGATGTAATTGCGTAAAACCGGATGGGGACCGATTTCGATAAAAATGTTAAAATTCTGATCCAATAAATGATCGATCGCCTGCGAAAAATGAACGTATTCCCGCACGTTGCGCGCCCAGTATTCAGCGTTGTAATCGCCTTCTTCCGCTAACTTGCCGGTAACCGACGATACGATGGGAATCTGCATTTGATGGGTGAGAATGCCTTCCAGCGATTCGATAAGTTCCTGTTTGTAATTATCCATGATCGGGCTGTGAAAGGCGTAATTAACCGGTAATTTTTTGCGGAACACGTCTTTTTCTTTAAGCTGTTCGAACACGGCGTCAATGGCGGCTTCGTCGCCGGAAATAACCGTTGAGGTGACGCTGTTGTGCGCGCCGACGGAAAGTCTGTCGGAATAAGGTTCGACTAATTTTTGCACTTCTTCCAACGGTAAATCGATGGCAGCCATTTTGCCCTTACCGGTGGCTTGCTGCATCAACCGGCTGCGGTGGTAAATTACTTTGATCGCGGTGTCCAGACTTAAAATACCCGAAAGATGAGCGGCGGCAATTTCTCCGACGCTGTGTCCCACAACGGCGTCGGGAACAATGCCCCAGGTTCGCCACAGCGCGGAAAGAGCGACTTGAATGGCAAATAACGCCGGCTGGGCGATTTCGGTTTGATCGAGACGCGAATGTTCTTCGTCCTTTAGTAATTCGTCGGTCAGCGTCCAGTTTGCATATTCCTGTAATAACAGTGAAATGCGTTCGATGGTGGCGCGGAATACGGGTTCGCTTTGGTAAAGCTCGCGACCCATCGCCCACCATTGAGGTCCCTGTCCGGAAAACACAAAAGCGACTTTAGACTGTATATTCGGATTAATAATATCGGAAACAACCGAAGGATTTTCTTTTCCTTCGATAAAATCCTGAATATTTTTACGAATTTCATCTTTTGATTCGGCGATTACCGCCAGACGCATGTCGTGATGCGTGCGTTTTAAGGCAGCCGTGTAAAGAACGTCGTATAGCGATGTCGGATTGTTTTCGATTTGGTGATGAATAAAATGCCCCACCGCGCGGGCGTAGTCTTTTAAGGCGGAATCGCTTTTTGCCGAAAGCGGCAAAACAAACGCTTTTCCCTTAATTTGATCGCCGCGCTCCGGATAGACGGAAACTTGCTCCGGCGCTTCTTCCAAAATTACATGGGCGTTGGTTCCGCCGAAACCGAAGGCGCTGACCCCGGCAAAACGTTTTCGTTCGCCGCGCTTCCAGGGAATGTTTTCCGAAGCGATTTTAATGGGAACGTCGTCGAGTTTTATGTGCGGATTTAGCTCCTTAAAATGCAGGTGAGCGGGAATTTCTTCGTTGTACAAAGCCAGTATGGTTTTAATCAGTCCGGCTATTCCCGCGGCGGATTCCAGATGCCCGATATTTGTTTTTACGGAGCCGAGATAGAGAAGGCTGTCTTTTTTTCGTTCCTGAAGCAGGACACGTTTAACGGATTCGACTTCAATGGGATCGCCCAACGGAGTTCCGGTGCCGTGGGTTTCGATGTATTGAATCTGGTCGGGTTCCACGTTGGCGTTTTGCAGAGCCTGCCGGATTACATTTTGCTGCGCCACACCGTTGGGAGCGGTGATGCCGTTGCTCTTGCCGTCCTGATTAACCGCCGAACCGCGAATTACAGCCAATACGCGGTCGCCGTCCTTAACGGCATCGGAAAGACGCTTCAGCACCACAATACCGGCGCCTTCTCCGCGTCCGTATCCGTCGGCGTTGGCGTCGAATGTCTTGCAGCGACCGTCGGCGGAGAGCATGTGCGCCTGAGAGAAGGTAATGGAAAGTTCGGGCGTGAGTATCAGGTTAACTCCGCCTGCCACCGCCATGTCGCAATCGCCGTTCAAAAGGCTTCGGCTGGCTTCGTGAACAGCCACCAGCGAAGAGGAACAGGCTGTATCCAGCGCCATGCTCGGTCCCTGAAAATCAAACAGATAAGAGATTCTGTTGGCGGCAATGCTAAAGGCGTTTCCCGTGCCCGAGTAAGGATCTATTTTATCAAATTGCGCCTGAGGCAGACGAGAGTAATCGTTGGAACTTATTCCGACAAAAACGCCGGTTCTGGTTCCCATAAACTTTTCGGCGGGGAGTCCGGCATGTTCCAGAGCCTCCCAGGTTACTTCCAACAATAACCGCTGCTGGGGATCGATTTGCACGGCTTCCCGCGGAGAGATCCCGAAAAACTGGGCGTCAAATAAATCAACATTGTCAACAAATCCCGCGGACTTTGTAATTATTTTACCGGGCGTTCCGGGCTCGGGATGGTAAAATTCGTCTTTATCCCAGCGGTCGGGGGGCACTTCGCTGATACCGTCCGCTTTATTTTTAAGCAGTTTCCAGAATTCCTGAATGCCGTGCGCTTTGGGGAAGCGGGCAGCCATTCCGATAACGGCGATGGGTTCTTCGTGTTGTACTTTGGGCGGCTGCTTAATCCATCGTTCCTGAGTCGAAATACCTTCGGTGGCTAAATAACGGGCTAATTCTTCGATAGTGGGGTAATCCCAGATTAAAGTAGGCGGAAGAGATCTGTCCAGATAATCTTCCAGATCGCCCGCTAAACCGACAGCCTGCGCGGAATCGAGTCCAAAGCTGATGAAGGGTTTGCGGACATCCACCTGAGACTTGGGAATATTGAGCGTCTCGGCGATCTGGGTAACGAGCCACGCTTCGATGGCTAATTCCTGATCGGTTTTGCCTTTGACTTTTACCGGTTTTGTTTCGTCCGTTTCTTCGATTGAAGGCTGCGGTTCGGTAGTATCCTGCGGTAATTCCTTGACCGAACTTTGAGCGCGCCATTCGGCAACCATATTTAGCGTGCCTTTTAAGAATTCTTCTTTGGTTGCGCGGCGCTGAATTTTACCGCTGGATGTTTTATTGATGGTTCTGGCTTTAATCAGAACCACCGCCATAACCTGCAAATCGTGGTTAGCGACAATCGCCTGTCGGATGGCGTCGATTATTTCGTTAAAATCCGCGTTTTTGCTTTGTCTTACCTCAGCGACAACAACCAGCTCTTCCTGCCTGTTTTGTTCGACCGTAAAAGCAGCCGAACATCCGGCGCGGAGTCCGGGATGCGAAGACTCAACCGTTAATTCGATATCCTGAGGATAGTGGTTGGCGCCGCGAATAATAATCAGATCTTTTACGCGTCCGGTGACAAACAATCTGCCGTCTTTGATAAAACCGAGATCGCCGGTGCGCAAAAACGGTCCTTCATTGGTATCCGCCAGATAATTGTGAAACGTCTCTTTTGTCTCTTCCTCCCGTTCGTAGTAACCGCGGGAAACGCAGGGACCTTTTACCCAAATCTCACCGATTTCGCCGGGCTTGCATTCTGAAAAGGTGTCCGGATTTACGATCGCCATTCTTTGTGAGGGATGACTATATCCGCAGCTCACAATTGTCTGTGAGTTCGGGTCTTCGGGAGGTGTTTCCAGAATTTTGTTCTTTTTTAAAGCGTATTTGTCAACGTGAATGTAAATGGGTCCCTCATTCCTTTTGGACCCGGTGACCATGAGAGTGGCTTCCGCCAAACCGTAAGCCGGGAAAAAGGCTTCCTTTTTAAAACCGACCTTGCTGAAAATTTCCGAGAAACGATCGATAGTTCCCGGACGCACCGGTTCCGCGCCGCTCAAAGCTACCACCCAATTACTCAAATCGAGATGCTTAATCCGTTCGGGCGTGGCTTTTTTGATGCAAAGTTCGTAGGCAAAATTTGGAGCCGCGGTGCCTATTATTTTATCTTTGGAAATATTATTTAAAGCGTCGAGCCAGCGCAGCGGTCTTTGCAGAAAGGCAATAGGAGACATCAACGTGCTGGGAACCTCTCCGTACAGGGGCTGTAAAACACTGCCGATTAAACCCATGTCGTGATAAATAGGGATCCAGAAAACGCCTTCGGAATTTGTGTGGTAATCCATGACGTCGTAAATGACTCTGGAATTAGCCAGCAGATTTCCGTGGGTTAAAATAACGCCCTTCGGATCGCCGGTTGAGCCGGAGGTGTACTGCAAAAAGGCAATGGTGTCTTCGGACACAGCCGGTTCTTTCCATTCCTGCGAAAGGCTGCCGGGAATGTTGTCGCTCGAAATCCATTCCAGATCGCCCAGAGCTCTCGATTCGGCGACAGCGCCTTTGGAACTGCTGAAGTATTGCATTGTAGTGCGGAATTTGCGCAGGAACGGCATTTTGCCCAGTGTGTTGCCCAGCCGATTTCCGAGACGCATCATGCGCACCATGTACAAAATGGAATCGGTAGTAAGGGCAATGGTGGTTTTGGAATCGTTCACGATTGCCTGTAATCTGGGTAAAGAACGATTCAGACGGTTGGGGTCTGGCGGGTAGGCGGGGACGGCAATCACATCCGCGTACAGACACCCGAAAAATCCCACAATGTAATCCAGTCCCGGGGGATAAAGCAATAAAGCCCGGTTACCCTTAAGCCCTTTACTCTGAAGCAGGGCTGCCAGCGCCCGCGCCCGGGCGTCTAATTCGCCGTAAGTCATTTCAATGGACTTGTTGTCATCTTTAAGATAAGTATAAGCCCGCTGATCCGGTTTGGTTTTTGCCCGCCATCGTAATAATTCAACCAAAGTGGATATATCCGGATTTATGCGTGAATCGCCATTAATCTCGCTCATAAGCCTGATTACTCTTTCTTTAATTTTTTCAAATTTTTCAATCTGCTAAAATTATCAAATTTTTTGCATTACCAATCATTGTTTATGTCACAAACTTGTCATTTAAAAAACAAATAACCGTTAAACCCGGGTTAAATTCAGGTTAAACAAGGGCAAAAAAGGATGTCCCGCAAGATTAAAGGACTAAACTTTAAGAATTACTCTATTCTCGGACAGCCGTTTGCCGCAAAGTACGTTAACAAATTCCGGACGAACGGCTGAACCGCGACAGATTTCGATAATTCAAAGCGTAATAGATTTTCCCGGGCTTAAATCCTTTTCGGAATAATAAATGTGACTCATAATGAACCGGCGGCTCCTGTTTAAATGTTTTGAAATTCTTAACGATTTCTTTTTTAATTTGTACTCCGATCCGATATTTTGTCAGGTTCGGGCGTCCGGCAATACGCCTGGCTGTGAAATTATTTATCGGCTCATTTTGAATAACCTCAACCGCAACTTTTACAAATTAAGAATGCCGGATGTTCTGATATCCGCTTTAGAGGCGGTTTCCGCAAATTCCGTAGGGTGTTTATCGGAAGTAGCTGACGACCGTTATTTACAACACAATACCCGATTCCGGGCTGTAAAAATATTTTGAAATCGGTTGAGTTTATTTGCGTTGAATGGTAAATCGGGAGAATCGACGGAAGTTGTCGCCGCAATTTCATTAATAATCGGAGGGCGCCGCTGAAGAACGCCTGGGCAAAGATATTGAAACGCTCCCGCCCGGGCAAAACGGATGTTAAATTTTCGGAAGATTTAATATCACGGGGAACGAAAATAACCTGCCGCATCGGTAGATGAGCGAAAAGATAATCGCCTTTAAGCGTATCCGAATCATTTGATTTGAAATGTAAAAACAGCGGCAAGTTTCCCTCCTTGAAATTAAAACCTCCACTTTTTTATCGGAAAAGATTAAAAATGCTATCGTCTTTGACGAACAATCCGGCATTACCACAGTACTATTTAACAAGACTGATTAAGGTCTATTGTGATTTATGTCACCTCAAAACTTAAGACCGGAAATCGTCGGTCTTACGCCCAAAGGGAAATGACAAGCCGGAAAACGCAAAGGTATTGATCCTTTTAATTCAACCGTTAATAAAATCGAACGATTTTTAGCGGATATTAATTCCGGACAAAGGCTGCTCCGGCGCGTTGAAAATGCGGAAGCGAACGGCGGTAATAATCGGTGATTAAGACCGCCGTTCTTCAATTCGTTGCAGTAGTCGGAACATGACTTTATTGATGGCGTCGAATTTAGCCTCTGAAGACAAAATTTCCCGTTCGCTCTGCACATAACGGCTGTTGTCCAATTCGCGGCGACCGTGCGAGATCAGCGCTTTGGCGGTTTCGGGTGTGGCTTCCAAATGAAACTGCAAACCGATTATTCTGTTTTCCAGAATGAATCCCTGATTTTTACACGCCTCGCTCGAAGCAATCAAAACGGAATTTTCGGGAAGCTCAAACGTATCCCCATGCCAGTGGAAGACCTCTAATTCCCCGGGAAATACGTCGTTTAAAAGCGTGTTTTCAATTTCGGAATTGCGGTAAATCGGAAACCATCCGATTTCGCGATATTTGTTTTTTTCTATTTTTGCTCCCAGAACGTGTGCGATAAGCTGCGCGCCCAGACATATCCCAAGCGCAACTTTGTCCGATTCGATAACTTCGGCAATGAATCGTTTTTCTTCTTTTAACCACGGATATTTTTGTTCGTCAAAAATGCTCATCGGACCGCCCATGATTATTAAGCAGTCGATTTGTCCGGGCGAGGGGAGCGGCTGCCCGCGGTAAAGATGCGTGTAACTCAATTGATGTTTGGGCTGCAGGAATGCGGAAATACAACCGGGTCCTTCAAAAGGAACGTGTTGAATAAAATGAACGCGCATGAGCTTCATCCTTTTTTCTTTTTACTCTCTGCAAGCGACGGAATATCCTTTAATCGGGAATTCTCTTCGGAAATTTCGTTATTCTTATTCGATAATTTTAGGCGGAAGTTTGACTATCTGAAACCAGTATTGAGCAATGGTTTTCATAACTTCGATCAATCCGTCAAAAGTAACCGGTTTGGTGATATAGCCAGCCACGCCGAGGTCATAAGTCCGAAAGATGTCTTCTTCCGCTTTGGAGGTGGTCAGAACGATAACCGGAATACGGCGTAACCGGGGATCCGCTTTTATTTCCTGAAGAGCTTCGCGTCCGTCTTTGCGCGGCATGTTTAAATCGAGCAAAATCAAATCCGGAAACGGAGCTTGTTCGGCGTTCGCATAATCTCCCTGATGTTTTAAGTAATCGAGCAGCTGAACGCCGTCTTCCACAAAGTACAATTCGTTTAAAAGATGACCTTCTTCCACAGCCTCACGCACCAGAAGCCGGTCATCCGGATCGTCTTCAGCCATTAACAAGATAATGGGTTCTGCGCCGGATTTCATGATAGATCCCTCACTTTTGTGTGATTTTTGGGTAGAATTACAATGAATGTGGATCCTTCGTTTGTGGCTTTATGAAGGATGATATCGCCGCCGTGGCGTTCCAGAATCCGGCGGCAAATTGCAAGACCCATTCCGAAGCCTTCGTATTCTTCGCGCGAATGAAGGCGTTGAAAGGGCTTAAAGATACGATCGGCATATTGGGGGTCGATGCCGATGCCGTTGTCTTCCACGGCAATCACCACCTGATCCGGCTTGGCGGCGTAGTCGGAGGTTCCGTAAATTTTAACTACCGGAGGCACTCCGTCTCTGTGAAATTTTAAAGCGTTGCCAATAAGATTTTCAAACAACTGGTACATTTGCGCCCAGTCGGCGTCAATGACGGGTAAGTCGCCGGTTTCCACCCGGGCGTTAAGCTTTTTGATTTTTAATTCCAGATCGGAAATCACGTCGTTAATTACTTCGTTCAGGTTTACTTTGGTAAAGGGTTGGGCGCGGGTTTCCACTCTGGAAAAGGTTAACAGGCTGTTGATCAGATTTTGCATGCGTTTGCTGGCGCTTAACATGCGTTCGAGGTAATCTTTGCCTCTGTCGTCCAACGCCTCTTTGTAGCGCGTGGCGAGCCGGTCGCCAAAGGCAAGGATTTTTCGCACCGGTTCCTGCAGATCGTGCGAGGCGATGTAGGCAAATTCCTGCAGGTCGCGGTTGCTCTGTTCCAGTCTGGCGGCGTACGATTTAAGAGTGGTTTCTTTTTCCTTGGCTTCGGTAATATCGGTACAGGTTCCCAGCCATTCGCTGATTTGTCCGTCGTTATTGATTATGGGAACGCCGTGCACGGAAAACCAGCGGTATTCGCCGTCGTACCGGCGTATGCGGTATTCGGTTTGATAAACCGAGCCTGCGGCGAGAGCCTTTTCCCACAACGAAACAGTGCTTTTCAGATCGTCGGGATGAATGGCGGCGGTCCAGCCCATGCCCTTAATTTCATCATAAGATTGACCCGTGTATTCCCGCCATGACGGAATGTCATCCGTAACCTCGCCCTTGGCATCGGTTGTCCAGACGATTTGCGTCGTGGCGGTTACCAGCGTCCGGAAACGTTCTTCGCTTTTACGCAGTTCCTCTTCAAAACGTTTCTGTTCGGTTAAATCGACCAGGTAGCCTATGAAATATTCAGCATCCCGTTGTGTCTTAATCGCATGAATTTCGTCCCGCAACCATCGGTAGGCGCCGTCTTTTGCCAAAAAGCGGTAAACAAAGGTCTGGTGACTGCCGGTGATAACACGTTGTTTGTCCTTCAGGAGGAATGCGGCGTCTTCGGGATGCAGATGATTGAGCCAGAAATCGGGATCGTTGATAAATTCAAGGGGATCGTACCCTAAAAGTTTTTGCACGCCGCCGCTTATTTGAGTAAAAATATAGTTGTTTTTTTCCGCGGATTGAAGCACGTAAAAGGTAATGGGGAAAGTGGTTAAAACGCGGTTTAAAATATCGTTTGAGATAATACGGGTTAAATCGTTAATATCATCCAAGACAATGTCCGTTTTTTTTCGTTTTTTTATTTTTTTGCCCATGGTTTCCTAT
>JAADIP010000096.1 GCA_013151275.1 Calditrichota bacterium | reverse complement strand
CTTAATGCGCACTGTCCGTGACTTGTTATTCTAAGATCACGTCATCGTAATTTGGCGGTTCTTTATTGCACCCGTTCGATGTTTAATACCTTATTTAGTCAGGCGTATTTAAAACGTAAGATTCTACTCTTTATTGTATAATTAGCTTTCTTTCAATACGGTTAAATGCAATTTCTGCAATTCTTTGTACTGTTTCCTGATATGTAATATGATTATTTATAAAACAAGCTCGGGGAAAATAACTGGATTCTATATCATTTGGACGTTGTGTCATTCCGGGAACAAGGTTTGCCTCAAGAAAGTACGGGCAATCATTTTCATCCATAATTATATCTATTCTGCCATAGTCCCTGGCTCCTAAAGCTATAAAGGAACGCTTTGCGATGGAAACAACACTTTTGAATATATCTTCATTATCTATGGCAATCACCATTTCCTTATTTTCTTTTTTAGTTTCATAACCAAGAATTTTATTATATGAATTTTTTTCAGGGAATGTTATCTCTATTGGCATTGCTATAGGTTCATTATTAAAATCCGAACCAAGGATTGAGACTGTAAACTCTCTGCCGCTTAGATATTTTTCCACCAGAGCCGACTGTTTAAATGAAGTATAACTACTTTGAACTTTATTTTGATAACTTTCAAAATCATAAACAATAGAATCAATTCCTATACCTTTACCATCACCTTCTCGCAGAGGCTTGATAAATAAAGGAAAACTGACAGGAAGTTCATCAGTAGTTTTGTACATTCCAGGCCTGGCAACAAAATAAGATGCTGTATTAATACCAAATTCTGCTACTCTTTTTTTGGCAGAATCTTTGCTAAATTCCAATTCAATTGCGTTTTTTACAGAGCCGGTATAATTAATACCGGCATTATCCAAATACTCTGATATCCATATTTTATCTTTTATGTTTTTCGTTATCTCATGTTCGTTAAAAACAACATATTTAATACCGGTAAATACTAAATCCGGTTTCCGAAATATAATTTTATCTAAATCGGATTTTGTCCTAATTATATTAAAATTAATATGTGCATATTTTTTATTTAAGGCGTTGTAAACATTTATACAATTCTTTATGGAACCAAAACCCATCATAGCCAAATCAGCAATATCTGTTGCTATAACTTCAATATATCTTTCTTCTTTAACAAATCCCCAAGGCATAGACAATACAAATTACTCCTTATTAAAATCAATCTTTAAAATACAACTAATTAAGGTATGAAATAATTATAGTTTTACAAATATTTTTTTATATTTTTTCATGTCCGACGTACAAAGTTAAACGTCGATGCCACGCTTGGAAATGTTGCAAAACTGAAATTCACGGCGCGCGTGCTCGCTTACGACTTGAAACGCTTGATATTATTCTTTTCCTTAAAAAAATTTATGATGCATATTCCGTGCAAGTAACTCATAAAACGGGAGGTCTCAATGCGTTTTTACACCAAACAACACAAATATTACTTCGAATCGATCCGCATGCAAAAAATTTACCGCAGATGACCACAGATGATCACAGATTCCGGACCGCAGATGATCACAGATTACACTGATTGCGCAGATGGAGTTGAGGTTTTTTGATTTTTTGTGCTTAAATAAGAGAATTTATTTACATTTCGATTACAATCTTAAATTTAATCTCCGTGCGCTTTGTGACTACTTTGTGTGCTTGGTGGTTATTATTGACCGCATATTAAGCTGATTGCGTTTCGCGCTTATTTTTCAAATCTTTCTGTTACGGTCTCAAATAGTCGCCTTTCATGAATCACCGCCACAATAAGAATACGTTGCTTTTTTATTTGATAAACAAGGCGATAACTGTAAATAAACCGTTCTCTGATATTTTCGTTTCCGAACTCAGGCACGACTCTTCCGATTAAGGGAAAGGATTTTATGCTGCGTGATACATCAAGAATCTTTGTTACAACTGCTCGGGCATAAAACTCAGAATCTCTTTGAATGTACTCTGCAATAGACCGGAGGTCCTCGATTGCTTCAGGAGACCAGACTATTTTGTAGTCCATTTGCTAAATTGCTTCTCCACATCTTCTTGTGAAACGGTTCCTTCTTGTTCCGCTCTTTTAATACCCTTTCGGATCTTTTCAATTACGTACAGATGGTATTGAATATCCTCTAAAGTACAGTCATCCGGGAGCTTATTGAGTAATGACATTACTTCGTCTTTTGCTTTATTCATAGCTTCTTCCTTATTTTTTCAATAATTTTTTCTAATTTACATCCATTTTACTTTGGAAGATTCCTTACGCTAAAATACTTTCCTTGTGTATTTTTACATCATACAACAACAATATTACTGTGTAATCGATCCGCATGCAAACAATTTACCGCAGATTAGACCACAGATGAACACAGATTACGCTGATTTCGCAGATAAAGTAAAGGTTTCCTTTTTGATTTTTAGTGCTTTAATAAGAGAAGTTGTTTCCTATTGCAATTTTGACCGCAGATTAAGCTGATTACTCAGATTGCGCAGATTGAATTCAGGTTCTTTGATTTTTTGTGCTTAAATAAGAGAATTTGTTTACGTTTCGATTACAATCTTAAATTTAATCTCCGTGCGCTTTGTGACTACTTGGTGTCCTTTGTGGTTATTATTCCCCGCAGATTAAACCACAGATTAAACTGATTACGCTGATGTCGCTGATTAAATTGATGGTTTTTGGGTTTTTAGCACTTAAATAAGGAAATTTGCCTCTTTGCCTAATGCATTAATCAGACTTGAAATTAAATCCGGACTATGAAAGAGAACCGATCCTGAAACTTGTCGGTTCTTAAAAGCTATCGTCGCCATAATTGCCGATTATTTGTTTTTATAATCCCGGGCGCATAATCTTTTCTGCCAATCCCGGAAAAAATCTATTAATCACATACAGTAACTTTACTTTTCCGATGCGAATCTCATAATTATCACGCTTAAAATTTTTCCAGAATTCATCTACTAATTTTTCGGGCGATATTTTTCCCGCTCCCCTGCCCTTGGTCATGGCGGTGTCCACTAACGGCGGGATGATCTCGAATACCTTAATATTTGTGGATTCCAATTGCCAACGTAATGATTTTGTAAAGATGTGCAAACCCGCCTTGGTTGCGCAGTAAACAGGCGCGCTTTGTTTTGGCACCAAACCGAGCCCGGACGAAACGTTAATAATTGCCGCGGTTTTTTGGGTCAGTAGTTGCGGAAGAAACAGCTTTATTAAAAAAACAGGCCCCGTCAGATTTGTCCGCAACTCAGCCTCTATCAAATCAGGCGAATTATTTTGATCGGCAAAGTCATAATTATATTGAATTCCCGCGTTGTTGATCAAAATATTTACGTCGCTGTATTTCTTTACCAATTGTTCCCACATTAACGGATTGGTCATATCGGCTGTTTCTGTCCTGATGTCGGGAAATTCAGCCCGAATCTTTGCTAATCTATCTTTGTTTCTTCCGGTTATTATGACTGAATTATTTTCGCTTAAAAATTTTTTGGCTAAGGCAAGTCCAATACCGGAACTTCCGCCTGTAATCAATACAATATTATCTGTTGTTTGCATGAGCAACTCCAAATTTAAATTTTAAAAGTCGCTCATAAGGTAGAATAAACGCTTCTCAAATTCATTAACATAGGTTAAGTCAGCTTTAATTTTGAGCGAATCCGGCTTAAAGAGACGGGTGTGATTCCCAAATACGAAGCAATATGATGTTGTTTGACTTTTTTCTCTAATCCGGGATAGTCGTCGAGAAACTTTAAATACCTTGTTTTTGCGTCATCCAGAAGTAGTTCGCTTTCCCGTTTTTCTTTTTTAATGAAAAGCGCTTCAGCCAGTTTTTGATTGATTATCTGCCAACAAATATGCCCGGAGGAAATTTTTTCATAGGATTCGTAAGAGGCTACAAGCAGAGATGAATCCTCAAGCGCTTCTATGTAAAGCCGCGATTGTTCCTTCAACAATAAGGCGCTATAGGCTGCAACCATTTCATTTTCGACACAAAACGACTTTGTGAATTCGCCGCCGTCATCTTTTAAGTAATAAAGGCGTAAAATACCAGAAATAATAAATCCTATTGTTTGCGGACGCTCTCCCGCTCTGATAAAAAATTCTCCTTTATCCAGTTTTTTATATTTAAAGATTCCGGAAATCTTTTCAACTTCAGCGTCGGGAATTTCCGTGACGGATCTGAGGAAGCGGAAGAATTTATTATAAGCTGATCCGTAAGTTGATTTATTTACAAGCATTCTTTCCAAACCTAAATATTAACACTAAAATCCTTGCTTTTTTGGCAGAATTGGTCAATGGTTAAGGGTTAAGGGTGTAAGGGTTGCTGGTAACTAATTACACATAATGCTTCACGACCTTATTACTCGTCACTCGTTACTTTGTCACCCTGTTACTCTATTACTCATCACAAATCACGACTTTGTTACTGCTTTCTGACCACCTTAACCAATAACTATTAACAAATTTCTCCTGTAAGGTTCCGGCTTATCAGGGTTATGAATTGAGGGAGCTTTATTACCTCATCATTTATTTCTTTGTTTGAGCGGCGGCGCGCTTATTAACTCCCGCCTTGCTAAATGAAAATGAGCTTTTGTCAGTCCGAGTTGAGGCGTTTATTAGCAGTTCTCTTTAACTCATTTTTGATATCGATAAATTCGGCTTTTAATCTTCTCTTATCATCTGCCGACAAATAGTGCCATCGAATACCCTGAATTGCGCCTTCCAGCGCATACAGTAAATGTAAACATCCGGAATCGCATCTTTCGATTATCCTTTTCAATGCTCCGAGGCTTCCGAGTTCCCTGAGCTCGGTTTGGTTATGAATTCCCGCCGATATTAATTTCTTCTCCAGTTCTTTTCCGATGTTTGGCAGTTCTGATAATTTCATAGTTCACCGATTGTCCTTATTCATTATCATAAGCGTCGATAGCCGCGGGTAATGCCTCGGTTACAACATGCCCGGCAGGCGGCAGACCGACCAGAACGGCGCTTATCACTTCGTCCCTTGACGCGCCCGCCTTTTTAGCCATTTTTACATGAAACGGGATTCCGTTAATTCTTCTTAATGCCGCTAACACCGCCAGATATGCGATGTTATGCGTTTTGGGATCCAAGGCGCTTGCACTTGATAATCCCTGCACGAGCTTCATCCATGCATCAGCGTGCTTCGGAGCTTCTTCGCTGAACGCTTTAAAAGCATTGCTTAATAACTTCTTCTGGTTTTCCATATTCTCTCCTTTTTCTTAAACTGTTTGCGATCCGCGGTTTCGCCGGTAAAACTTTCAAGATTGCAAAAACCTGCGGCGCGTAATGACGTTAAAGACAGCCGCTTGATGCTATTCTTGTCCTTCAAATTCAGGATGAATCTTTATTCTAAACCACATGTCAAAACAAGAAGGCATCAATGCGCTTTTACATCAAACAGAACCAATATTACTGCAAAGTCGATCCGCATGCAATAAATTTAGCTCTGTGCATCGGCGGAAAAAAGCGGAGGGGTTTATCGGGAAAAGCCTGAAGAAGCGGTTGAATATCAAAGACAAAATGTTGAGAATACCCGTCCTGAAATTTGGCAGTTTGTTAAACGTCAAGTCAATAAAAAAATCGAGACATTTTGAGATGATAATTTTGAGACCATTCGGTCTATTTGATTTTCCGGCAGTGATCTTACTCGATTCAGGAAAACGTCCCTTTTATTCTTTGTACAAACAAAAATCGCGGGTCCGACACAGTGGTTAAATATCGAAGCTCGGAAGGTTAAGAGTCGCCAAGTACTCTTTCCGCCGCTCGATATTTGATGCCTTATTTTGTCAGAAGGAACGATAAACAGTTAATGGTCTATTTTAGGAAGATTAATTTTTTAATCTGAACAAATCCGGCGCTTGTTTTCAGATTACAAAAATAGATTCCGCTGTTAAATGCGCTGGCATCCCATTTCACTTTATATGTCCCAGCCGGCTGTCTTCCCGAAACCAGCGTGGCTACCTTCTGCCCGAGTATATTATAAATACTCAATTCAACTTCACTGATTACCGGCAACTGATAACCGATTACGGTTTGCGGATTGAAAGGATTGGGACAATTTTGGTAGAGAGCAAATTTTTCAGGGTTCTCGGCTATATTAATTTTTATGTTAGTAGCGCATACGTTGATATAATCATTCTTAACCAAAGTATCCGCCGAAGATGCGTTTGAAACGATTTGAGTAACCGTAAATACACCGGTCTCCGTGTAAATATGGATCGGATTTTGTTCCGTCGAGCTGCTATCGTCTCCGAAATACCAGAGCCAGGCGGTAACGGTACCCGACGAACTATCCGTAAACTGCACGGTCAGGGGAACTTCGCCTGTGGTTACGTCCGCTGAAAAATCCGCCTTGGGCGCGGGTTCGGTAACCACAATAAAGTCTTTCTTCGTGATCTTATCCGAACCGCCGGGACCCGTAACAGTCAGCGAAACCGTAAAGGAACCGGCTTTCTCATAGATGTGCTTAGGATTTTGCTCGCTGCCGGATTGCCCGTCACCAAAATCCCACAGC
>JAADIP010000127.1 GCA_013151275.1 Calditrichota bacterium | reverse complement strand
CCCCCTTTTAATTTCCCCCCTTTTTCAAGGGGGGAACGCCGAAGGCAAGTGGGGTCTTTACTCAAACCGCACAGTATCTGAACTTTAGAATATTCCTCGTTAACAAAGTTTTGTGTTGAATTTCTGTCATTCAAATTTGTTTCGGATTTCGATATTCGAATTCCGGATTTACGATTTTCCTCTTTAACCTACTTTGTCACTTTGTAACTTTGTCACTCTGTCACTCTCTTACTCATCACCCTTCACAATTTACCTGCAGTGAAAAAGAAAAGCCGGGTCAACGGCTCATCAACCCGGCTTTTTATCTGTTTTATCAGATTCCCAGTTCTTTCAAAATATAATCTGCGCCGGCAAATTTTTCCGTGATAAACAAAACATAGCGAATATCCACGTTAATCGCCCGCTGAATAACAGGTTCAAACTTCCAGTCTCCGGTTAAAGCTTCCCAGTTCCCGTCAAAGGCAATACCGACCAATTCGCCTTTGGCGTTAAAAACGGGACTGCCCGAATTACCGCCGGTAATATCACATTCATTTAAAAAAGCCACCGGAACATCGCCTAAATTTTGATCTACCCACTGACCGTAATCACGAGTTCTGTACAATTCTTTTAACTTTTCGGGAACGATGAACGGAAATTTGCCCGTTTCTTTTTCCATTACGCCGTGTAAGGTGGTAAACGGTTCGTACCAAACCGCGTCCCTCGGAGAATATCCGGAAACCTTTCCGTAAGTTAAACGAATGGTACGATTGGCATCCGGATAAAACGGGCGCTTTTTCCATGCCATCAATACCTCAATATATTGTTTTTCGAGTTCGTTCAATACCGCGCGGCGTTCCTCACGCTCTTTGTTCAACTTTTCCGTTTCCGGCTGTAAGGCGCGAGCCATTTTAATAAAAGGATCGTCCGATTTATTCAATTCGTCGAGCGATTTTTCATAAAGACTTTGTGCATAAGCCACATCGGTTAATTTTGTGTTCGCGTAAGCATAATCCACAAACTCATCCACAGAGGCAAAATCCTTAAAAATGTAATCCAGCCCTTTAATTCTCTGATCTTCGGGCAAGGCTTTAATTCTTAACAACATGCGTTTTAACAGAGCCTTGTCAATTTCGGGAGCGTAACTCATGTAGCGATATTTTAAACGTTGAATCGTGCGTTTTACATTTTTTTCGGAAAACGAAGGATTGCGCTCATCTTCGGGTTTTGCTCTTTCCGACGCCGTGCCGTAAATTCCGCGGGCAATACCCGGAATTGTGCCGGCAAGATAATTAAATCTTTCCAGCAAAAATCGTCGCTCAAAGGTTTGCGCCGATTTCCTGTATTCACTTTCGAATTTTGCCAACAGATCGCCGTACTTTTTCTTTAAATCATTGTCGCTGTTGATGAATTTTTGTAACTCTTGTTCCTGCTTCTGTTTTTCTCCCAAAAGATTAAGCCGTTTCATTCCTTCCAGATTACCCTGATAATTTTTCATGCCGTTATTCAGCCATTTACTGGTTCCGACTGCTTTGATAGCTAATTGAGGAGACTCTTTACCGATTTCATCCAGTAAATTAATAATTTCCCCGAATTCTTTAACAGCCAAAGGATAATAGTAATTCTGAGCAAAACTAACTGCGTAAGAAGTGGAATAACGATTTGTGCGTCCCGGAAAACCGATAATAAAGGTAAAATCCCCTTCGCTTAGCGGCTCGCGGGCAATCTTAATCCAGCGTTTGGGTTTAAAGGGAATATTTTCCGGCGAGTATTTAGCGCCCTTTCCGTCAGGCGACATGTAAATTCTCAGGAACGAAAAATCGCCGGTATGCCGGGGCCACATCCAGTTGTCAATATCGCCGCCGTAATTCCCGATCGACCGCGGGGGAATAAAAACCATCCGCACGTCTTCAAAACGTTGATATTTAAACAGAATGTATTTTTGTCCCGAATACATGGAAGCAATGTCGGCATCGATATCGCTTCTTCCGTTTTCGATTTCCTCCTCTATTTGTTCAATACGCTTTTTAACGGCACGCTGACGTTTTAGCGGATCATCGATCCCGTCTATTCCTTTTAAAACCCGATCGGTTACATCCTTCATCTCCAATAAAATACGGGCGACATAACCGGGCGCGGGCAGCTCTTCATCGCGCGTTTTCGCCAAAAAACCGTTGGTCAAATAATCGGTGCCGCGAGTAGACGCTCTTTGAACGGCGCCGAAAGCCACATGATGATTGGTCAGAATCAAACCCTCCGCGGAAACTAACTCCGCAGACGCCCCGCCTAAATTTACCACAGCGTTGGCAAGAGAAATTTTACCGGGACTGTAAATATCATTCACATCCATTTGCAATCCCTTGTCCTTAAGATTCAATTGATCCAACTGATTGAGCAGCCACATTCCCTCATCAGCCCGAAGAAATTGAAGGTTCAACAACAGAACCACCACAAAAAGAACAATTCGCTTCATAACATCCTCCTGAATATTAACATTAATCCAAATTACTCATTAAAAATTAAGTTCTATCAGAAACCCGTAATGCCGTTCCAAAACTCTGCATTTTAAACCAATTTAAGAAAACTTGTAATTTACGTAAAAATTTAAAACAGGTTTCACAAAACAAAAAATGTATTTTTATGCGAATTTTTTGTATATTGCACGCCAATTGTTAACCAAGGCATTGTGTTTGTGATATGAAAAAATTACAAGAAAAAATACCGGTCGCCATTTTAGGGGCGACGGGCAGCGTAGGGCAAAAGTTCGTGGAACTGCTTGCAAATCACCCCTGGTTCGAAATTGTCGCCTTGACCGCTTCGGAGCGTTCTTCCGGCAAAAAATACCGGGATGTTGTTAACTGGATTCAAAGCGCTCCCCTCGACGAGCGCATCGGGTCGCTTGTTGTTCGCAAAACGCAGCCGGACTTACCCTGCAAAATTGTGTTTTCGGCTTTGGATGCCGTGGTTGCCGAGCAATTTGAACAGGAATTTGCTCTTTCGGGATATGTTGTTATCTCCAATGCGCGCAACCATCGCTTCCATCCTTCCGTGCCTCTGCTGATTCCCGACGTTAATCCGGATCATCTGGCTGCTATCGCCAAACAACCGTTTGACGACGGAATAATCGTCACCAATCCGAATTGTTCCACCACGGGACTCGTGATCGCATTAAAACCCCTGGCGGACTCTTTCGGAATCGACAAGGTTCACGTTGTAACCATGCAAGCCTTATCCGGAGCCGGGTACCCGGGGGTGTCTTCGCTTCAGGCGACGGATAACGTTATTCCGTTTATTAAAAGCGAAGAAGAAAAGATGGAATCGGAGCCCCGAAAGATTCTGGGTCGCTGGGACGGCTCCCGATTTATCGACGCCGATGTAATCATCAGCGCGAGCTGCAACCGGGTTCCCGTGATTGACGGGCATCTGGAAAGCGTTTCGGTAAAGTTGAATTCCGCCTGTACAATAAATGAAATAAAAGAAGCCTGGGTCTCGTACCGTTCCGCTCCGCAGGAATTAAAGCTGCCCTCGGCTCCGAAACAGCCCATTCACTATTTCGATCAGCCGGACATGCCGCAGCCAAGACTCCTGCGAAATCTGGAAAACGGAATGGCTGTGAGTATCGGACGACTAAGACCCTGTCCGATTCTTGATTTCAAATTTACCGTGCTTTCGCACAATACAATTCGCGGCGCGGCAGGAGGCGCAATTCTGAACGCCGAACTGATGGCAGCCAAAGGATATATTCAATAAAATTTTAAAATATTGAATTTTTATTTGACAAACGGAGGATCGTGCTCTAAATTCAATCGCTAAAATATAACGAAGCAAAGATGTAATCGAATAGATTTACAACATCGCTTCTTATCCAGAAAGGTGGAGGGAACAGGCCCTGTGAAGCCTTAGCAACCATTCTCATCCGTGCGGTGAGAAAAGGTGCTAATTCCTGCCCCTAAATTCGGGGAAAGATAAGAAGTGGGTTCAATTTTTAAATTGAAGCCTCTTCAGGGTCTTATCCCGAAGAGGCTTTTTTTTTGATAAAAATACTAAGGAGGAATCCGATGAGCAGTAACTCTCAACCCAACTATCGCTTTGAGACATTGCAATTACACGCAGGTCATATTCCCGACAAAGAGACCCGTTCGCGGGCAGTGCCGATATATCAGACAACGTCTTATTTGTTCGAAGACGCGGATCATGCAGCCGCGTTGTTTGATCTGAAAGAGTTCGGCAACATATACACACGCATCATGAATCCCACAACGGACGTGTTTGAAAAACGTATTGCCGCTCTGGAAGGCGGAGTGGCGGCTCTGGCAACGGCGTCGGGTCAGGCAGCCCAGTTCCTGGCGGTGGCAACGATTGCCCAAGCCGGAGAAAATATCGTTTCCACAACTTTTCTGTACGGCGGAACGTACAATCAATTCAAAGTGGCGTTTCCCAGATTAGGGGTTGACGTCCGTTTTTGCGCCAGCGATCGCGTGGAAGATTACGAGAAATTGATCGACGATAAAACCAAAGCCATTTACATCGAAAGTATCAGCAATCCGCTATTGAATATTCCGGATTTTGAAGCGCTTGCCGATCTGGCGCATTCCCGCAAAATTCCGCTCATTGTCGATAACACCTTCGGAGCGGCGGGCTATCTGGTTCGTCCTTTTGAATGGGGAGCTGATATCATTACCGCCTCGGCGACCAAATGGATCGGCGGTCACGGAACTTCCATCGGCGGCGTAATTGTTGACAGCGGACGATTCGACTGGGGAAACGGGAAATTCCCTATTTTTACGGAACCCAACCCGGGTTATCACGGACTCAATTTCTGGGAAAGCTTCGGCGCCGACAGCCCGCTGGGCAATATCGCATTTATCATCCGCGCCAGGGTAGAAGCCTTACGCGATTTTGGTCCCGCTCTCAGTCCCTTTAACGCCTTTTTGTTTTTACAGGGATTGGAAACCCTTTCTTTGAGAATCGATCGTCATTGCCAGAATGCTCTTGAATTGGCTGACTGGCTAAAAAATCACCCGAAAGTCAGTTGGGTCTGGTATCCCGGACTGCCTTCTCATCCTTCCCACGAACGGGCGAAAAAATACTTAAGATCCGGTCTCTTCGGTTCAATGATCGCCTTTGGGATAAAGGGAGGAAAAGAAGCCGGTAAAGCCTTTGTAAACAATGTGAAATTAGCAAGTTTGTTGGCTAATGTGGGCGACGCCAAAACGCTGGTCATTCACCCGGCTTCCACAACGCATCAGCAGCTTTCGGAAGAAGAACAAAAGAGCGCCGGGGTGACTCCGGATCAGATCCGCGTTTCGGTCGGTCTGGAACACATCGACGATATTAAGGAAGACTTTGATCAGGCTTTGGCAAAAAGCTAATCGGGATTGAATTATGTTAAAAAGCAAAACACAAATCGTTAAACTGTTTACGCCCGAACATCCCTTAAAACTCGAGAGCGGCGACGTTCTTACGGAGGTTCGGGTAGCGTTTGAAACTTACGGGCGTTTGAATCGGACAAGCGATAACGCAGTCCTTGTCTGTCACGCTTTAACCGGCGATGCCCACGCAGCCGGATTTACGGAGATTGACGATCAGATTCTTGATCAGATTCCTCTGTACGGATCAAAAAAGCCGAATCAACCCGGCTGGTGGGACGGCTTAATCGGTCCCGGCAAAACCATTGACACCGAAAGATTTTTCGTGGTTTGCAGCAACATTCTGGGAAGTTGTTACGGAACGACAGGACCGAACTCTATCGACCCCGAATCAGGGAAGCCGTACGGACCGAATTTCCCCGAAATTACGGTGCGCGATATGATTAAAGTTCAAAAACGGCTGCTGGAATATTTAAGGGTGCAAAAACTGGTAACAGTGATTGGCGGTTCTCTGGGGGGCATGCAAACCTTGGAATGGGCTTTGATGTATCCGGAAACGGTAAAATCTGTTATTTCCATTGCCGCAGCCGCCAGACATTCCGCCTGGGCAATCGGCTTTAACCATCTTGCGCGACAGGCGATTAAGAACGATCCCCTGTGGAATAACGGTTACTATCGGCAGCAACCGGAAAACGGGCTGGCTCTGGCGCGTCAGATCGGAATGGTTTCGTACCGAACGGATATTTCGTTTCAGCGCCGCTTCGGAAGAGAAAAGCAAAACAACGGGCAGCCCGGGCAGTTTAAGGTTGAAAGCTATCTCTCTTATCAGGGGGACAAATTAGTCAAACGATTTGACGCCAACAGTATGATTACGTTAACCAAAGCCATGGATCGCCACGATGTGGGTTTTAACCGCGGCGGCGTCAAAAAGGCGCTTTCAAGCATCAAGGCAAAAGCCTTATGCATCGGCATCGACACGGACATTCTTTATCCGGCAATCGAACAAAAGGAAATTGCCGATCATATCCCGAACGGGGTGTATCGTGAAATTAAATCGCCCGACGGTCACGACGCCTTTTTAATCGAATTCGATCAGCTTAATGCAATAATTAACGAGTTCTTGGGTGAAATTTGACCGCAGATTACGCTGATTTCGCAGATGACAAGAATTCCGGCGGGTGGCAATTTATTGACATTGACTGAGATAATTTTTCATATTGTGAGGAATTGATCGGAAGAAATTCTCACAAGAATAA
>JAADIP010000156.1 GCA_013151275.1 Calditrichota bacterium | reverse complement strand
ATGGTCTTGACAAATGGGTCCATTTTAATTTCCAGAAATAAATTTCTAAGCTACTATCATTCAATTCCTACTAAATTTTCCTAAACAACTAAACTTCTAAACCTCTAAACATTTTCCTCCCATCCTCCGACAATCCTAACTTTGTCACTTTGTCACTTTGTCACTTTGTCACTCATCACTGCTTTCTGCATTCTGCTTTCTGATATCCTTTTTCATTTTTCTTACCCATCACGACTTTGTCACTCTGTAACTGGTCACTCGTCACTTGTAAAAAAAAATTAAAATCCCCGCTCTAAGTTGAAACTTTTTATTAGACTCTACGTCTAATAACCAACTCAGGGTTTAATAAATGTAACGGAGAGACAGAATGGGTATTTCGGAGCGTAAAGAACGGGAAAAAGAGAGAAGACGTCAGGAGATCATTTCTGCCGCGGAACATGTCTTTTTCCGAAACGGATTTGAGAAGACAACCATGGAAATGATAGCCGAACAGGCTGAATTGAGCAAGGCGACGCTTTATTTGTATTTTAAAAGTAAAGAAGAGTTGTATTTTGCAATTCATCTGCGCGGAGAAGCGATTTTACTTGAAATGATGGAAAACGCCGTTAATCGTGCGCCTTCGACCGAGGAAAAAATATTGAGTCTTCTTAAAACCATTGCCGATTTCAAAAAGCGGTATCCCGATTATTTCGAGGTCATCGAATATTTTCATATCAATCGGGCTTTGCTCAAAAGCGGTTTTGAGAAAATAGAAGAATCCTTTAAACGGGAACGCAAGAATTTAAAAAGATGGAGCGATTTAATCGAACAGGGTAAGCGGGAAGGACTTGTTCGGGAAGATCTCGATCCCGTTAAATCCATTATCGTTATCTGGCTGCAATTTACCGGATTCCTGCAGAGATTCTATTTGATTTGTGATGAATTAAAATCGGAGTTCGGCGTGGAAGAAGATGAATTACTGGAAGAAGCGTATAAGTTGATTATGAACGGTATCTTACGCAGGGAATGAAAAGAGCCCGCTTTTTTCGGTTGCGAAATTGAAAAAATAACGAATTAGTAAAACGGGTATTTTAAATTTACACTCCCCCGAACCCCTTTGTTGCCTCACAGGGAAAAGGACGGGGAAGATAGGAATAAAACGTAATTAAACGAATTTATCAAAGATGAATTGATTACAGGATAATTTTGTCCGAAACGCATGCTTATCTATTTGCGAGAAGGCGACAAATTAAAAATAAATTTTAAGAAAGGAGATAAAATGTACAGGCGAGTCATTCCGGTTATCTTTATGCTTATGAGTTTGCTGATTTTGAGCAATTGCGCTAAAGAGAAAACCGAAGCGAAAAATATGGAACAGATTTATGCGGAAGAAGGAGTTCCGGTAAAAATACGGGAAATCAAACCGCAAAAATTTACGAGAAGCTTGTATTTTAACGCTCCGCTGCGCGGATACCGTGAATCTTCCGCGTTTGCCAGCATCGGAGATCGGGTCGAGAAAATTCTGGTAAAGGTCGGCGACTATGTTCGTAAGGATCAGGTGTTGCTGACCTTCCCGACCGATAATCCCGCCGCCAGATATTATCAGGCAAAAGTAGCCTATGAAAATGCCGAGCGATTGTACAAGCGCATGGACAATCTTTTTAAAACGGGCGGTATTTCTCAGCAGGATCTGGACAACGCAAAAACTCAGTACGAGGTAGCTAAAGCAAATTGGGATGCTGTTCGTCAGGCGGTAAAAGTTAAGGCGCCGATCAGCGGGTATGTGACAAAAATTGATGTGCGCGAAACGGACAACGTGGATTCCAAAGCCGAATTGTTTACCATTGCTCAAACCCAACGAATGAGAGCGGAAATCTGGGTATCGGAAAAAGAAATAGAGGAAGTTAAAGAAGGATTGCCCGCCGTCGCCCGCTGGAACGGCGTTGAAATAAAAGGACGCGTTGTTCAGGTGAATATGGCAATGGATGTGATTCACAAGGCTTTTAAAGCCATTCTGGAATTCGACAATCCGGATAATCGGTTTAAATGCGGAGTTACGGCGGAGATCGAAATCGAGTCTTACCAAAATCCGGAAGCCGTTGTTATTGAAGCGACGGATGTTATTAAAGAAGGCGACGCCTATTTTGTATTTGTCAATTTAGACGGGCTGGCAAAAAAACGCCCTGTTGAATTAGGCAAACAAAACGGAATGAAGATTGAGGTTTTAAAAGGTTTAAAGCCCGGTGATCAATTGATAGTGGAAGGGCAGATGTTATTAAAAGAAGGCAGTAAAGTAAAAATAACCGGTTGAGAGGGAGGTTATGTTTTTAGCGAGCATTTCGATTAAGCGACCGATAATGGTCACAATGGGCTTGGTTGTTTTTATCCTGTTTGGAATACTTTCCTATTTTGCGCTGACTCTGGATTTGATGCCCGAGGTGAAAATTCCCGTGGTCACGGTTCAGACCGTTTATCCCGGCGCAGGACCTAAGGAAATTGAGAATCAAGTAACCAAAAAAATTGAAGACGCGGTGGCTACCGTGAGTAAACTGGATCTTATTCAGTCATATTCCATGGAAGGGGTTTCGTACGTAATTATTCGGTTTGAACTGGGAAAAGATGTCGATGTGGCAAACCAGGAAATAAAGGACAAGGTCAATGCCATTTTAAATCAATTGCCGCGCGATATTGAGTTGCCGGTAGTCGAAAAATTTGACATGAGCGCTTTTCCGATTATGGATGTTCTTCTTTCCGGAGATGTTAGTCTGACGGAATTGTACGAGGTTGCCGACAAAAAAGTAAAAGACCGGCTTTCGCAGGTTGAGGGCGTCGGTAAAGTTACCATTACCGGCGGGCAGGAACGGGAAATTCGCGTGGAGTTAGACAATCGCGTTGTTTACGAAAACGCCATTTCGCTTTTGCAGTTAAGTCAACTTTTAGCGGCGCAGAATCTGAACGTTCCGGGCGGTCATTTCAGTCAGGGAAAGCAGGAACTTTCCGTGCGGGTGGACGGCGAATTTGATCGTGTGGAAACGCTTAAAAATCTTGACATTTCCACCGCATTTGGGGTTAAAAAACTCAGTTCAATCGCCAATATTAAAGACACCGGAGCGGAAGTCCGTCAGCGCAGCATTTTCTTCGATAACGAGCATAAGCTGCGTCAGGACAACGTTGTGCTGCTCAGTATTGTCAAGAGCGCGGACGGAAACACCGTAAAAATGGCGGAGCAAATTAAAAAAGAGCTTCCGATCATCCAAAAGGAGCTGCCGGCAAGCTGTAATCTTTCCATCGTGCACGACCGCTCGCTTTTTATCGAAAGCTCGGTCTCGGACACTCTCGGAAACATCATTCTCGGAATTATCTTCACCGGTCTTGTGCTGCTCTTTTTTCTGCACGATTTAAGATCGACGATTATCGTCGCTTTAGCCATGCCCACATCTATTTTGTCCACTTTTTTACTGATGCAATATTCGGGCTTTAGTTTGAATATCATGACATTGATGGGGCTTTCTACCGCGGTCGGGATATTGGTTACCAACTCCGTTGTGGTGTTGGAAAATATCTTTCGCCACAAAGAAATGGGTCATAACCGCAGGGATGCCGCGGAAAAGGGAACGGCGGAAATCGCGGTGGCGATCATTGCTTCCACGCTGACCAATATCGTGGTCTTTTTGCCCATCGCTAATATGTCGAGTATTGTCGGGCAATTTTTCAAAGAATTTGCGCTGACGGTTACTTACGCCACTATTTTTTCACTGATCGTTTCATTTACGATCACGCCCATGTTAGCCTCGATTCTTTTGCCGGAAGTAGAAACAAAAAAGGGCAAAATCGGGCTAAGGTTAGAAGCAATGTTCCGCGGCTGGGAAAGGTTCTATCAAAATATTTTAGGATGGATCATTCAAAGCAAAGGTCGCACCTTGGGAATAATTGGCGTAACGCTGTTAATTTTTATTTTCAGCATGTTTATTGCCGGACGCGTGGGATTTGAGTTTATGCCTCTTACGGATGAGGGCGATGTGCTGATAGAATTGGAATTGCCGCAGGGTTATAAGCTGGAAGAAACCGCCAATTTGGTGCGAACGGTTGAACAGAGGCTGGAGAACCATCCCGAAGTCAAGAATCTGCTCACAACAATAGGATCGTTAAGTGAATTGGATATGGGAACGAATCTGGCGAAAATGCAGGTCAAATTGGTTGATCTGGACAAACGCGATATTTCCAGCAGTCAGGCGGCTAATATGTTTATTCGCGAGTTGTCCGATATTCCCAATGCAAAAATCCGCGTTTCCGCCATTTCGTCAATGGGCAGCGGCGAAGCCCCCATTCAGTTCTATTTGATGGGGCAGGAGATGGAACAGTTGGAAGCGTACAAGCGTGATGTTTTAACCAAAATTCACGATATTCCGGGGCTGGTTAATTTGAACACAAGCTCTCGCTCCGGCAAACCGGAAATCACCATCAAACCCTATCGCGATAAATTGGCGCAAGCCGGTTTAACGGTTACCGATATCGCCATGACGGTGCGCGCCGCGGTCGAAGGCATGGTAACCACAAAATATCGCGAACACGGCAATGAATACGATATTCGGTTGACCTTAAACGACGGTTCGGTAAATTCTCCCGAAGAATTGGAGAATTTGGCGATCGTTTCGCGCACCGGCATTTACAGGCTTGCTCAGTTGGCTGATTTAACGCTTTCCGAAGGTTACAGTAAAATTATGCACAAGGATAAATTCAAAGCCATCCAGTTTACCGGCTACAGCGCGCCGGGATATCCGCTGGGCGATATTGTGAATCAAATTAATCAAAAGATGACGGAAATAGATTTTAGACCCGGCTACAAATATGAATGGGGCGGCGACGCGGAAATGATGGCGGATACGGCGCGCGACATGCTGCAAACCTTTTTGATCGCCATTGTGCTTACCTACATGCTGCTGGCAGCCATCATGGAAAGTTTATGGCAGCCGCTCATTATCCTCGGCACCATTCCGCTGGGATTGGTAGGCGTTTTCTGGGCGCTGTTTATTACCGGAAAAACCATGAACACAATTTCCATGATGGCTATTGTGATGTTGGTCGGTATTGTGGTCAATAATGCCATTCTTTTGCTGGATTACACCAATATTCTGCGCAAACAGGGAAAAAATGTGCGTGACGCCCTGATCGAAGCATGCCCCACCAAATTGAAGCCGATCATTATGTCAACGGTAGCGATCATGTTGGGAATGCTGCCCCTGGCTTTAGGCATCGGCTCTTCGGGAGTGGAAATTCGTCAGCCCATGGGTATTGTGAGCATCGGAGGATTATTGGTTTCAGCCGTGCTTACGCTGATTGTAATCCCGGCGTTGTACTATTTGACCTCAAAATCCGATTCATCGGTGAAAAGTGAGCAATAAGGAATGGAGATGACCATGCAAAAAATAAAATGGATTCTGTTGTTCTGCCTGTTGGGTGCGTTTACGCTACAGGCGAAAACGTACACTCTTGAGTCTTTTATTGATTTGGTGAAAAAGAACAGCGACGATCTGAAATTAGCCGCAAAAGACCTGGAAATGGCGAAGGCGCAAAAGCGCGAAGCCTGGGCTACGGCTTTGCCGAAAATTTCGGCTCAGGGAAATTATCGCCGGAATCTGCTGGAAAATTATCTTTACGTTGATTTTCCGGTTGAGGGGGGCGGAACCGTCAGGCAGAAATTCAAAATTTCAAAAACTAATGAATACAGCGTAAATGCGGTGCTGCTGCAGCCCATCTTTAGTTTTAAAATCGGTACGGCTCTGACCGCCGCCAAACAATACGAACGGATGTCGCAGTTTATTTTTCAAGCCAGCGACCGTGAAATTCTGACCTTTGCCAAAAAGGGCTTTTATCAGGCGCTGTTGCTCAAAAAGGTGTGGCAGCTTAAAAAAGACGCCGAACAAAACGCCAAAGATAATTATGAAAACGTGAAAAAGAAATTCGAAAACGGTCTTGCTTCCGAGTTCCAGTTGTACCAGGCGGAGGTGCGCTGGCAGAACGCCATCCCCGAAACACAACAGGCGCGTAAAAACTACGAGCTTTTGATGTACAATCTGAAAACTCTCGCCGGAATTGATCCGGAAGAGGACGTCGATTTGCAGGGTAATCTGGAAACCTATCCTCCGATGCCCAAACCGGTTTCGTTCGAAGAGACGTTGAAAGGACGCCCGGATTTTATGGCGCGGCTCTGGGAACAAAAACTTCGCAAAACCGGGCTTAAAGCCGCCATCGGCGACTTCTTTCCGACTGTTGACGGTACGTTTGCCTACACCTTTTCCGCTCAATCGGATTTGTGGAAGCTGGAAAACCGGAACAACAATTTTTTACTCGGACTCAAGGTGTCCGTCCCTATCTTTCTGGGCGGCTATAACTGGGCGCAGGTGCAAAAGGCTAAAATCGAATTGGATAAAAGCAAAATTCGGCTCGATAAAGCGAAAAAACAAATTGTCACCGAACTGCACAGCATTTATCTGCGTTTAGACGAGGCTAAAGAGCGTATTAGCGCAGCCCGAAAAGCTCTGCAAACCGCGGACAAAGCGTTTAACATTGCCGAGGTAAGCGTAAAGAACGGCTTGATTACTCAGTTGGAACTTAAAGACGCGCGG
>JAADIP010000130.1 GCA_013151275.1 Calditrichota bacterium | reverse complement strand
TTAACGAGTACTCTTTTTTCAGGCACCAAAAAATGAATTTCAAAATAATTTTACTCTCTTAAAAAATCCGGAGAAAATAGAATGAAATATTTTTTTCTTTTTGTCTTTTGTCTTTTATCTTTTGTATTGCTTTTGACTTGCCAAAAGCTCACCGAACCGCTGTACAACACCGCCAAACGGCAACTGGAAGTGCTGGATGTTTCCTGCACCGAAGTATGGCTGAGCCTGAAAACCGGCAAAGATTTTTACAATCAAACCTTAAAACTCTACCGTGATGACAGTCTGATAATTGAAAAAACCTTGACAACCACTGACAGCATTTTGCTAATAGAAAACTTGCAGCCTGCTACACAATATGCCTTTAAAGCTAAAGTTTACGACGGCAGCAAACTGTCAGCCAAAAGCGCAACTGTAACAGCTACCACCATGGACACCACCAGCCATGAATTTGAATGGCAGACCTTTGAATTTGGCGGGCAGGGTGGCAGCAGCAGCTTTTACGACGTGGCCATTATAGATGAAAATGACATTTGGGCGGTAGGCGAAATTTACACCGCCGATGATAAGTACAATGCGGCACACTGGAATGGAGAGAAGTGGGAGTTGAGGAAAGTTCCATATATTGATGAAAAAGGATATGCTTGGATAACACCAATTTATAGTGTTTTTGCTTTTTCTAAGAAGGATATATGGTTTGAAGGTGGCATTCATTGGAATGGTAGTAAATTTATCTCAATAAAAAAGAATATTAGTTTCCCATCTCATGTTAACAAAATCTGGGGCAGCTCGAGTTCGGATTTGTACATTGTGGGCAACAACGGTTTGATAGCGCATTACGATGGGCAGCAGTGGCAGCGGATTGAGAGTGGAACTACCGCGCATTTCAAAGATATTTATGGTAAAAATAATTTTATCGTTTGTTCAGCCACGAATTATGATTATGGAGGTAAAAAGCAGGTATTTCAAATATTAGAAAATCGCGCCATAAAAAGTTTAAACTGGAGTTTTAATGATCGTAAACCTTATTCCATCTGGTTTAAAAACAAATACAGTATTTATGCCTGCGGAGATGGAATTTTTAGAAAAATATCCAATCAAAATTGGCAAATATTTAATGACGACAACACCTTTTTTATGCGCCATATCAGAGGAAACGATCATAACGATATTTTTGTAGTTGACGATTTTGGACAGATCTTTCACTTTAATGGTCTGACCTGGAAATTTGTGTTTAATAAAGATTTTCCGAACGCTTCTTTTGATGCTTTATCAGTAAAAGATAATTTAATAATTGCAATAGGTTATTTAGGAAGAAAAGCCTATTTAGTTTTATTAAGAAGATAAATGTTTAAAAGGAAGGGCTGCACGCATCACTTGTTACTTTTCGTTAAGCGGAATCTCCAGTTGCTTGTCACTCATTACGCATTACGCGTCACGCATCACGATCTCTTTACTCGTTACTCGTCACTTTGTTACCTTGTTACTCATCACGCATTACGCATTACGACTTTGTCCCTTTTTCTCATGATTCAGCAGCCATTCTTTGCGCCACAATCCCGAGCTGTAACCGATTAATTTGCCGTCCGCGCCGATAACCCGATGACAGGGGATGATTATCGGGATGGGATTGCGCCCGTTGGCTAAACCGACGGCGCGCATCGCTTTGGGCTTGCCGATCATTTCGGCAATATCTTTGTAACTTGCCGTTTCGCCAAAAGGAATTTTCAACAACGCCTGCCATACTCTTTGCTGAAACTCGGTGCCCTCGGGTTTCAGAGGCAAATCAAATTCGGAACGCCGCCCTTCAAAATATTCCTTTAATTGTTTTTCGGTCTCTTTCAACACCTCATTCCGAGAGTTTTCCGCGCCTTGTTCTTCGACAAAATTAAGGGCATACAAATAGTTCGCATCGGCAACCATCTCAAGCCAGCCGACGGGCGAATTTAAATATCCTGACGCCCGCTTCATCTTATTTCCCGCCTTTTTGCAATTCATCCCGATTTAAATATTCCTCAAATTCCCGATACGGCGTATTTGTTTCCAAAACATATCTTGTGATCAATTTTTTTACCGCATTTAAAAACTCTTCCTGCACCCAGGGCTTTTCGATGTACATGTCAATTTCGGCTTCGTTAATGGCTTTTATGGTTTCCTGATGAGTCGCCAGACCGGTTAACAACATTTTTTTTGTGTGTTTGAATTGCGGCTCCCGATTCAAGCGGATAAAAAAGTCAATGCCGTTCTCGCCGGGCATAATATGATCGCAAATTATCAGCGCCACCGGTTTGTTTTCATTTTGCAATTCTTCAATAACTTCGCTCGCTTCCGCGGCAGATTCGCAAACGGAAAGACCGAAGGCTTCGGTTAACGGTTCAATATCTTTTTTTACAGCCGCCAGAACTTCGCGCTGGTCGTCCACACAAATAATTTGAAGCTTATTCATCATTACCTCCGATTGGTATTTTCACTTTAAATTTTGTTCCCTTGTTTGAGCTTTTCACATCGATTGTTCCCTGATATTCGGAAACAATACGCTGAACAATGGTCAGTCCCAGTCCGAGACCAAACGATAATCCATCCACTTTGGTTGTAACATTGGGCTGAAAAATCTGCGGGAGAATTTCCTTCGGAATGCCCGGTCCGTTATCTTCTACCGAAACGACTATCCAATTTTTTTGCTTTTTGGATTGAATTAAAATACGCCCGTCAGGTTTATCCGAGGATTTTAACGCCTCGCTGGCGTTTTGAATTAAATTCATCCACAATTGAACCAGCTCGCCCATGTTTCCGCAAATTGAAGGTAAAGGCGAAAGCCGGAGATTCACCTGTACATCCCTTAAACGATGCCTTAATAAAGTCAGCGCATTCCGAATGCTCTCATTAACATCCATACCCGCGTAACGCTCATTATGTTTAGCTCCAAGCGTTTTAATGGAACGCATCACATGGCTTGTTTGATCGGCGGCGACCAATAAATCATGAAAGGTAGCGCCGAGTTCCCAGTAACGGTACAATTCCTCGGGTACGTATTGCAATTTCCCGTCGTCCGAAAAAATCAGATCGTCCGGAAGACCGGTTTGAGCGACCAATTCCGCCTGGCGCAAAGGAAGACCATGGTTCTGAATTAATTCTTTTTTTCGTAATCGCACTTCTCTGCTTGAAAAAAACCGACCTTTATTTAAACCGATTTCAAAAATCGGAAACATAACAGGGTCCGAACAAAGAAGATTCATTTGTTCCACCATCCAGCCTGTATTTCGGCTGATTACAGCCACCGCGTTATTTAGCTCATGCGCGATTCCGGCGGCTAACTGCCCCAATGACGCCATCCGCTGCTGATCCAAAAGTTTTTTTAAAGTGTTCGCTCTTTCGACGCTTAATTGCTGCAGCTCCTGCTGCCGGCGCATTAAATCGGCGATTACAATGGGCATGAATTGCTGTTCAAACGAACACTCGCCGTTTTTGGGAATAATCTGCTGGTGGCTGTCAATATATGCCAGCTCACAATCGACTTCCGCTTCCACCGTGGCGACGCTGGTAAACGTACGGGAAAAGAAGCTGTAAATTCCCACAAACGCGTTTTCGGCTGCCTGAAGAATTTCCACACGATTGCCGTCTTCATCGATCATGTAACCGATCAGCCGTCCTTTGCGAACAAGATAAAGCCGGTTGTTGTAGTGCCCCTGACGCAGAAGCACGCTCCCTTGGCTCAATCGTATCCATCGACGGGGATCGGAAAAATAGGCTTTGACTAACCAATTAAAGTGCGAATCATCGTTCGTGAATGTTTTCATTTCACCTTTTATTTCATCTTATTAACGATTGAATTTACGAAGAATCTAAATCGGTTACAAGGAAAGACCGTAATGCGGAGGGCTGGGTTTAAGCGTGCGATTGTTGAACGGCTGAATCGTTTAAAATAGCGATTGAACGAGCGGGTTAATTTTACGGCGATCCGTAAAAACGTAATTTTGCGAATTTTTTAATCATTAAATATCCGGGAATTAATCGTTTGAAAATTTACTCCAAAACCGGCAGAGGTTGATCTTTGTATTGCAACTGATAGAGATGGTAGTAAATGCCTTTTTGTTTCAACAGTTCCTGATGATTTCCCATTTCGCGCAAATGCCCTTTATGAAAAACAAGAATGCGATCCACGTTTTGAATGGTCGATAGTCTGTGGGCGATGATTATGGCGGTGCGATCGGTCATAAGCCGCTGAACCGCTTTTTGGATCAAAATTTCCGTTTCGGTATCCACATTGGAGGTCGCCTCATCCAAAATTAAAATCCGCGGATTTACAACCAGAGCGCGGGCAAAAGAGAGCAACTGCCGTTCCCCCATCGAAAGAATGGTCCCGCGCTCGTTTAAAACGGTATGGTACCCGTTGGGCAAGCGTTCGATAAAAGCATGGGCATTGACTTTTTTACAGGCTTCGACAACCTGCGCTTCGCTGACGGAGGTATCGTTTAAGCGGACATTTTCCAAAATGCTTCCCGAAAAAAGAAACACATCCTGCAGCACCACCGCCATACTGCGCCGCAGCCGATCCAAATCCCACTTTTTGATTTCGATTCCGTCGATAAAAATTTTGCCTTTTTGAATATCGTAATGTCTTGCCAACAAATTGATCAGGCTGGTTTTACCCGCGCCGGTGTGCCCCACAATGGCGACTTTTTCGCCGGGTTCTATTTTAAAACTGATGTCCTTCAAAACCCAGTCCGGCGGATTGTAAGCAAACCAGACGTCACAAAATTCAATTTTTCCGCGTATTATCGGAACCGAGCGGGCGTCCGGAGGATTGGCGATGTCAACCGGCGTATCCAATAATTTAAAAATGCGTTCCGACGAAGCCATGGCGCTTTGCAGCACATTGAATTTTTCCGAAAGGTCGCTGATGGGCATAAAGAACATTTGCGCATATTGGATAAAGGCTACCAACGCGCCGTAAGTGGTCAATCCTTCGCTTTTTAAAATGCCGCCCTGCCATAACACAATACCCAGAGCAACGGCGCCGATCAATTCTACAGCGGGATAAAAAATGGCGTAATAAGAAATCATTTTCAGGTAAGAGTGCGTGTGCTGCCAGTTAATGTCCTTAAATATTTCATAATTTTTTTGCTGACGATTAAACACCTGCACAACAGACATTCCCGTAATATTTTCCTGAACATAGGTATTGATCTGCGCCAGCCATTTGCGGACATTGCGGAACGCGGTGCGGACTTTTTTCTTAAAAACCATTGTAATTAAAAACAAAATCGGAATTACGGTAAACGTAAACAACGCCAGACGCCAGTTTATACTCAGCATGATGATCACAATTCCCGCCAGCAGAAAAATATCGCCGAAAATACTGATCACGCCCTGCGTAAACACCTGATTTAAGGCTTCCACGTCCGAGGTCACGCGGGTCATTAAACGTCCTACCGGATTGCGGTCGTAAAAGCGGAAAGAAAGTTTTTGCAGATGGGCGAAAATTTCGGAGCGTAAATCGTACATCACCCTTTGCCCGAAATATTGCGTGATATACGCCTGCGCGTAGCTCACCGCAAAAGTAACCAACAACACGCCGATGTAAACGGCTACTAAAAGCTGCAATTTCCCCGAATTGTCGGTTTCGATGTAATTATCAATGGCTAACTTTGTCAGGTAAGGTCCCGCGATACGTAAAAGCGATGCCAGGATTATCAGCAAAATTCCCGCCGCAACCAGGTGTTTATAGGGTAATCCGTATTTAAGCAAACGCTTTAAAAGTTTGGAGTCGTAAATTTTTCCTTTTATTTCGTCGTCTTGAATCATTGCTTTTCCGTGGGTTTAGTAAAGATTTATTCGTACCTTAAAGCGTCAATGGGATTGAGTTCGGCTGCCTTACGCGCCGGGAAGAATCCGAATAAGATTCCAACGGCGCTGCTCACGCCCACCGCAAGCACAACAGACCACCAGCTTACCGATGTTTCCCAATTGCTGAAAAAGGTAACTGCAAAACTCAAAAAATAGCCCAGCAAAATACCGGCGACTCCCCCGATTAAGCTCAGCAAAACAGCTTCCAATAAAAATTGTCCTAAAATATCTTTGCGCGTGGCTCCCAGAGAGCGGCGAATACCTATCTCGCGAGTTCGTTCCAGAACCGACGCCAGCATGATATTCATAATTCCGATTCCGCCCACTAAAAGAGAAATACCCGCAATGGCGCCCATGACAAGATTGAAAATACGCTGCGTTTCTTCGCTTTGCCGTAACAACTGTTCGGGCACAATCATGGCGAAATCTTTTTTATCTTCGTGACGGCGGAGCAGAATCTGTTCTATCAGTTGGGCTGTTTTGGAGATGTCTTTTTCATTTATTACATGAACGATCAGTTGCCCCAGCCTGCTGACCGGCGAAGGGCGATCGAAGCGAACATAAACGGTATTGAGCGGCGCAAAAATATGTTTATTAAAATTTACCTCCGTTGCGCCGGCTGTGCTTATTGGTTGATGCTCCAGCACGCCGATAACCCTGAACCAGACATCTTTAATTTTAATTGTTTGACCCAACGGATTTTCCGCTAAAAACAAATTGCGGGCAACCTCTTCGCCGAGCACGCATACCCGCTGATAATTCTCATCGTCCCAGTCGGAAAAAATTGTTCCCTCCGAAATTTTTAAATTCATCATTTCGAAAAACTGCGCGTTTGTTCCGGTCAGGGTAACTTTTTCGCTTCTTGTTTTGAACATGACCTCGGGCTCGTTCTGAATTACCGGAGCAATCGCATCGATGGAGGGCAAAATATTCAACAACGCCTCGATATCCGTAAACTGAATGGTTCCGAAGTTATCTTTGGACTCTTCGTTTTGACTTTGAACTATAATGTTGTTCAACCCAAGCGCTTTTATCTGCGAAAGCGTTTTACGACGAGCGCCTTCGCCGATGGCTAACATGGCAATAACCGCCGCGACGCCAAAAATTATTCCCAGCATGGTAAGGAAAGAACGCAATTTATGTTCAAGAATTCCCTGCAGCCCCATGCGCAGCAATTCTTCGTCCACCCGTAAAAAGCGTTGCATAAAGCGGTTTTTAACCAGCCATTCTGCGTTGAAACCGCGCAGGCTGAAATTCTTAAAAACCCTCAAAGTATTACTCCGAATTTGATGAATAAAATTTGTTTTAATTATCTCCGCCTGTAAACGGAGAGTCCTTCTTTAAAGTATTTTCATCCTACTATAATTACTCTTCTTCTTACTCTTCGTGATGGACGTTTTGCCTTTTTTTCTTCCTTATTCTCGCGGGGTTTTCTGCCGATTGCTCTTAACTGAACCCGCTCTCCTTCTTTTAAGCCTTCCTCCACCACCACAAAATCTCCGTTGGAGATTCCGGTTTTGATGGTAATCGGATCTCCGTCCTCATCCAAAACAACGGACTTTCCTTCTTTAATCTGCACGGCATCGATGGGAACGCTCAAAACATTCTCTAAACGATCCACAATAATCCTGCAATGCGCGGTCATGCCCGGTTTTAGGCGGGGGTCTATTTCATTGAACAAAATCTCGATATCGAAAACGTTTTTTTCGGTTTCGTTATCGCGATGAGCAAGCGTGGCTATTTCTGTAACCTTGCCGCTGAACACCGTATCCTTCACCGCGTCAAGAGTAATTTCAACCGGCAGATCAATTTTTACGCGCGAAATATCGATTTCGTTGATGGAGGCGGCGACCTTCATCCGACTCTGGCTGGGAATTTCAATTAACGGCTGGGAACGCCAGGGCGTGTAACCCACCTTCAATTTTGACATTTTCTCGCCGTCCCAGACTTTCTGGTAAACCACCAATCCGTCAGCCGGAGAGTTTAAGGTCATTTTTTTCAGATTGTCTTCAGCCTGTTTTACTTTGAGCTGCGCCTGCTCCACTTCCAGCTCAGCCTGCCGCAGACGCGCCGCATTGATTTTTTCCATCGATTCTTTTTTCTTCAGCAATTGCCGGTAGGAGAGTTCGGCTTTTTTTAAACTCAGCTCTATTTCGCGGCGTTTGTTTTCCGCTTCGTAAATGGCGTTCTTTGCCCGAAGTTTGGACTGCTCAAGGGAGTATTGTTCCATTTTGATATTGCTCTCCAATTCCGCGGTCTGGTTTTGGATGTCCGCTCTGGTGCTCGCCAAACTTGCCAGCGCGGTTTCCAGCTTATTTTTTGCCTCCCTCAATCGCTGCTCCTGCTCCGAAGTGTCAAACTGAATTAAAAAATCGCCCTTCTTAACCATCGTGCCTTCGGGAACCAGATCAACGATCCTGATGTTTCCCCACACGTTTGAAGGCGCCTTTACGATGAACGATTCCACCGCTTTTAATTCGCCTTCCACGGGAATATCAACGATTAATTCGCCGCGCTTAACGGTAAAAAGCAAAGCCTCCGACTTTTTAGGCAGCAAGAAATAAACGATCGCGATTATTACGACCGCAATCGTCAGAGCAAAAGGTTTGTTCTTTTTGACATAACCTGAGAACCGTTTAAAAACGTCCATTTCTTTTTATTCCCACAGTTTTCAATATCTTCTTTAATTGTATTAATTCACGCCAAGGGGCATTCCGTCTTTTAAAGCGCCGCGGACAAAGGCGAACCCGTCGTTAAAACGCAGAACTTTTACCGGCAGCGCTTCGCCCTTTCCGTTTTTAACAAAGAATCCGTTTTCTCCCTGTTTTAAACACCATATCGGAACTCGATAAGCATGGCGCAGCGTATCGACTATGATTTCCGCGCGCACCGAGAGCCCGGGTTTTAAACGGAAATTTTCCGCGCCGTCCAAAAAAATATCCAGACCGTAAGCCTTAACCGTGCCGCCGTCGCTGATAAAACCGGCGATTTTCGAAATGGATTCCACCCGTCCCCTGAACGTCGTGTCAGGATAGGCGTCAATGACCACACGGGCTTGTTGTCCTGTTTTAACCAACTGCCGATCGACTTCATTGATTTGCAGCAGCGCCTTCATTCTGTTCAAATTGGCGATTTTTAAAATCATCTGTCCCGGGTAAACGGTTTCGCCTTCGCGCACCGTTCGGCTTTTTCTTCTATAATGCCGGTAAATAACCACTCCGGATTGCGTGGCAATGAGCTGCATCTCTTTAAGCATTGTCTGAATTCGCTGCAAATTAATTTGAGCCTGCTGGATTTCCACCAAAATCAGCCGCTCTTTTGTTTGATTGATAATTTTTTGTGCGCTTAAATTTTTAAAGGCTCGCTGTATTTGTAATTTTGATTTTTCCAGCTCCAGAGCTAAATCCTGCCGCATTGTTTCCGATTCGAACCGGGCGTTGGCAAGGCGCGTGCTGTCGATTTCGTACTGCATCTTAAGTTGATCGATCGCCTGAATTTTTTCATCCAGATTAAGCGCGTTTTCTTCCCGCGTCTGTTTCAATTTCTGTAAAGAAAGATTCAACTTCGCCGTCGCTTCCTGCAATTTATCAAGAATGGGATTCGGATCAAATACCACGAGTGTATCTCCGGGTTTGACGAAACTGCCTTCCGGAATCAGAGAAATGATCCGATATTCAACGTTCCAGCGCCTGGGTGTGGAAACAGCCTGCGCGTCGATCGATTCCAGAACCCCGCTTTCGGTCAGAACCATCAGCGAATCGCGGATCGCCCTGTTAATATCGGCAACCTGACCGTTATCCGAATTGCGGCAGCCGGTCGCCAAAAAAGCCGTAAAAAAGACGATCCAAATCAATCTGCGTAAATATTGCATTTATTATCCGTTCTTTGCATTTTTATTTGCAGAAAACGAAAAATTACATAATTTGTTTTAAAAATTCTAATTTAAAGTTGAATTATTATGAAGTTACTGATTTTATACACCCGATTCTATCCGAATTTATTTCTTTGACTTTGACGGTTTAAAAGTCAGCACACTTATCTCATAATTTAATTTAGGAGGAGTCACTATTATGAGCAAATTACATGGAGATGTTTATTATCCGTCGCCTGAAATCGTCGAACAGGCAAATATCAAAGATTATGATTCTCTGTACGAGCATTCCGTTAAAGATCGCGAAGGCTTTTGGGCTGAAGAGGCGGAAAAACTGGAATGGTTCAAGAAATGGGATAAAGTACTTGATGATAGCAACAAGCCGTTTTATAAATGGTTTGTCGGCGGCAAGATCAATATTGTTCACAACGCCATCGACCGGCATTTAAAGACCTGGCGCCGCAACAAATTAGCCCTGATCTGGGAAGGCGAGCCGGGCGATTTGCGCACATATTCTTATCACGCCCTGAACCGCGAAGTAACGTCTTTCGCGCGGATTTTGCACAGCATGGGCGTGCGCAAAGGCGATACCGTTACCATCTACATGCCGCAAATCCCGGAGCTGGCTTTTGCCATGCTGGCTTGCGCTAAAATCGGAGCGATCCACAGCGTGGTTTACGGAGGCTTTAGCGTGGAGGCTCTCGCCGAGCGCATCGCAGACGCGCGCAGCAAGGTGGTTGTTACCGCGGACGGGGGATTCAGACGCGGGAAAATAACCGATCTTAAAAAAACCGTTGACGATGCCATCAAACGCTCGCCCACCATAGAAACCTGTATTGTGGTAAAACGCACGGGACACGACGTTTACATGGAAAGCGGTCGTGATTTCTGGTATCACGATCTTCAACAATTGCCCATTGGTACCCCGGACGGCAACGCCTGTAAAACCGAAGAGATGGACGCCGAAGATCCGTTGTTTATCCTTTACACTTCCGGCACCACGGGCAAACCGAAGGGTCAGGTGCACACGCACGGCGGATACGCGGTTTACACTTCCACAACCCATCGTTACGTATTCGATATTAAAGAAGAAGACCGCTGGTGGTGCGCAGCCGATCCGGGCTGGATTACGGGACACAGTTACATTGTTTACGCTCCGCTGATTAACGGCGCCACGGTGATGATGTACGAAGGCGCTCCGAATTACCCCTATCCCAACCGCTGGTGGAAAATGATCGAAAAATACGGCATCACCATTCTTTACACCTCGCCCACAGCCATTCGCGGACTCATGCGCTTCGGAGATGACTGGCCCAAACGCTACGACTTAAGCTCGCTGCGTCTTTTAGGCTCCGTAGGCGAACCCATCAATCCCGAAGCCTGGCGCTGGTACTACGAAGTGATCGGCGAAAAGCGCTGCCCCATCATGGACACCTGGTGGCAAACCGAAACCGGCGGCTTTATGATTACGCCGCTGCCCATCACGCCGTTAAAACCGGGCTCCGCCACCAAACCGTTTTTCGGGATTGAAGTGGGGGTGGTTGACGACGACGGCAATGAAGTTCCCCCCGGAGAAGAAGGCAAATTAGTGGTTAAAAATCCCTGGCCCGGCATGGCGCGCACCATTTACGGCGATCCGGAGCGCTACATAGAGACCTACTGGAAAGATTACGAAAAACAGAGCTGGTACAAAACCGGCGATTCGGCGCGTATTGATAAAGACGGCTATGTGTGGATCATCGGTCGTATTGACGATGTGATTAAAGTAAGCGGGTATCGTCTGGGAACGGCTGAAATCGAAAGCGCGCTGGTCAGCCATCCGGCGGTTTCCGAAGCCGCGGCTATCGGACTGCCGCACGAATTAAAAGGTCATGCCATTCACGCTTACGTTATTCTGAAAACCGGTTTTTCCGGCTCTCCGCAACTGGAACAGGAACTGAAAGATCACGTGCGAAATGAAGTGGGACCCATCGCCCGTCCCGAGAGCATTACTTTTGTGAACAACCTGCCCAAAACCCGCAGCGGCAAAATTATGCGCCGCGTGCTTAAGGCAAAAGCCCTGGGTCAGGATGTGGGCGATTTGAGTACACTGGAAGAATAGAACTCTACAGACCTCGCAGGTTTTCTAAATCTGCGGGGTCTGTTATTATATTAACATTTAAAATCCTTGCTTTTTCGGCAGAATCTGTTAAGGGTTGCAGGTTGCTGGTAACTTTATTACTTGCAACTCATCACGCCCATATCTCCGCTCCCTGAGCCTGTCGAAGGGAGCCTGTCTATTTACTTTGTTACTCATCACGCGTCACGCATTACGCATCACGGCTTTCCGCTCTCTGCTTTCTGATAACTTTTGTCTTTTGTCTTACTTGTCACTCGTTACTTTGTCACTATCGGGAACGCGGACAACGGTATTTATTTGATCAGAATTATCCTGCGTACCTGCGTGCGGCTGCCGACGCGTAAAACGCAGAAATATTGTCCGCTGGCAAGTCCCGAGCCGTTAAAAGAAACGGTGTGGCTTCCGGCTTCAAAATCTGCATCAACGATTGTCCTGATTTTCTTGCCGTTTATGTTGTACAGCGAAATATTCACCCGCCCCGATTCCTTTAAAACAAAATCAATCCTCGTTTTGTTATTGAAAGGATTGGGATAGTTCGGGCTTAGAATTTCCGAAGGGGAAAACGCCGGGGATTCGGAGCCGCCGGTATTTGTGTATTTTAATATCGTTCCCTTTTCGCCCACAATCCAGCCGTTATTTTCATCCTCAAAATAGACGTCGAAAAATCCCTTGTGGGTGATAGGTTTTTCCTGCTCCCAGTTCAGTCCCCCGTCATAAGTTTTGAAAACGGAGCCCCAGTCGCCGACCACCCAGCCGCGGAAGGCATCGATAAAATGCAGCGAATACAGAACGCGATAAATTCGATTCTTATGAAGATACCAGTGTTTTCCGCCGTCCGTGGTCTTTAGAATAATGCTGTTGTGATGGTAGCCGCCCACAGCCCAACCTGTATTGGAATCGAGAAAAAAGACCGAGCGTAATCCGCTGTTAGCCTCGTTAGGCTGAAATTGCCAGCTTTTGCCTCCGTCCTCCGTGTGCAGAATAACCGCTTCATTCCAATCTCCGCCCACAATCCAGCCCTTTGTTCGATCCGTAAAAACAATCGAATTCAGATCAAGCGTTGTTCCGCAATCCACGCCGCTCCAATTTTCGCCGCCGTCGCCGCTGAACAGAACGGTTCCTCCGCTGCCCACCGCGAATCCCGTTTGGTCGTCGGTAAAGCAAACCGATTTCAGATGGAACTGCCTGCCGCCCATTTTGACCGACCAATGGCTTCCCATATCAGACGTTTTTAAAATCGTTCCGCGGTTGCCAACCGCCCATCCTTTTAACGTGTCCAAAAAGAAGATGTCGTTTAATTGCTCGTTGCTGTTGCTGTTCTGTGAAATCCACGAATCGCCGGCGTCTTTGGTTGCCAGAATTCTGCCGTTGGTTCCCGCAATCCAGCCGTTATAACGGTTGACAAAAAAGACCGAGAGAAAGTAATCCTTCATTTCTTCGACAGGTTTTTCCCAGGTCACCCCCCCGTCGGTTGTTTTTAACAGAATTCCCCCGTCGCCCACAAGCCAGCCGATTTCATCATTAAAAAAACAGATGTCTTCGAACCAGGCTTTACCGGAGTAGTTCTGTCTCTGCCAGGTTTTGCCCCCGTCTTCGGTGATCAAAATATATCCGTCCGTGCCCGCGGCAATTCCTTTTTCCGCATTAAAAAAGAAAAGCGTGTTAATCCAGGTATCTTTGTCAGCAAACTGAATTTCCCAATTATTTCCTCCGTCTTCGGTTTTTAAGATAACTCCGCCTTCCGAATAAAACCAACCCGCCGCCCAGCCGCGATTTTTATCGATAAAAAAGATCGATTTAAATTCACTGTAGTTTTCTTCCGGATAAACCGAAACCCAATTTTCGCCGCCGTCCGTTGTTTTGACGATAGTAGCTTCTTCTCCTGCCGCCCAGCCTGTATCGGCGTTAATAAAAAAGATCGTTTTAAGATCACGGTGAGAACCCACCAACTGCCTGCGCCAGGTATTTCCCCCGTCTTCCGTTTTAAAAATCGATTTAAAGTTGCCCGCAACCCAACCCGTGTTTTTATCGACAAAATAGACTGAATTCAAACATTGAACGTCGCCGGGCAACGAAAGTCGTTTCCACGTTTTTCCGCCGTCGGTTGTTTTGAGCACAAACCCGTCATAAACCAATCCGCCGACAATCCAGCCGGTCAGCGAATCGACAAAGAAAACATCCTTGAGGGTCGAGTCAGTGCCGCTGACCTGCGATTCCCAGCTTCTTCCCCCGTCTTCCGTTTTTAGAATCGTGCCGAATTCACCGACCGTCCAACCCGTGTTTTGATCGACAAAATAGCACGACTCCAGACCGACATTCTGCATGATGGGATTCTGCCATTCCCATTGCCCGCGCACAAAGGTAATAATCAATAAAACAAAAATTAACCGGAGCCTTAGCCCCGAAAAAAACATTTTAGTATTCATAATACCAGTATTCTTTGGTAAAAACGATTTTTGTTTTGTCTTTTGAAATTTGCGGATAGTATTTAAAATTGAAACGGTTCGATTCATACCGGTCAACAACCAATGTGTCGATCCCCCCGCCGTCGTAGTTCATCAACAGCAGATAGTCCGCATTCATTCGATTTTTATGAAAAACGATCTTGCTGCCGTCCGACGACAGTGCTAAAGGAGTTCCGGAGCCGATTTCGGTAATCTTGTTCAACGTAAGGTCGTAGCCTTTGATTTTGTAGCGTTCGCCGAAGACCAGTCTGCCGTTGTAAGTTACCAGAAGCGTGGGAAGGATGTTTTCCAAAATCCGATCGTCCATGGGATTGGCGACATCCATTAGCCTGACGGATCTGGGACCATCGACGCGATTACTCTCTTCCGAATAAATGATTTTGGAACCGTTTAAGGTAAAACGCGGATTCTTTAAACGCCATTGATCCGATGTTTTCAGTATTTTTTGTTCGCCGCCGGTAATATTTATTGTTTTAATCCGATAGCTATGACCGGTCTGAACAAAGACGATTATATTTCCGTCGGGAGAGAAAGCCGGTTGCCATTCGTTCCGATCGACGGTATTGGTCAGGTTTCGCAGATTCGCGCCGTCTTCATCGACAATAAACAAGTCATAGGTTTGATTGGTAAAATCCCAGGCGCTGAAAACGATTTGCGGACGAACCGGCGAACAAAAAACGCCATTTAAATAATCATAATAACCGCTAATCGCTCTTTTGTTCGCACCGTTTAAATCCATAACCATGATTCGACGCCAGTTAATGCCATCAGAAGAATCTTTCAAATAGATGATCTTATTACCGGCGAAAGAGAATTGAGGAAAAGAACCCAGAGCTAACAGCGTATCGCTTTTATCTGTCAGATCAATTAAGTGAATCTCCCGTTTTATTTTTTCGACGGGTTCGTGCTCGTCTTCGGTTTCGATAATTTCGCATGATTGAATCAATAAAAAAAGCAATAACAGCGCAAATAAAAAATGTTTCAGTCTCTTCATCGTTTCCCGCTCATTCTTTTTGGCTACTCAAATTCGGAAACTTTTACGCCTGTCGCTTAAAACAGGTCGTCGGTTTTTAACGCAGTCCGCGCATATTTTCGGAGACTCCGGATTCCGGTAATTGGGGAACTGTTTGTTTTTGGAAATTCGATTTAGTAAATAATATAGGAATTTGAACAAATGAATTCAAACGGTTTGAATTACAAATTTGCAGTTTGACTTTCAGCCGGTTTCCGTTTATACTTAAAAAAAGAGTATTTAAATATCGCATCGATTAAAGCGGAGTAAATTTAAAATGAGCTGGGATTGTCCTCATCTTTACTGGTATCAAAAAGGATTCGAGAAGCGCAACCTCTGTCGTCTGAACGGACGCGATTGCAGTCCGGGCAAAGGCAAATGCGTTTTAAAGGGACGCTTCGAAATCAGCTCCGCCGATAAAACCGCGGCATCAAAACAATCCGAAGAAAAAACCGATTAAATCCCGCCCGCGCCTTTTGTTTTCTTCAATTTTTACCGCTTTGGAATATATTCCGAAAATTGTTAAGTTTAATCAGTTAATTTTTTTAGACGGGTCGAACCATGCAAGCAGAACGGATTCTTCTTATTCAAACCGCATATCTGGGAGATACCATTCTGGTAACCGCCCTGATTCGCGCCGTTCGCAAAATCTTCCCGGATGCCGTTTTAGACATTTTAGTCATCCCGCAAACGGCGGATGTTTTGCGGAACAATCCTCATTTAAATCAAATTCTGCTGTTTGATAAACGCAATAACAAACTTCGCGCTTTTTTAAAGACTCTAAAACAAATCAAAGACAACCGCTACGATCTGGTTATAACCCCGCACAGTTCGTTTACCACAGGATTGCTTATCCGGCTTTCAAAAATACCGGTAAGAGTGGGCTTTAAACGGAATCCCATCCGCTTTTTTCTTAACCGTCAAATTCCGATGCCGGATCACGGGCACACCGTTGAAAAAAATCTTGCTCTCTTAAAGGCTTTTACGGAACAAAGTTTTTCCGTGCAAACCGAACTTTTCCCTTCCGAACGGGAAAAAACAAAAGCCCGAAAGCTACTCGAACCGCTCTCCGAAAAACGTCCGTTCATTGCCGTCGCGCCGGGATCGGTCTGGCGCACCAAACGCTGGCTTTCGGAATATTATGTGGAATTAAGCGAATCGTTAAAGGACCGCTTTTCGCTAATTTTTATCGGAAGCCGGGACGAACGGGACCTCTGCGCCGAAATTATTGAAAAAGCCTCGGCGGACGGCGCTTTGAATTTAGCCGGAGCGCTCACTCTGCCGGAATCGGCAGCGGTGATTGAATTGTGCGATTTGATGATTTGCAACGACAGCGGCGCCCTGCATTTAGCCAACGCCGTGCAAACCGACGTCTTTGCCTTTTTCGGACCGACTGTCAGGGAATTCGGGTTTTACCCGTTCCGACCCAATGATCATGTTTTTGAAATCGATCTCTATTGTCGTCCCTGCGGGAAACACGGCGCGGAAAAGTGTCCGGAGGGTCATTTCCGCTGCATGAAAGAGATCAAGCCGCAGGACGTGCTAAAAAAGGTAAAGGAAAAATTTGGAATTTCCTGAGCCAAAGTAAGTTCTTCACGCTTATTTTCATTAAGAGCAAAGACCGAAAGAGCTTGACTCTTCCACCAAACGTAATTCACGGTTAATCATTCCTGCCGTTACGAGGAAAAAGCCTCACGAAGGAAGAAGCCGAATATCCTTCATGCCGGAACCGATCATTAATCGCTTTTAATCAACCAGCTCGAACTCCACTTTGTTGCTGACCGTTTGTCCGCTGTTTTCGTCCTTTACCGTGATAATCAATTCTTTTTTACCTTTGGAGAGCGCCGAAAAATCAAATGCGCTGTACTCGGAGGCAACCGCCGAAGCTCCGGTCTGATTTCTTGTTATTAAAATTTCCTTGGTGCCGATGCCCAACAGACGCTTAAATTTTGTAAATAAATTGGCAGTTTTTACCGGTCGAACAGCTTGCTCAATCCGGTAGCGCGTTTGACCCTTTTTCGTCTTTAAATTGTACAATTCAAAATAAAGGTAAACCAATTCGCTGCGCCGGAACCGCAGCGTGGGATTTGCCACGATCAACATATCATGATAGGCAAAGGACGATTTCTGCGTGGTGGGTTCCACTTTAAACGCCAGCACCAGATCGCTGATGGAAAGTTTCTTTTTCGGGAACGCCGAATAGTTAAGCGCAAACTTGTAACCGCCTAACTGATTCCCCTTGACGCTTCGAACATGGGTGGAAAGGTAAATTTTATTCTGATCGGACTTAAATTCATAAGGGATGATGTACTTATCATGGCTGACATTTGTCGTATCTTTCAGAATAACCGCAATATCGCGAACCTTTTTGTCGAGTTGATTCCATGAAGAATCAAAGACAGCCACGCCTGTTTCCAAAAGGGTGGTATCCTGCGGAGAGTTCAAATTTTTAACGGAATTGAGATCGATTCCCATCCAAACTAAATAATCGTTTTCCAAATCCCTTGAACGAAATCGGGCGGCGACTAAATTTAAATTGATCGGCTTAAGCGAATCGCTCCAGGTCGGTCTCTCTTTTTCCATGGCTTTGGAGATTGTGTTTTCTGCCTTGATGCGCAGTTCATGCAAAACCGATCGTGCTTCCAGTTCGTTGTCCGCAAACAAATAACGATCCAGCGTTGGATCCCAGCCCAATCTTGATTCCAGCATCTGACGGTCGCTGGGCACCGGTACAAGGCGCCAATCTCCCGGAGGAGCGTGCTCGGCAATCTCAAAATGGAAGATTAATTTCGGATTGTACACCGTGGGATAGTAAAGCCACGATTCATTGGAAGCCATGCCGTCATTAAGAGAAACCGCGCGGTCATCGGGTTCGCCATAGCGAATGTAAACCAACCCCTTGTCGTTAAACTTGGTGTTGCGCAAAACGACCTGCGGTAAATTTAACACGTTCAATCGATCGGGATTGTTGATTTCAAGCCGTATCCGGTCGTAAATAAAATCTTTTTCCGCCTTTATTAAACGGCGATAATGTTCGGCAAGACGAGGATTATAAGGAAGGCTCCCTAACGGATTGTGCTTATTCCAGAATTGATGATAAAAATTTTTCACTGCAGCAAGCGATTTAAAGCGGATTTGTAAATCTCTGTCGGTCATGATGTATTTGATGTCATCGAACAAGAAACGCATTTCCCAGAATTTATTGATATTGTTTACCGCCTCCCAATAGGTCTTTTCCGCTTTTTCGGGTTGATCGGTTTGATAGTACAAACGAACAAGCGACAAATAAATCGGAATTTTGGGAAAAGGCAGAAACTCCGTTAACATTTGGTGAAAAATGGAATCAGCTTTTTCGAACTTCCCCATTCTTCTGAACTTTTCACCCAAAAAATATCGGTCGTAAGGACCATTGCGTTTTTTTAACCAGTCGATTTGATAGGCGTCTTTATTTTTAATCTGAAAAATAGCGGTTTCGCCCCCGTGATAAAGAAAGGAATCGTAAAACCCGAAAATATCATAAGCGGGTTTTTTAAGCTTTGGTTTTAATCGCAATTGTTTTAAGCACAAATTCACGGCGTCTTCGTATTCTTCCTGCTGCAGCTTTAAATGCGCAAATTCGTTAAACACCTCTTTGTACATGGAATCCAGTTCAATAACCTTCAGAAAATGCTTTTTGGAATTGCGCCACATGATCCGCTTCCAGATCTGATCGCGACCGATAGCGTCCTGACGATCGGCAATAGCCATTTGATAGTGCGCTTCGATGTTGTCGGGATCTTTTTTGATCACCATGTCCAAATAAGGCTTGCACTCATGCCATTTCTTCTGACGCAGCAGCAATTTCCCCAATTCCAGATAAGCCTCTGTCCTCTTCTCATCGATTTTCATCGCTTTTCTTAAGATATCCTCCGCCTGCTTCCAATCATAGCGGTTGATCATCTCGCGCGCCTCGCGCAAAAGAATGTCATAATCGGAAGTCTGGGCTGCGGACAGCACCGGCAATAAAAGAGCCAGACAGAGGAAAACTATTTTGATTTTTTTTGAAAACATGTAAACCAATACCTCAAACTAAAAACTTAAGAACCAATATTTTATCTCCCGGCTCGTTAACGAGCCGTTTATTTTCAACGGAACCAAAGCAAATTCACCATTAAACAGGAAAATCTATCACATCGATATATTGTACAAAAATTATTTTGCAATTCCAAATTCAATTATTAAACGACTGACAGATAAAAATTGTTTGAAGAAAAAACGACCGCAGATGACCACAGATTAGACCGCAGATTAAGCTGATTACACAGATTCCGCAGATTGAGTTAAGGTTTTTTGATTTTTAGTGCTTAAAATTGGAGAGTTTATTTTCTTCTTAATTCTCTAGTTCGCTCTGAAAACATTGTTCTGTCATTTCGAACGAAGTGAGAAATCTTATGACTCCGACAAAAGCGAAAGATTTCTCTTCGCTGCGCTCATCGAAATGACAATGACCAACCTTTTTAGAGCGGACAAATTCTAATTTTAAATTTAATTTATTCTCTGTGCGCTTTGTGGCTTCTTAGTGTGCTTGGTGGTTATTAATTCCCGCAGATGACCACAGATGACGCTGATTCCGGACCACAGATTAACCTGATTACGCTGATTTCGCAGATAAAGTTGAGGAGCTTTGATTTTTAGTGCTTAAAAGTAGGAGAATTTGTTTCTTTTTCAGTTCTACAATTAGTTCTGAAAATCTCGTTCTGTCATTTCGATCCCGCCAATGCGGGAGAGAAATCTTATGATTCCGACAAAAGCAAAAGATTCCTCTTCGCTGCGCGTTTGTAGTTTTTTTACCGCAGAGTCGCAGAGGACGCTGAGGTTTTTTTATTGGTTTTTTTACCGGCTATTGTAAGGCAAATAAAAAGCGATCACAATAAAGTGAGTAAATCGATTTTTGATCATCTCAAATTACTGATCCCGGCTTAATCTCTGGCACAGGCTTATCCGGGTCGAGATCATATCAAAGCGACCTTCTTTAAATAATCAGGATCGGCGTTCAGAGACAATAATTTCTCTTCCGATTTTTCATCGGCGCACATCAACAAAGTTCTTTCGGGAAAATTTCCGTAAATCTTTCTGAATTCATCCACAGCCAACTCGTTTGTGAAAACAATCCCCGAAAAGGGCGACAGATCAATCCCGGGCTGCTTTTTAGCCACGATTCTGTACAGCGAAAGAGGATAAACTCCTTTCAGAGAATAATCTTCATTTCCGAAAACCGCGGGCTGCAGGAACAACACCCGTCTTAATCCATATTCAGCCATTATATTCGTCAACTTATCGCAGGACAAATCTTCCGGTTTCAGATGGGGAGTCAGTCCCGCTTTCAGCAGTTCTTTTTCCGCGCTTTTCCGGAACGAAATGATCGTCTGACCGGAAGTTTCGTACCGTTCACAAAAAATTTTTACCGAATGTTTATCAGTAAAAACAAGCCCGTCAAATTCTTGCATGTTTAAAGGCGCGTAATCGTTTGGCTGAATTGCAATCAAAGGATAATGAACGATTTTTGCGTTTAAGCGAACTTCAGCCGGATCGATGCCGGTAAAAAGAATTTTATCCGCTTCGTATTTATCATTCACTACCCCGCCGATAATCACCGTTACGGGCGAGGGAAGTGCGACGCCTGGCATCTTGTTTAACGTTGTGCCCACGCATTTTTCGTCGTAAAAACTTCCTTTATGAATAACGGCAACGGGCGTTTCCGGATTTAAGCCCTGGGAGATAAGTTTATCACTAAGCTCCGCCAGTTTGGAAGCAGCCATGTAATAAATTTGCGTGTCGCATAATTTACCGGGATTTTCGCGCGAAAGGCTGTAATGAGCGGAAGCCAGACTAACGGATCCGGAAACTCCCCGTTTGGTGAAGGGAATATTGTACGATGCGGCGCAAGCCTGGGCTGCCGTTATTCCGGGTACAATCTCGACGGAGACAAACCTTTTTTGTAAATATTCCAACTCCTCTCCGGCTCTGGCAAAGATGAGCGGATCTCCTCCTTTCAGCCGGGCAATATTCTTACCCTGCAGAGCGGCGGAATAAAGCATCCGGTTAATCTCTTCCTGGCGTTTGGAATGCTTCCCCTTCCGCTTGCCGACATAGACCAATTCGGCGGAATACTTCCGGATGTAATCTTTATCCACCAGATCGTCATAAAAGATAATATCCGCCTCCGACAAAACCTTATCCGCCTTAATGGTCATTAGCTCCGGATTTCCGGGTCCCGCGCCCACCAGCCAGACCTTGCCGTAATTCCGCCGGATATCATGCTCATAAAAAGCCGCTTTAACGTCATCTCTTCCCCTTTTGATCAGCAAAACAACCTGATCATTCACTCCGACAGAAAGCCCGGAAAATGAATCTCCGAAAAAACTCGTTTTAATAAGCGCCGCGATTTCCGTCTCCTCCGGCAGGGGATAGGGAACGGCTTCCGCCGGTAAAATCAGGGCGTCGAATTTATCGTTGAGCGCGTTGTCTATTTGCTGTAATCCCGAAGCGCCGCTCTCCCGCTCAATAAACGCCAGGCGGAAACTGTGGCTTTCCGTTTTCATCGTGAATTCACGAAAATCTTTTTCTTTGGGCTTTAACGGATTTTTCCGAATCATCTGACTAACCGGCGTTTAATGTTCTGATCTAACAACTACGTTAATAAATTCTCTGCCCGGCGTCCGACAAATCACTCGTTTTCGCTTTCGAGAATCTGTCGGAATCTATCGCGCAATCGAACGGACTTTTTAACATTTTTCCCGTTCGAGCTCACCGCCACGGAAATATCGCCTTGTTTAAAAACAGCCGGTGAAATAAAATCGCAATAAAGGGGATCGTCGGCGACATTGACAAGAATTCCGCGTTTTCCGGCGTCCGCGGCGATTTGCCGGTTCAGCTTTTTATCGTCGGTACAGGCGTAAACAAGACGGTATTTGTCCAAAAGTTCCGGCGAATATTTTTGCCGCAGACAGCGAATTCCCGTAGTCCGAATTTCCGGACGGATCTCCGGCGCGCACACGGTAATGTTTCGGGTATATTTAAGAAGGGTCTTCAATTTTTGAGCCGCCACCCTTCCGCCGCCCACCACTAAAATCGCCTTATCGGTTATATTGATGCATACCGGCAGAAAAATCCGTTCGCCGCCGACCGGCACCGGAGAAGCTTTGCCGGTATCGGAATCGTCCGTAAATTTTTCGTCTTTTTTCAATTCAAATCGCTCCGTAATTTTAAATTCACAAAATTCCGTAGAACAAAAAATAATACTTTACTGAAATTTGTACCCTTAATATAAACATGGGATTCCTCGTCGCAAGCTCCTCGGAATGACAAACTGGTACATCATTCTGCAGAAATCCGTTAAGTTCACTGAGTTTTGTGAAATCGGTCTGTCTGTCATTCCGATCCGGACGCCTGAGGAGAAGGATTCCCGTAAGCATCAAACCCTAAATCTGATATTCGGGAGCGTAATGCAGTCCGCACTCCTTTGGTCCGTCCTGTTCCCACCACCATCTGCCGGCTCGCTCGTCCTCTCCCGGTCCCACCGGTCTGGTGCAAGGCGCGCAGCCGATACTCTTAAATCCGCAATGCACCAATCGATTGTAAGGAACGTCGTTTTCTTTAACGTAATCCCATACTTCTTTTTCGCTCCAATTTGCCAGCGGATTCAACTTGTAAATTCCGTGAAGATGATCCCAATCTATTAATTGCACGGTTCTGCGATGTTGGGATTGTTCCTGACGCAGACCCGTAATCCAGGCGTCCACAGAGCTTAATGCCTTTTCGAGCGGTCTGACTTTCCGAATTTCACAACATTTCTTGCGATTTTCAATACTTTCGTAAAATAAATTCGGACCATGCTCCCCGATCAGTTTTGCCAGATCCCCGGCATCGGGAGCATAGACCTCATATTTAATACCATATTTTTCCATGCTTTTTTGCATCACGTCGTATGTTTCCTGAAACAGTCTCCCGGTATCGATGGTGAACACCCGGAACGGTCGTTTGCTCTTTACCAAAATATCGGTAATGATCTGACTCTCCACTCCGAATGCGGTTGCCAGAATTATTTTATCGTCGCCGAATTCATCGAACGCCCACTCGAGAATCTCCGAAGCGGTCTTTTCCGATAATATTTCGCGATATAAGTTGAGTTTATTCATAATATTTGAATCCTCCGATATTACGCCCGAAACCCGCGTAAGGTCTCACGGTCACGGTAATTAAGTTTGTCTTAATTACAAGATTAAAACGTAAACCACGATAGCGGTTTACAATACAACGATCGGAACCATCTTCCGTCGGCAAAACGGTGTCTGTTTCTGGAAATCTTTTTTCGAATCGTTCTCATCGTTCATCATCCGGGTTAATGATTTTGCTTTCCGGGATATTTCATCTGGACTAAGCTTTTTTTCTGATCAATACCGACCAGTATTGACCGATCTTTTTTTGCCGCAAAATCTCATGTCCTTCATTTGCCACCGAACGGGGCACATTTTCGATCGGCGAGCCGTCGTCCAACAATACCTCTAAAATCTGATCTTTCCGCATCATCGAAAGGTCAAGTTTGGTTTTAACAAAATTCATGGGGCAGGAAACGCCGCGGTAATCACGGATCAGATGCGGTTTTTCTTCCTGTCCCGCCGCCGTTGTTTCGTCACCCTGCTCACCTTTTTCTTCTTCGATTTCCGTATTAAACCGCAAAGAATCGTCCATGCTGTGATACAGCGCTTCCACCGCTTCAGCCAGATCCAGCGCTTCTTGCCGAATAGCGGTCAGCCGCGCGCGCTTACCCGATTTTGCCGTCTCGATCACCGAGCCGAATCGTGAATCGATAAGTTTGGCTTGGATGAAATGCCGCGCAAAGGCGTCAAAAACTTCGTCATCGGAAGAGGCTTCGATACCTCTGGTAATCAGCAGCATCCGCGAAGAAAGCAGCGTTATCCGATAAAGGATTTCGGCGCGATTTTCTTCTTCGGCAACTTCGCCGAGCTGTTTTTTGAGTTCTGTTATTTCGGAAAGATCCATCTCTATTAAATCGAACAATCCAGCCGAGCATTCTCCCTGCCCGCGACCGGCAAGAGAAAAAACCTCCCGCGCTCCCCAGTCGAAATAATAATTTTTATCCTCATCGAAATCGGGAATCGGGCGATAGCGTTGGCATATCGAACGCACCTCTTCCGCGCCGCCGTTTTGTAAAAAGGAGGTAAAAGAATCGTAACTATCTTTCTTTTCGCCATAGCCTGCTAAAAATTCCGCGACAAATTCCGGAAGATTGCGGGCGCTTATCTCCTCGACTTTTTCGGCGAAGCGGGCGCCTTCTTCCTTTCCGATTTCCGCGCCGACGACGATGTTGTACGCCGGATAACTGATGTGGTTTTTCCGCCCCACCTTGCCGTAAAATCCCAGATCAGCCAAAAAATGCTGACCGCAGGCGTTGGAGCAGCCCGAAATATTCACTTTCATATCGGCGAACGCGTCCAGATCGATTCCCGAATCCGTCAGTTTTTTTGTCAATGCCGTTAAAGCGTCCCTCGAACGGCAAATACCCAACTGGCAGGTGCTGGCTCCGGCGCAGACAATGGTGTTGCCCAATAAAAACGGCTGATCCGCCAGATGCGTAACCCGCCTGACGTTCCGGTAAACGTTGCCCAAATATTCTTCCGGAATATTTCTTAAACTGATATTTTGCTGAGGCGTAAAACGAATGACGTTATCGCCAAAATGCTTTGCAAATTCCGCAAAGACAATCGCCTCGTTAACGCCGAGAATTCCCAATTGAATCGGAATAATTACTGCGTAAAGTCCCGGCTGTTTTTGAGACCGGACATACCGTTTTTTCCACAATTCAAATTCGGGCGTCTTTTCATCCGCGGGACGAAGATCGTAATGCTCCCGGGCGCGGTTCTCAAATTCCTTTAATTTCAGAGGCTGCAGTTTCCGGTTTTTCGCCTCGGCAAATTCCTTTTGATACAATTGAATAAATTTCTCCCGACCCAATTTTTGCCAGAGAAAACGCAAACGGGCGGTGTGCCGATTCTTGCGGTTCCCGTATTTGTCGAACAAAACCTTCACCGCCCTGGCAACCAGATAAACCTCGCCATCGGGAATAAAATCGTGCAATAGTTGACCCACCTGCGGACTTCTGCCCATGCCTCCGGCGACATAAACTCTGAATCCCGGTTTGCCGCCCCGAATCTCCGCAATAAATCCCAGATCGTTAACCGCCGCAAAGGCGTTATCCTGTTTTGAATTCGAAAAAGATATCTTAAATTTGCGCGGCAAGGTCCATGAATCCGATTCGGCAATAAATCGTTCCGTCAGAGCCACGGCATAAGGCGTGACATCAAAAATCTCGCCGTGAGCAATCCCCGAATCCCAGGAAGCCATAATGTTGCGGATGGTGTTCCCGCCGCCGCCCCGGCTGCTCAATCCGACATCATACAAAGAGCGGATCACGGGTACAATGCCGTTCAAATCGACATCATGGATCTGAATCTCCTGCCGGGTGGTAATATGAAGATTCCTGGAGCCGAATTTACCGGAAATCTCCGCCACAGCTTTTAATTGCTGCGGAGTAATTATTCCGCCGGGACATCTCACACGAACCATGTAGGTTCCCTTTTGGCGCTGTTCGTAAACCCCGAAAGGAACCCGATTCGCTTTTAATTCGGTTTCGTTTAACGTCCCCTGCTGAAATTTGCCGATTAAATTCTCCAGATGGTCTATTTCCTTCGGTAATGTTTCCGGTATTTGATACACATTCATCTATTCGTTTCTCCAAAAAATTTGCTTATTAAACGCCTTCCCCAAACGAAAGGCTCAATCAACGATTTCCACGGCTTCCGGCTCCACCAGACCTTTACGGATTTTAAAAGATTTTATCGACGGCGTATCTCCCTTGAGCGACAGGATCACGTAGCTGATATTGGGATCGAAAGCCAGACGGATGTCTTCTTCCGAAGGTCTTGCCGGAGTTTCGGGATGGCTGTGAAACACGGCTAAAGGTTTAATCCCCTTTGCCCGCCAGTCGCGCACCACTTTGAATTGCTCTTCGGGATTCAGGCGAAAATGATCTTCCGCGGCATCCACATTGGTCAACGGCTGAAACTCGGTGACATTGTCGCCGGAGCCGCCAAGATAGCCGCAGGCTTCGATCGGCGCTTCCTGCCAGGCATATTTGATTAATTCCAGATAAATCTCTTTTTTTATTTTTAACATTTTCTCTCTCACCTTTTAAGTTCACACACCGCTTGTTCAATATCTTCGAGACGAAGAATCGTGGGATTCTCGCCGCACAAAGGGCAGTCCGCTCTTTTCCGCAGCGCTACCTTTCTGAAATCCATTTTCAGGGCGTCAAAGGTCAGTAAGGCGTTTGTCAGTAAAGAGCCCTGCTTAATCAGATATTTCAAAGCTTCGGCTGCCTGAATCGTGCCCAGCATTCCCGCTACAACTCCCAGAATTCCGGCTTCGGCGCAGGTGGGAACGGCGTTTTTGGGCGGCGGCTCCGGAAACGAGCAGCGGTAACAAGCCGACTCTCCGGGAACCACGGTCATCGTCTGACCGGAAAAGCGAAGGATTCCGCCGTGGGAAAAGGGAATTCCTTCCATCACACAGGCGTCGTTTATCAGAAACTTAGCCGGAAAATTGTCCGTGCCGTCAATGACAAAATCGTAATCCCGAATGATCTCTCTGATGTTCTCCGCCGTTACGCGCAGATGATAGGTGTTTACGTGCACGTCGGGATTCAACGCCTTCATCTTCTCAAAAGCCGATTGGGTCTTTGTCTTGTGCAGATCGGATGTAAAATGGATGATCTGCCGCTGCAAATTGGAAAGATCCACTTTGTCGGCATCGACGATCCCGATGGTTCCCACTCCCGCGGCGGCAAGATAAAGCGCGGCGGGCGAACCCAACCCTCCTACGCCGATAATCAAGACCTTGCCCTGCATTATCTTTAATTGTCCTTCTATCCCCACATTATTCAAAATAATGTGCCGGCTGTACCGCTCTAATTGCTGATCGGTAAATGATATCATATTGCTTTCAACCCCCTGCTTAAATCGTCAAATATATCCTCAACGTCTTCAATACCCACGGACAATCTCAACATATTTTCCGGTATCCGCATCTTCTTTCGTTCTTCTTCCGAGTACTCGCAGAAAATGGTTGACGCGGGATGCATAATCAACGTTTTATTGTCGTTGAGATTTGTGGAACGACGAATGATTTTTAAGGCGTCCATAAACCGGAAACAGGCGTCCTTATCGCTTAACCTAAATGTCAATAATCCGCCGAATCTGTCGCCGAATTGTTTTTTT
>JAADIP010000135.1 GCA_013151275.1 Calditrichota bacterium | reverse complement strand
GACGGAAAAGACGCGGGCTTGGCGCTTATCCGGGATTTGGTTGTCAAAAAGCAAAACACGCAATTGCTCGATAACTTGGTCATTTTGTTTATTCCTGTTTTCAATGCGGACGGGCACGAACGCTCGGGTCGCTTTAATCGAATCAATCAAAACGGACCGGAAAAAACAGGCTGGCGCACCACGGCGCAAAACTTAAACCTGAACCGCGATTATCTTAAAGCCGACGCGCCCGAAATGCGGGCATGGCTGAAATTGTTCACGCGCTGGCTTCCGGACTTTTTTGTGGATTGCCACGTTACCGACGGCGCCGATTATCAATATGCCGTCACCTATCACCTCGATAGCCACGGAATTCTGGATTCCAAACTGGTCTCCTTTATTCAAACACAGTTCGTTCCTCCTTTGAAAAAAATGATGTCCGACGCCGGTTTTCCTTTAATCGATTATGTCATGTTCCGCAATCGTCACGACCCGCGGAGCGGAACGGTTACCTGGGCTACGTCTCCGCGTTTTTCCAACGGTTACACCGATATCCGGAACCGCCCGGGCTTACTCGTCGAAACGCATGCGCTTAAAGATTACAAGACAAGGGTGACCGCTACTTACCGCCTGTTGCAATCCGTATTAACTCTGTTGAATAATCGGCGCGAGGCTTTTAAAAAACTAATACGTGAAGCCGATCGTTTCACCGCGGGTTCCGAATTCCGGGAAAGCCCCTATACTTTAACCTATCGTTTAAGCAAAGACAGCGTAATGATCGATTTTTCAGGTTTTGAATACCAAAAAATTCGCAGCGATCTCAGCGGCGGAATCTGGTTCCGCTACGATTCCTCCAAACCCAAAATCTTTAAAATCCCCTTTTTTAACAAGATGACGCCCGATAAAAGCGTTCGATTGCCCGTTGCTTACATCATTCCCGTAGAATGGCAATCGGTGATTAAACGATTGCCGTTGCACGGAATCAAATATTTCACGTTAACCAAAGCGGTTACTTTAAAACTCGACACCTACAGATTCAGCGACGTTAAGTTTAATTCCGCGCCTTACGAAGGACGTCAAATGGCGCGATTCAAAACAACGCCCGTTGTCTTTGAGCGTGAATATCGAGCAGGATCTGCGGTAGTCCCGCTTAATCAGCCGACGGCAAAAGTCATCGCTCATATTCTGGAACCGGACGCCCCCGATTCCTACGTTCGGTGGGGATTTTTTAACACGATTTTCGAACAAAAAGAATATGCCGAATCGTATGTTCTGGAAGCTCTGGCGCGCAAAATGCTAAAGGAAAACCCGCAATTAAAAAATGAATTCCGGCGGAAATTACAATCCGATTCCGCTTTTGCCAAAAATCCGCGAGCCGTTCTTCAATGGTTTTACCGGAAATCGCCGTATTGGGATCGATTTAAAGATGTTTATCCCGTGGGACGTATTTTTAATCACAAAATTGTCGAAAACTTACCGTTAAATTAACGAGGAGGCTTTGGAATGAAATTTCGCATTTTAACTCGTCTTATTGTTTTTGTATTGATTTTCGCCTGGCTACTGCCGCTTACCGCCGGCGAGCCTAAAGATCGTCCTTTTTATGAAATGACCAATCAGCAAATAGATTCCGTTTTGCGTGCGGTTAGCAAAATGCCGCTCACCATCACCGAAAAAATGAATCTGTTCTCAGCCCGTTTTTTAGGAACTCCTTACAATTTAACCTGTGTGGGCGACGGACCTTACGCCCTTCTGGAAAACTGGCCCCTGGTTAATTTCAAAGAGCTTAATTGCATGTCGTTTTGCGAACACGTTCTGGCGCTTTCCATCTCGGACTATTGGGATAATTTTTTTGACAACCTGCAACAGATTCGTTACCGCGACGGACTGATCGGAATGAAAACGCGTAATCACTACACAATGGCGGACTGGCTTCCGCAAAACAACTGGATTTTACAGGATGTTACGCGTAAGGTGGGAGGCGATTTCACCAAACAGGTTACCCGCACCATTTCGCATCGTAAATTCTTTGCCGGAAAAGGGATAACCGACACCACGGATGTCCTTCCCGATCGCACCATTACCCTCGATTACATCCCGTCCGACAAATTAATTGAGGTTAAAGACAAAACCAGAACCGGCGATATTTGCGCCGTCATTTACGCCGACAAGACCGATATCTTTTCCGCCCACATGATCATGATCATGGAAAGTAACGGCGAAAAGGTGATTCGCGAATCCACCTCGCGCGGCATGTCCACTTTCGACACGCCTTACGATCAATGGGTGGAGCTTATCAATACCAAGTACAAAAAACGCTACATCGGGCTTTCCGTTATGCGCGTCCGGGATGAACTGAACACACCCGGCAGAATCATTAAGCCCTGGGAAATACCGATGCTCAAAAAACAGGTTTCTCAATAAAGATGAACTCGTAAAAGAAATGCGAACATCAATTACGACCATACTTTTTACGAATTCATCCGTTACAACTTTTCTTTTAAAGGATTAAATCATGTTTTCAAAAAATCCACGTTTGTTGCTAATCGTTTTGATTTATTCTTTTTTGATTTCCTGGCTGTCGGCGTCATCGGATTTCCGGTACAGTGAAGTTAAGATTTATCTTGATAATCCGGCTCAATTCTCACAACTGGCAAAACAGGGTTTGATATTCGACCATATTAAAATTCTTGAAAAAAACGAACCGCGGCTGACGTTCAAAACCGTCGTAAACAATTTGGAATTACAAATCCTTCGGGAAAGCGGCGTTACTTTTGAGGTAACGATTCCCGATGTGGTTGAGGCTTACAAGCTGAGAACCGCCGCCCAACCGGCGATTTCGTCCGTTTTAAGCGAAGACACTCCGCCCGGATTCGAGTTGGGCAGCATGGGCGGTTTTTACACTTTTGACGAAGTGGTAAGCGAACTGGATTCCATGTATCTGAATTATCCGAATTTAATTACTCAAAAACAATCCGTCGGCAAATCCGTCGAAGGAAGAGACCTGTGGACGGTAAAGATTTCCGCCAATCCCCAAAGCGATGAGAACGAACCCGAGGTTTTTTACACGGCGCTGCATCATGCGCGGGAACCGGCGGGCATGATGAATTTGCTCTATTTTATGGATTATCTGTTGGCGAATTACGGAACGGATCCCGAAGTCACTTTCCTTCTGGATCATCGCGAACTCTATTTTTTACCCGTTGTCAATCCCGACGGATACGTTTACAACGAACAGACCAATCCCGACGGCGGCGGACAATGGAGAAAAAATCGGAGACCGGTTAACGGCTCCTGGTACGGCGTGGATTTAAACCGAAATTACGGCTATAAGTGGGGTTATGACGACGTCGGCTCCAGTCCGTATCCCTTTAGCGACACCTACCGCGGAGACGCTCCCTTTTCGGAACCCGAAACTCAGGCTGTCAGAGATTTTGTGAACGGCAGACATTTTATTCTTACTCTTAACTATCACACCTATTCAAACCTGTTAATTTATCCCTGGGGCTACATCAACGCGCTTACGCCGGACTCGTTGATTTACATGCATTACGCCAACGGTTTAACTCTCGAAAATCGCTACACCTTCGGCAACGGAGAAGAAACGGTCAATTATGCCACCAACGGCGATTCGGACGATTGGATGTACGGAGAACAGAGCGAGAAACCTAAAATTCTCGCCTTTACTCCCGAAGTCGGAGACGACAGCGACGGCTTTTGGCCGAATCAGGACCGAATCGTACCTTTATGCAAAGAAAATCTTAGAGCCAATCTGAATTTTGCCTGGTTTGCAGGCGGTCGGCTGGAGACACAAAACTATTTTATTTCCAACGACGACGATCATAACGGATATCCGGATCCGGGCGAGAGTCTCAGTCTGATTTGTAATGTACAAAATATCGGGCAGGGAGCGGCGCAAAACGTTACCCTGTCTTTGCAGTCGGACGATCCTTATCTTCAAATTCAAAATTCCGGCAGCAGTTACTCCTATCCGCAAATCGCCTCCCAGATCACAATCACCGATACCTTTTCCGTCTCTGTCAGCTCCGACGCTCCGGACGGACATGAATCCGTTATCATTCTAAATATCGAACAAGACGGTTTTACGCGCCGCGATACGCTAAACGGCTTTGTGATCGGAACGCCCGTGGTTGCTTTTCAGGACAACGCGGAAGACGGCATCGGAAACTGGGACACCGGAGAAGGCTGGGCTGTGGCTTCGGACCAAAATTCCGAAAATCACTTATTTACCGACAGCCCCTCGGGAAAATATTCCAATAATGCCGATAATGCGTTAACCCTTAAAAATCCGGTGCTTTTGCCGCAAAGCGACGCGATCTTTCTGACCTATCGCACCCACTGGGATATCGAGCGTCCGTTCGATTTTGCCACTGTCGAGGTTTCCACCGATCTCGTTAGCTGGGATGTGTTAAAGGCTTCGGCAATGTTAAGCGGCTCCGGCAGCGGGAAACAAAGCAAGGATGTGCCCGGTTACGACGGATTCCGACAAAACTGGCTGACCGAATGGATCGATATTACTTCTTATCAGTCCGCCGGAGAAATATACCTCCGATTCCGCCTGCAAAGCGACGGAGGCACGCGCAAGGACGGCTGGTATCTGGATGATATTCAAATTTTGGCTTACAACACCGAACCTTCGCTGGCGGAAGATTATTCAGAATCATTACCCGCAGCGCCGAAATTATTCCGGAATTTCCCGAATCCTTTCAATTCCGCCACGCGCATTCAATTCTTTCTGCCCAAAACTTCCCATGCGCGTTTAGCTTTGTTCGATATTGGCGGGAAAAAAGTCATGGAATTGTTCGACGGTTTATTGAAGGCTGGAAAACACTCGTTTACGCTCAACGCCCGATCTTTAAGCAGCGGCGTTTACTTTTACCGCCTAAAAACGGAGCAGGTAAGCTTAACAAAGAAACTGATTTTGCTGAAATAGAAAAAATATCGCCTTGAAACTTGCGCAGCGTTGATTTTGAAGGAGCGATATTTACTTGAATCTTTCTTTGATCATCTGCGTTAAAATGTTCTGGTTGTGAATGCGAATGAATTGTCAAACGAAATTGTAATCCGGATCAAGGCATTGTTATGCGAATGAATTATTTTTAAATTACGCCGTTGGAGCTATCAGGTTAAGGTTCCGACCGCGTAAATTTGCTCCTTGTAATAATCTCAAAAGGAGTTCGTAAATGAACACGATCATCCAAACCAAAGCCGGCATTTCCGAACGCGAACGTCTGCTGATCCTTTATGAGCGATACCGCCATGAATACGAAACCAATCTTAACCGCCTTTACAAACAAGTAAGAAAACTTCTTTTGAAAGCCGATATCAATTTTAATATCAAATACCGCTTAAAATCCTTTGACAGCTATTTTCAAAAATTAATTCGTTACCGTCAGCGAAACATCAACCCTATTATCATTAACGATCTGATCGGATTGCGCATTATCTGCCCTTTTCTGGAAGACATTGAACGCGTCGAATCCATTATCCGCGATAATTTTCGGGTAATAGAAATAGAGCACAAAAGGGCAAGAAAAGCGGTTAACGAATTTAGTTATGATTCCATTCATCTGACGGTGGAATTACCCGAAAAATATTACACGGGATTCATTCCTTACAGCGGCAGAACCTGTGAATTTCAATTACGTACCATTCTGCAGGACGCCTGGGCGGAAGTGGAACATGAGCTGATTTACAAGGCAAATTTTTCGCTGCTTAACGAACCAATCAAACGCAAATTGGCTTCTCTGAACGCGACCTTAACGCTTTCGGACATCATTTTTCAGGAGATCAGGGATTACCAGAAAGAAATAAAAACCCTGCGGGAAAAATGCGACCACACAATGACCGAAAAGATCCTTTTGCCGAACGGTTCGGTTATTTCCGCTAACGGCAACGGCAATGGCGACGGAAAGAATAAAATCGAAGCCTTCGATATTCCCACCGCAATCATTTCCAAATCCAATATCGAAAAACAACTTTTCGAAGCGCTCGAAGCGCACAGCCGGCAGGAATTCGGCAAAGCCATACAAATTTATACCTACGTTCTGCGTCAGAAGATAAAACCCGCCATCCGATCCATTGTTTACAATCACCGGGGAATGGCGTATTTTGTTCAGGGAGAATACGAAAAATCCCTCACCGACTTCACGAGAGCGTTAAAATTTGATTCGCAAAATTTAAGAGCCCTCAATAATCGCGGACTCGCACACCGGATGCTTAAAAAATACGATCTGGCGCTTTTGGATTTTCAGCACTCCCTGGAAATCGACAGCTATCAACACGAAAGTTACCACATGCGCGCGCTGACCTATTTTGATTTGCAGGACTATCCCAAGGCGCTGGCGGATTGCAACAAAGCCTTAAACCTGAAACCCGATTATACGCCGGCTTTGTCTTTGAAAAAAATAATCGTTTCCAGAATGAGCTTTTAAGAATCTTCCCTTACTAAAATTTTCAGCTTTAGAAATACAAATCTGCGGACTATTTTTGACGGACAGCCGTGACAAATAAGATTAAAGATTAAAGATAAAAGATTAAAGGGAAAGATTGTCAGAAAGAAGAAAGCAGAAAGCCGTGACGAGGGACAAGTAAGATTAAAGGAGAAAGATTAAAGTAAAAGGTTGCCGGAAAGCAGAATGCAGAAAGCAGTGAAGCCAGTGATACGTGAATGGAGAAGCCGCTTAACCCTTAACCCTTAACGAATATCCAAATTCGATTTTGATTCACATTTTTACCTTTTGTAATTTAACTCAAAACAACAAAACAAAGAGGAAAAATTATG
>JAADIP010000128.1 GCA_013151275.1 Calditrichota bacterium | reverse complement strand
TGTTTTTGGGCTATTTGAACGAACAGGTGGAATCCGTTCAGGGACCCTATCAAATCGATTTAACGCTTGGCGGAACGCCGCAAAAACCATCGATTCAGGAAGGATTTATTAAGCTAAAAAACGGGGAAGTCCTGCTTTCCATGATCCGCGATCCTATCCGGAATGTTAATTTTGACGGGGAGATTAAGGATTCGATTCTGAAAATTAAAAAATTCTCGGCGCGATCGCTGGAAGAAAAAGATTTCTGGGAAAAGGCGTGGGGTTTTTTAAGCGCGCTGCTGCCCTGGAATAAGCGGTCGGAAAAAGAAGGATACCTTACGGCTAAGGGTTCGATTAATTTTTCGGATTTAATGCGCCCGAAAATCGACCTGACAATCGATCTTAATGAATTTTACATCGATTATTTTATCCAGAACGTTTCGCTGTTGGTTAACGCAAAAAATCTGCGGATTCACGGGCAGGATACCATAACGGTTCAGGGCGATTTGTACATACCGAAGGGCGTGTTGGAAGTCGATCTTGCTCAGATGGCTCGAAGCGTTTATTTAACCGAAGAAGTGGTTACTCCGGTTCCGCCGTTTCTCGCTTTGAATTTGCGCGTGGAAATACCGGGGAATTTTACGGTAACCAGTTCGCCGCTCGATTTGACCAATAATTTCCGAATCGCCTTTATGGGAGATTTGCAGATAATCATGCAGCCGCCCTCGGACGAGCCGCGCATACAGGGGCATCTTGAGGCGATTAGCGGAAAGTACTCCTCGTGGAATCAGAATTTTATCGTGGAATCGGCGAGCATCGATTTTAAAAACAATCTTCCGGTAAATCCGAGCATCGATTTTGTGGCGTTTAAACAGATCGGGAAACGAACCTTTGAACTTTCGATAACCGGCGATCTTGAAAATTTAAACCAGCACATGCGCGTTCTGGAAAACGGACGCGAAATGAGCCTTTCCGATTTTGATAAAATTTCTTTGCTGACGCTGGGCGCGGATGTCTCGACCATGCAATCGAATGTGGATTCGACCCTGCGAAATCTGGGAGAAAATATCGCCACAACATCCATATTGACCGCAATGGAAAGAGGAACCGAAAAGATTACCGGTTTGGACCGCGTTGAAATCAGCGCCAGCCGCTCGCTGGTGGACCTGAACCGTTTTAAATTGAATAACGGACTTAGCGATGCTTCCATCGCTTTCGGAAAATATTTGACCAGCGATCTTTACGTGGAATACCGAACGCAGTTCGGAAGCGGAATTCCGGCTCCGCGTTTGAGCTGGGACGCCGGAAACAGGATCGGCTTGCAATACCGCGTTAATCGTTACTGGACGTTGGACAGCTATTACGAAAAGACGGAACGCGGCAACAATCGAATAAAATTCGGATTGAGCTGGGAATATTCGTTTTGAATCGCGGAAGGCGTCGCGACTTGTTTTTTGGCGGTCGCGCCGAGCGAAGCCGAAGGGTGCATTTAAACATGATCGAAAGCTCTGCGCATAAAAAACCGATTGGTTAAAAATAAAATCGAAAAAAGAATTTATGGCAAAATTATTGAAATCCGATAACGTTATTCCGCTGATTTGTGTTATTATTTTTTCTCTTTTGTTGCCGCTCTCTCTGCCGGCTGCGGGACGCAAAATCGAAAAAATTGTTTTTAGTAATGTTAAATTCAAAACCCATCGCGATTTAACCGAGATCATCAATTCAAAAAAGAACGGACTTTACGAGCCGCGTCTGGTAAAACTGGACAAAATACTGTTAACCAACTATTTCAAGAACTACGGATTCCTCAATGTAACGGTGCACGACAGCACGGTGCTGGATCGTGAAAAGAACCGCGTCCGGCTCTATTTTTTGATCGATACGGGAATTCGCTACTTTTTCGGCGGAGTCCGCTTTTCCGGGGTTAAATCACTTGCTTTAAAAAAACTGGAACCCGCGTTTAAGGATTTGAAAATCGGCGAGCCCTTTAACGAAGGCAAGGTCAGCGAAGCCGTTCGAAGAGTCGAAGATATCTATTACAATTCGGGAAAGCCGTACGTTCAAATTAACACCCAATATCTGTACGAGCAGGATTCTCTCATCTTTTTGTATTTAAAAATAAAAGAGAATCAAACGGTGTTTATTGAGGATATTCAATACGAGGGAATGCGGTTGGTGCAAAAATTTTTAATTCGGCGGGAGCTGGAGGTAAAAAAAGGCGACCGTTACAATCGCGAGGCGCTTAACCGGTCTCAGCAGAATTTGTACGCCACCGGTTTGTTTCGCTACGTGCGTTTTAATCTGGAGCCGGATTTAAGGGATTCCACGCAGGCGATTTTAAGAATAATAGTTCAGGAAAAAGAAGCCCGATGGGTCGGCTTTCGGTTAGGCGTGGCGCACGATCAGGAAATTTATTTCGGCAATAAACTGGAATTAAGCTTGCAGGGCGGGCATCGCAACCTGTTTGGCACCGGGCGGAGTTTGAGTGTTTACGTAACGCCTTCGTTTTACTATGATTTCGGCAACAAAAAGATCAATAATCCGGACAACCGCGCAACGTTGATTTATGTTGAGCCCTGGATTTTAAACACGCGCACGCCCGGGGTGTTAAAATTGGCTTTTGAGCAATATCGCCCGGTTAACAGCGCTCATTTTAATATTTACCGCAGTTCCTTTGACGTGCACAGGCGTTTTTCCAAAGGCGTTGAAATGAACGCGGGATTTTCAGCCCGTTTGGTTGACCGGATGAAAGAGGGCATGATTGATACCACGACCATTAATCCGGAAGAAGTAAATAAAAACGCCGTTTACTCGCTGATGTTTTACGGCAAGCGGGACAAACGCAAGAATATTTTTAATCCGCAAAACAGTTCTTATACGGATTTGAGCGTTTCGTTTAGTTACAGCCGGGGTAAGAACGACAAACAGGAATATGAGACAAACCGCTACGTTACAATTGTCGGTTCATGGCAGCGCTATCAACCGTTTCGTCCCAAAGTGCTGCATTTTAAACGCTGGAATTTTGTTCTTGCCACGCGTCTGAAAGCCGGGGCGATTGTCGAGCCGGGCGGCAATAAGGAAATTCCGATTGACGACCGCTTTTTTGCCGGCGGCGCCACTTCCGTGCGCGGATACCATGAGCAGCTTTTGGGTCCGGCTTTGTATTATGACGAAAACGGTAAAATAAGAAAGGCAGCCGGCGGTAAGGCGCTGTTTATCGCCAATGCCGAATTACGAATGCCGCTGTTCTGGTTTGTTGTTCTGGAAACATTTGTTGACGCCGGAAATGTCTGGCGCGAACTGAAAGACGTAAATCCGCTGAGTATTAAGGTTACCACGGGAGCTGGACTGGCTTTTCTTACGCCTCTGGGACCGGTACGGATTGATTACGGCTATAAGTTAATGCCGGAGAAAACGGATCCGTCCCGATATGCGATTCACGCGGGATTGTATTTCGCGTTCTAAAGATGTGGGGGAGGAGAGGCAGAGGGGCAGAGTGACGAGTGACAAGGTCGTGGCACGTGATGAGTAAAAAAGTGACAGAGTGACAAAGTAACAAAGTGACAAAGCAGATTGAAGAGGAAAATAATAAATCCGAAATTCGAATATCGAAATCCGAAACAAATTCGAATGAGCGAATGACAGAAATTCAAAACAAAACTTTGATAACGAGTAATATTCTGAAATTCAGATACTGTGCGGTTTGATTAATAAGACCCCCCTTGCCTTCGGCGTTCCCCCCTTCCCGTCTGCACGGGATAAATTAAAGGGGGGAAATTAAAAGGGGGGATCTTTGACGCAAAACAAAACAATAAATTACAAGTGGCAAAGTGACAAGGGACAAATAACAGATTAACTCGACAGGCTCCCTTCGACAAGCTCAGGGAGCGGAGATATGGGCGTGAGGAGTAAGAAAAAAGACAAAAGAAAAAAGAAAAAGGAAAAAGAGAAAGCAGAAAACCGTGATGTGTGATGAGTAACAGAGTGACAAAGTAACAAGGTCGTGATGTGCGGATGGAGAAGCCGCTTACACGCTTAACCCTTAACCCTTAACCCTTATACCCTTAACGAAAAGTAACAAAGCCATTACGCATCAGCCCGAACATTCGGCAAATGTCTTTTTCGTTTTATCGAATCAATATCATTTTTTTACTTCCTACCAAACTGCCGTCGGCGTAAAGGCGGTAAACGTAAACCCCGCTTGCTAAATCGGACGCGTCAAGATTGACTGTGTAGTCTCCCGGCGTTAAAGGTTTATTTAACAACTCTTTGACCTTTTGACCCAGCGTGTTAAACAAAGCCAGTCGAACACGATGATATCCGGGAACCGTAAGATGTATTCGAGTTCGGGAATTGAACGGATTGGGATAATTTTGCGCAAGTTGAAATCCGGAAATAATCGAATGGGTTTTGTCTTTCGCTATGACGGTAGGAACCAGCCGGTAGTTATTCTCGAATATACGTTGAGCGGTATTTGCTCTGAGCTCAAGCTGTTTGAGATCCTGCGCCATGATCAGACAAAATGAAAAGGGCGCCGAATCCCCGGCGTTTAAATCGAACGGTCCCGTCGTCATGATAAAAATGCAATCCAATCCTTCGGGATATTCGTACAACAAACCGTCGGGAGAATCGAAATAAGGATTAAGCTTATCGACTTTGCCCGCGGCGTACGAAGGATGAAAGTAGTGTTTTGAATCGGACGGCGTTAAGTCGGCGGTGTCTGCGGCGAGAATTTTGTATTGAATTTCCTCCTTGTTTTCGGCGACCGGTGTACTGCCGTCTCCTGACCACGGGCCCGCATAGGGGTTAACATCGCTTGCGCCCGGTCGGAAATACCAATCAAACCAGTGCCAACCGGTAAGACCCAATTTGTCGCCTTTTGTCACATCCGCGATGCCGTCATTGGTCAGGTCCAGGTCTTTGGAAGCGGTGGGAGTATCCAAGAATTTTAATGCGCAGTAAGCCAATTTCTTCCCGCCGACAAAAGGATTGTCGTGGTCGCCGTCAAGATCGTAAATATACGCCATGGATTGTTGCAAATCGTAAGACATCATGTCGTCTTCGTTCGTACGACCGGCATACGAGCCGTTGCTCAAACGCGAATAGATATCGGCGTCCAGATAAAGTCCCACATACACGTTCCGGTAATTGAAATCCGATTCGTTGTGCAATACCATGTTAAAAAAGATCATATCTCTGGCGCTGGTGTCGGCAAATGAATAGGACGAAACTTCCGCGCGGACGCCGATCGGATATCCCTGAGTCGTGTCAACATCCCGCGTAGCCAACCGATCGTCAAATTCAAAATAGATGTCCTGATCAGAGACAAAAACTCCGTTAAGTTCCGTTTCCCCCGTAGGGTCGTTGGGATCAACAGCCCAGTGCCCCGGCCAAACAGGCTGCCCGTCAATCACAGCCCAGGTAGCGGGAATGGTGCTTGTGGCGATTAACGGGTAGGTATCTTCGGCGTTGGTGTAATAGCCGTAACGTCCGTAATATTTTCCGGCTGTTGCGTTCGGATTGTGCAAACGGATTCGGGCGTCGTCAACCGCCTCCCAATCGGTTCGATTCAGGTTTGCGGTGCGGTCGAACCAGGCTTCGGACACGGTCGGTCCCCAATAGGTTGTGTCTGTGCCCACAGTGAAAAATTCGTTTGTTTTCACATTAAAGGCTTGTTTGCGTCCCACAGCCCACGGGTAGGGATTACCCAGAGCGTCTTTCCCGGGAACGCCCATTATAAACGAAAGATTATTGATGTATTGAAAATCCCCCCACAATGCATCAGGCGCGGATATGCCGCCAAAACGTCCGAAGTTTTCTATCGCCAATTTTAATACGCCTTTATCCTGGTAAGCGCGGGCGCGGTTCCGGAGTGGATTGTCCGAGTTTGAAGCATTGAACAAATCAGAACGATTGCCTGCCCAAACGATAGAGATAACAGTCGTTCCCCAAAAAAGCAGAACAAAAAATAAACGCGACATTTTTCCCTCCTGACAAAGATTACGTATCTGTCACAAGAAATGGCAATACAACAAGGTACTATCGATCCCGAATGACAAAAGCGGAATAATTCAATTGAGCTTGATCCTGTCTGTTTGAAGATGTCCGAAAAAATACCGGAAGGCAGATTGATTAATCAGGATCAAATTCATCGCAATTGGGATTATGATCACTACATTTTAAACTCTGAGATTGCTGCAAGAATCATGGACTTAGTTTAATATATGAAATAATCATAGCTGTTTCAATGTAAAAAAACGGTATATTGCGCGTAATTTCATTAAAAGTAAAGTAAAAGAAAGTCGGTAGTTTTTACAATAAGGGGAAATCGTGTCTAAGAAAATCTTACGATTATTAAGCGTTTTCAAGAGCCCGTTACTCACAGAACAGGTCGTGATGCGTGATGAGTAACAGAGTGACAGAGTTACAAAGTGACAAAGTTACAGAGTTACAAAGTAGATTGAAGAGGAAAATCGTAAATCCGAAATTAAATCTAAAAATTAGAATTTCCGTTCCTTTTTAACGACTTTTGATTAAATGGCGATAATAATTTATACGCATCACGCATCACGCATCACGCATCACGCATCACGCATCACGCATCACGATGCCGGCTATTTGATCAATACGATCTTGCGCCGGTCCTTAAAAATGCCGTTCTGCAAAACCACAAAATAAATTCCGCTGGCTAAATTTAATGCCCGCCATTTTACAGTGTACTTTGCCGGAGCAAGTTTTTGCCGATCCAGCAAAACGTTTACGCGTTGACCGTGCGCGTTGTAAATGTAAAGCGATACCGGCTGGGATCCGGCGTTAAACGAGATGCTTATTTCGCCGTTAAAAGGATTGGGATAGGCGTTTAAGTTAAAATTTTCAACTGTTAATTGATTGGGTTG
>JAADIP010000032.1 GCA_013151275.1 Calditrichota bacterium | reverse complement strand
CTTTATGGGCAAGAGACGTTTTGCTGTTATCACCCTCAAATGACGTCCTGTCTGAAGCGATAAAAATTTCAAACTATTTAATGATTGTTAATTTTCTAAAAAAACAGACCAACCTTCTTGCGGATTATGTGTAAATAATTTATAATTGATAAACCGCGGTATCGGCAGGGATGCGGACGATTCCGGTTTTTTTGAAATCTCAAAAATTAAAAAAAAAGCAGAATAAAAAATTTAAATTCGGAGTTTTAAAATTCTAATCCATAATCACGGGAGCGTCAAATGAAATGGATTTTCAAAGCTGTAGTTATTTTGTTGATTTTTATTTTTTCTGCCATGGCTGCGGAAAAGCCGGGTCTTTATATGCCGTTGAATTTGCAAAAAGCCTATAAAAACGGAACGCGTTCTTATGACGGCGAGCCGGGTTCCGCCTACTGGCAAAATTATTCCCAGTACAAAATTAAAGTGAAGCTGGAGCCTTCGACAAGAATCTTAACAGGCAGCGAAACTATTGTCTATCACAACGAAAGTCCCGATACATTAAGACGATTGGTCATCCGTCTTTATCAGGATATTTTTAAAAAGGGGAATTTAAGAGATTGGCAGGTTTCGAGCGAAGATCTGCACGACGGAGTGCAAATAAGCAAATTACTTGTCGATGATAAACCCGTTGAATTAAAGGGAAAAACAACTCCCGTCCGGCGCTCAGGAACCAATTTGTTCCTGAAGTTAGAAGATTCGCTGCCGCCGGGACAATCGATTGAACTAAAATTTGACTGGCAGGTACGTTTGCCTCACAAATCGAATATCCGCATGGGCACCTACGATTCGACCTCTTTTCATGTCGCTTACTGGTATCCGCAAATGGCTGTTTATGACGATATTCAGGGTTGGGATTCTTACAACTACAGCGGACTGCAGGAGTTTTACAACGACTTTTCGGATTACGAGGTGGAAATTACCGTTCCGAGAGGATTTGTGGTTTGGGCTACCGGAAGATTGCAAAATATTGATCGGGTTCTGGAGCCCGAATATAAAAAACGTTATCAAAAGGCGTTAACCTCAGGTGAAATAGTTCGGGTTATTACCGAAACTGATTTGCAAAAAGGTGAAATCACAAAGCCAAACGAGTGGAACACCTGGAAATATGCGGCGCAGGGAGTGCCGGATTTTGCCTTTTCGACCAGCGATCATTATTTGTGGGATTTAACCAGCGCGGTGGCGGATAGCCAGACAGGCAGAAGGGTTTTGATCGGAGCCGCGTATAAAAGTAAATCCAAGGATTTTTACGAAGTGGCTGAAATCGCTAAAAAGGCGATACTTTACTTTTCGACCGTCATGCCGGGCGTGCCCTTCCCTTATCCTTCTTTAACGGTTTTTAACGGGCAGGGAGGAATGGAATTCCCCATGATGGTTAACGACGGCTCTTCCGGAGAGCTGTGGGGCACTATTCATGTGACCAGCCACGAAATAGCTCACACCTATTTCCCCTTTATGATGGGCATCAACGAACAAAAATACGCCTGGATGGACGAAGGCTGGGCGACCATGCTGCCCTTTGCCTTCCAGCAAAAAGAAGCGCCAGGATACGATCCGATTAAACGCACATCAGACAGATACCTGAATGTGGCGGGCACCGAATTCGACATTCCCATGATCGTTCCGACCGTGGTTTACGGCTCCCATTCAAGAAGTTCCTACCGTAACGCTTCCTATAATCGTTCGGGAATTGCTTATTATTTATTAAAGGAAATGCTGGGAGAAAAAGAATTTCTGAAAGCTTTGCAAACTTACATGGAACGCTGGCGCGGAAAACATCCCATTCCTTATGATTTCTTTTTTACCTTTAATAACGCGACGGGAGAAGATTTGAACTGGTTCTGGAAGCCATGGTTTTTTGATTTCGGTTATCCGGATCTGGCGTTAAAATTGAAAGAGAAAAACGGAAAAAATTTGCTCGTCGAGGTTCAAAAGAAAGGGCTTTTACCGGTTCCCGTTTATTTGAAGGTTGTTTCGGCGGACAGCAGCGAAAGGGTTATTCAGAAATCCATGCGCGTTTGGCGGGACGGCAAACAAGCTATTACGATTCCCGTAAAAGCTGATAAAAAAGTCCTTCGGATAGAATTGGGAAATGCGCATATCCCGGATGTAAAACCGGACGACAATATTTTAAAAATCGGTGAATAAAAAATAATCGCTTAACCGAGCCTTCCCCGTTTCTGTGTTCAAGGAACGGGGTAAGGAGTCGGTTCGAATAAAAATGACAAAAACGCGTTACTATTGAAGACAAAAGTTCCGCTTTAAAAAAATAATTCAGAACTTTTTCCTCTGTTTTTCGTAATCAAAGCGTATTCAAATAAAACAGATTTATTTTAAATTGAACAGGAATGAATAACTTGCTACATTCTTGTGCAGACTCTCGGAAGAAATTTAGCTTCAGCATGGATGCCTTCAAATTGATGTTTTCCTTTCAGGTGATGCAATGTCCGATGAAAAGCGACCGAAAAAAGAGCTTCGTCAACCGCAGATAGGCGTGGGAGCCGTTGTTATTCATAAAAATCGCGTACTTTTGGTAAAGCGAAAAAATCCGCCCGCGGAAAATTTATGGGCGATTCCGGGCGGTAAATTGCAATTCGGAGAAACCCTGCGGCAAGCCGCCGAGCGTGAAATTCTGGAAGAAACAGGCGTATCCGTCAAAGCGGGCGAAATCGTTCACACATTTGAAATCATCGATCGTGATGCCGAAGGGCAAATACGCTATCATTACATTATTATCGATTTATCGGGCGAATATATTTCGGGCGATCCTTCTCCTGACGACGACGCGCTTGAAGCCCGCTGGGTTTCCAAAGAGGAATTAAAAAATTTGCCGGTTAACAAATTCACCAGAGAATTGCTCAGAAAAAAGTTCAATTTTTAAAAGCAAGTTCAATTAGAATTAATTTAAGGAGGTGTTTATGAACAAAAAAGTATTGCTCGTTTCAATTGTTCTGGTCAGTATGAGTTTTATGCTGTCCTGCACAACGGCGCAAAAAGATAAAGTACCGCCGTTGATTCCGATGAAGGATTTCTTCAGGAATCCCACCAAAACAGCATTCCAGCTTTCTCCCAACGGAGAATATCTTGCCTTTCTGCAGCCCTGGAAAAATCGGCTGAACGTTCATGTTCAGAAAATCGGAGAAGACAAGATTACGCGGATTACCGACGCCGTGAACAGAGATATTGCCGGATTTGCCTGGGCGAACAACGAAAGAGTGGTTTATGTACAAGACAAAGCAGGCGATGAGAATTTTAAACTGTACGCGGTAAACATCGACGGCTCAAATCCGAAAGTTTTAACTCCCTTTGAAAAGGTGCGTGTAATGATCATTGACGACCTTGAAGACAATCCCGACGAAATGATCATTCAGTTGAATAAAAGAGATCCCCGCGTGTTTGACGCCTATCGGATCAATATCAATACCGGCGAAATGACAATGATCGCCCAAAATCCCGGGAATATTACCCAGTGGATCACCGATTGGGACGGAAATATTCGCTTGGCAATCACAACCGACGGCGTAAATACCAGCCTGCTTTATCGTGAAGATAAAACAAAGCCCTTTAAAACGGTTTTAACTACTTCATTTAAAGAAACATTGCAGCCGTTATTTTTTACTTTCGATAATAACAAGGTAATTTATGCAGCCTCAAATCTGGGACGGGATAAAACAGCCATCATCAAATTTGATGTGCCCAACGCCAAAGAAGTGGAAGTCATCTATGAACATCCCGAAGTCGATGTTTACACATTGCTGAAATCAAAAAAGAGAAAAGTGATCACCGGGGTAATGTACAATACGGACAAACGCCATTACCAGTTTTTTGACGATCAGCGCAAACAATTGCAGGAAGAGCTGGAAAAAAGGCTGCCCGGTTATGAAGTACTGGTAACAAGTATGAATCGTAACGAAGATAAAGTGCTTGTACGCACCTATAGCGATAAAACCCGCGGCGCTTATTATTTTTACGATTTGAAGACCAAGGATTTTAAAAAGCTGGTGGATATCAGCCCCTGGTTAAAAGAAGAATACATGGCGGATATGAAACCCATTCAGTTTAAGTCGCGCGACGGTTTAACCATCCACGGTTATTTGACGTTGCCGAAGGGTGTGGAGCCTAAAAATTTGCCGGTGGTCGTTAATCCCCATGGCGGTCCGTGGTATCGGGATAGCTGGAGATTTAATCCTGAAGTGCAGTTTTTAGCCAATCGCGGGTATGCCGTGCTGCAAGTTAACTTTCGCGGTTCTACGGGCTACGGTCGGAATTTTTGGGAGATCAGCTTTAAACAGTGGGGCAAAAAGATGCAGGACGATATTACGGACGGCGTTAAATGGTTGATTAAGCAGGGCATCGCCGATCCGAAAAGAGTCGCCATTTACGGCGGTTCCTACGGAGGATACGCCACTTTAGCGGGTCTGGCGTTTACGCCCGATTTGTACGCCTGCGGAGTTGATTATGTCGGCGTTTCCAATTTGTTCACATTCTTAAATACTATCCCGCCTTACTGGAAACCCTATTTGGAGATGTTCCACGAAATGGTGGGCGATCCGAAGAAAGACAGTCTGCTTTTGGCTGAAGCTTCACCCGTTTTACACGCCGACCGGATCAAAGCGCCGTTGTTCATTGCACAGGGCGCCAACGATCCCCGCGTGAACAAAGCCGAATCGGATCAGATGGTCGAAGCTCTTAAAAAACGTGGAGTTGAAGTGGAATACATGGTGAAAGACAACGAGGGTCACGGATTCCGCAATGAGGAAAACCGCTTTGATTTTTACGCCGCCATGGAAAAGTTTTTAGCCAAATACATCGGCGGAAGGGTTGCTCCGAGCGATTCTTCCAAATAATGACCGCAGATTAATCCGATTACGCTGATTGCGCCGAGGAGAACAATTCCGATCCGCAGCGGTTTATTAGTATTTATTGAGATGATCCGGCGTTTTGGGTAAAATTGATTGGAAGAAATTCTACTGCGGATTAAGCTGGTTACGCAGAAGAAACCGGCGGTAATTTATCAGATAATCCGCTTAATATGATTTTTTAAAGCCCCCTGTCAAGGGGGTTTTTTATTTTGCAAATCATCCCAAAAGATCAATACTTAACTCGTTAACTTGTTATTCAGCTCCGGTTTCGACTTTCCGAAAATTTGCTTTTTATTCCCTTCGCTTTTATAATGACTTGCATCGCAAGACGGCAAAAATAAGGGCGTCAAACCGCCCGAATTTTTAAGCGCCATCCCCTCGGATGAAAGGCGGGTGAAAAATCCGAAAAAAATTTTGCCGAGGCGGTGAAGTACATTAAAAACGTGTTAATGAATTTTACAAAAATTAATTGCTGAAAAGAAAGGAGAAAATTTTGCGGATTTTGTTAATAATTATTGCGCTTATTCCCCTTTTTTATTGTAACACAAAATCTGATTTAAAACCCACCCGGGATAACGGTAGCTGGTTTTTCTTAAGCAAAGAAGACCTCTCGGCGGGCGTTCATCACACACGACACGCGGAAATCTTCGGCAAATACGCGGAAGGTTACAATAAATTTGTCTTAATGGGCATCGATCGCGCGCAATCACACGCGCCGGATGGGGGCGGCTATTTCATCGGTTTAAAAGCCGATCCTCCGGAGTCGCCCATGGGTTACGAATTAAAACTGTTCGGGAAATCTTTGTTAAAACCTCCGCGTTCAACCAGTTATTGCAGCGGGTCAACATACACGGCGTTTATCGAAGCGTTAAACCTTATTTTTAGCGACGGACAAAATAAAATTAGTCCGCAGCGATTGGAAGCCCTGCGCATGCAGGAACCGGACGGCGGACGGCGCGAGGATTTTGTGAAGTTCTGGGGATATTGGAACGCCGACGGCTACGGTAATCATTTTGCCCTGGTTCAATATTCCAAAATGGGAGAAAGAATTTCGCCGCAAAGAGCGCGTCCGGGCGATTTTATGAATATCTCGTGGAAAAAAGGAGGCGGGCATTCGGTTGTTTTTCTCGGCTGGTATCGGGATGAAAAGGGAGGCAAAAACGTTGTTTACTGGGCGAGTCAAAAAGGAACCAACGGCATGGGAGACGCCGTTGTACCGATTGAGCGCATCAAAGAGGTTTGCGTCGTCCGGCTGACTAATCCCGAAAGGCTTTTCTCTTTTAATATTGACGAACCCGTGCGGACGGACGTAAAAGGCGATTCCGTTCAATTTCCTTCTGAGAAGCAAGGCGGAGAAAATTTTTGAAAAAGACAACTTTTTTTCAGGTAACTTTGTGGATTTTTGTGTTCGTTCAATTGGTTTTGGTCTGGAAATACTACCCATTGTTACCCGAACAGATGGCGATTCATTTTGACGCGTTGGGTCGGGCTGATAGCTGGGCTTCCAAAGCTGTTTTTTGCGGGATAAACCTGGGTTTGTTGGTATTTGTGGCGGGTCTTTTTCATTTAATGACTTATTTGCTGCCGCGCCTGCCGGAGGAACTGATTAATCTTCCGAACAAAAAATACTGGCTTGCGCCGGAAAGGAAAGCCGATACTCTGAAAATGATGATTCACTATCTCTTAATGGTCGGAAACTTAACCATGCTCTTTTTATTCGGTTTGTTCTATCTGGTTTTGCAAACCAATTTTTATCGGACTTTTAGGTTGGGTCGGGAGTTCTGGTTTTTGTTTGGTCTTTATCTGGCGCTTGTCGCTTTGAAGACAATTCAACTGATAATTCACTTTAGCCGCAAGCATCCGGATTTTTCTTCGGGGATTAAGTGACAGGGTCGTGATGCGTGACGCGTAATGAGTAACAAAGTGACAAAGTAACATAGTAACAAAGTAGATTGAAGAGGAAAATCGTGAATCCGGAATTCGAATAT
>JAADIP010000233.1 GCA_013151275.1 Calditrichota bacterium | reverse complement strand
GAACGACGGATGTAACGGGCTCGATTCAATTGCCGGAAGGCGTTGAAATGGTAATGCCCGGCGACAACGTTACGATAGACGTTGAATTGCACAAAGAGATAGCTCTTGAAAAGGAGCTGCGGTTTGCGATTCGTGAAGGCGGACGCACGGTAGGCGCCGGTGTTGTTACGGAAGTCATTGAATAACAAAATTAATGGGGTGGTAGAGTGGCTAATCAAAGAATAAGAATTCGATTAAAAGCATACGATCATAATTTAATTGATAAGTCGGCGGATAAGATTATACGAACCGCTAAAGCCACCGGTGCGGTCATTTCGGGGCCTATTCCTTTGCCCACAGATCGCTCAGTGTACACGGTTTTGCGATCACCGCATGTAAACAAAAAATCAAGAGAACAGTTTGAAACGCGCGTACATAAGCGTTTGATTGATATACTCAATGCGACCGGTAAAACCATCGATGCTTTGATGAAGTTAGAATTACCGGCTGGTGTGGATATCGAAATTAAAACTTGACAAGCACAAGCAAGGTTCGGAGTGAATGATGGCTGGCATATTAGGATTAAAAATAGGAATGACCCAAATTTTCGATAATGACGGTCTGTTGGTGCCTGTAACTGTAATAAAGGCGGGACCGTGTTACGTGACTCAGATAAAAACCGAAGAACACGACGGCTACAATGCGGTTCAACTGGCTTTTTATGACGCTAAAGAAAAACGGGTAACAAAACCGCTGCTGGGACATTTCAAAAAAGCGGGCGTCAATCCAAAACGCTATCTGGTTGAGTTCGATTTCGGAAAAGACCATGGTTTAAAGATTGGCGACGAACTTAAAGCGGATGTTTTGCAGGCAGGAACGCAGGTAACCATTTCGGGTGTTACCAAAGGAAAAGGTTTTCAGGGCGTGGTCAGAAGGCATCATTTTAGCGGCGGACCCAAAACGCACGGTCAATCCGATCGTTTGCGCGCGCCCGGTTCAATCGGGCAGAGCTCCTATCCTTCCCGCGTGTTTAAAGGAATAAAAATGGGCGGAAGAATGGGCGGCAAACGCAAGACCGTTATTCATGTAAAAGTTGTAAAAGTAGATCCTGAAAACAACCTGCTCTTTTTGAAAGGAGCGGTTCCGGGCGCTCGGAATTCTTTGGTAGAGATAAGAACTAAATAAGCGAAAACAGGTGCATTATGAAGGTAAATGTTTACGGAATAGACGGTAAAAAGACCAATACAGAAGTTGAGTTAGACGACAAGGTATTCGGAATAGTGCCGAATGATCATGTGCTTTGGCTGGACGTAAAAGCCATTATGGCTAAGCGTCGTCAGGGAACGCATGCAACCAAAAGCCGTTCCGAAGTTTCCGGCGGAGGTCGCAAGCCCTTCCGTCAAAAAGGAACCGGTCGTGCGCGTCAGGGAACCATCAGAGCCCCGCAGTATGTAGGCGGCGGGCGCGTGTTTGGTCCCAAACCCAGAGATTACAGTTTAAAGATCAATAAAAAAGTCAGAAAATTAGCGCGGCGTTCGGCTCTTTCGTACAAGGTAAAGGAAAACAAGCTGATCGTTATTCAGGATTTCAATTACGAAAAGCCTTCGACAAAGAATATGATTAATCTGTTAAAGAATTTTAATTTAGACGATAAAAAAGTTTTATTGTGCACGGCTGAGAATTCGCCGATGCTGGTAAAATCCGCATCGAATTTGTACAATGTTGAAATACGCGAATCGATCGCTTTTTCCACCTACGATGTGTTAAAAGCGGATACGATTTTGCTTCAGGAAAGCGCCTTGAAAAAAGTTAATGAGGTATTGTCCAAATGAAAGAGAAACAAATTTTATTTCAACCGGTTTTTACCGAAAAGATGGCACGGTTGCAGGACGAGCAAAATAAATATGCCTTTAAAGTAAATTTAAAGGCAAACAAAATCGAAATTAAGAAAGCCGTTGAAAAAAAATTCAATGTTAAGGTCAAATCCGTGCGCACGATGGTGGTGTATGGTAAAAAACGCCATCAGTTCACAAAAGCCGGTCGTTTTGAAGGGCGTCGTCCGACATGGAAAAAAGCAATAGTGACCTTGGAAGAAGGAAATCAAATTGATCTATTTACTAACGCATAATATGCTGGTGGAGTAGTCTGATGGGAATCAAAACGTTTAAGCCAAAAACACCGACATTACGATTTAAAACGGTAAGCGATTTTGCGGAAATAACGACCGATACGCCGTACAAACCTTTGCTGGAGCCTCTGAAGAAATCCGGAGGACGGAATAATCGCGGTCGGGTAACTTCTCGTCATCGCGGCGGGGGGCACAAGCGGCAATATCGTATTATCGATTTTAAGCGCGATAAACGCGGTATCCCGGCGGTTGTGGAAACCATTGAATACGATCCGAACCGTACGGCAAGGATAGCTCTGGTAAAATACGCCGACGGCGAACGTCGTTACATTTTAGCCCCGGACGGTTTAAAGGTCGGCGATCAGATAATCGCCGGCGACGAAGCCGAAATTCGGGTAGGTAACGCCCTGCCGCTGGAAAAAATACCGGTGGGTCTTACCATTCACGCCATCGAGATGCGCGAGCGAAAAGGCGCGCAGTTGGTTCGCAGCGCGGGAACATCGGCGCAATTGGCGGCAAAAGAAGGCAAGTGGGCTTTAATTAAGCTTCCTTCCGGCGAAATGCGCAAAGTTCACGCCCGTTGTTACGCGACAATCGGTCAGGTTTCCAATATCGATCACATGAACATTTCGATTGGCAAAGCCGGTCGTTCACGTTGGCTGGGTCGCAGACCGCACGTTCGCGGCGTTGCAATGAACCCCATTGATCACCCGATGGGCGGCGGCGAAGGTAAAACTTCGGGCGGACGTCATCCGTGTTCGCCGTGGGGACAATTGGCAAAAGGTTTTAAAACTCGTAAGAAAAATAAGAAATCGGATGCTTTTGTTGTAAAGCGTCGTAAATAATGGAGAGAGTTTACTAATGGCAAGATCAGTTAAAAAAGGTCCTTATATTGATCAAAGCTTGATGAAAAAGATTCAGAAGCTTAATAAAGAAGGAAAGAAAGTTGTTGTAAAGACCTGGGCTCGGCGGAGTATAATTCCACCTGATTTTGTCGGGCATACAATAGCCGTCCATAATGGGCACAAATTTGTCCCCGTTTACATTAGTGAAAATATGGTTGGGCATAAACTTGGTGAATTTGCTCCAACGCGTACTTTTAGAGGACATGGTGGGAAATTAGCGGAAAGAATGAGCCGCGTTAGATAAAGATGGAGTATATGATGGAAGCTGTTGCAAAAACCAAGTATATTCGGGTTTCGCCGCGTAAAATGAGGCAGGTTTTGCAGTTGGTGAAAGGTAAAAACGTGGAGGAAGCGCTTGATATTCTTCATTTTACCAATAAAAGTTCTGCAGAACCGATTGCCAAAACAATAAAGTCGGCATTTGCAAATCTTGGAAATAAGGAAGAGGGTAAACGCCTTGATATGCGCGAAGTTTATGTAAAAAACGCTTTTGTGGATGGCGGCCCTACTTTAAAACGGTTTCGTCCCATGTCTATGGGTCGCGCCGGTAAAATCAGAAAGCGTACTTCCCATTTAACCATAGTGGTTGAACATTCGAGTTAATCGAAAAAAAGAGGAGATTTGGTTTGGGACAAAAGACTAATCCGATTGGTTTACGCCTGGGAATCGTAAAGTCATGGAACAGCAGTTGGTTTGACGAGAAGAGTTTTGCGGATAAACTGCACGAAGATTTACGCATCAGACGATATGTCAGAAATCGTCTCAGCAAAGCGGCTGTTTCCAAAATAGAAATAGAACGTACGGCAAAGCGGGTATTGATTACTATCCATACGGCTCGTCCCGGAATTGTAATCGGTAAAAAGGGACAGGAAGTCGATAAGTTAAGGGAAGAACTGCGCGCTTTAACCAAAAAAGAAATTCAAATTAATATTAACGAGATAAAGAAACCGGAATTAGACGCTTATCTGGTAGCGGAAAACATTGCCCGCCAAATCGAAGGCAAAGTAAGCTGGCGCCGGGCAATGAAAAAGGCAATAACTTCGGCGATGAGATTAGGGGCTGAAGGAATAAAGATTATGTGCGCCGGACGTCTCGGTGGAGCAGAAATGGCACGTTCCGAAATGTATAAAGACGGAAGAATCCCTTTGCACACGCTCCGTGCGGATGTGGATTACGCCAACTATACTGCAGTGACCACGTACGGCACCATCGGGATTAAGATCTGGATTTTTCACGGCGAAGTAATAGGCAAGGTATTTTAGCACAGTTTAGGAGTTGATCTCATGTTAATGCCCAAAAGAGTAAAATATCGCAAACAGCAAAGAGGTCGGATGAAGGGCAATGCACAGTCCGGTCATTATATTGCGTTTGGCAAATACGGTTTAAAAGCCTTGGAACCGGCTTGGATTACCAGCAGGCAAATAGAAGCGGCGCGTATTGCCATTACACGTCACGTACGCCGCGGCGGAAAAGTGTGGATCAGAATTTTCCCCGATAAACCGGTTACCAAAAAACCTGCCGAAACCAGAATGGGAAAAGGTAAAGGCTCTCCGGAATATTGGGTAGCGGTTGTAAGACCGGGGCGCATTCTTTTTGAATTGGAAGGCGTACCTTTTGAACTGGCAAAAGAAGCAATGCGTTTAGCGTCTCATAAACTGCCCATTAAAACAAAATTTGTGGTTAGCGAATAGGTGGAGTGTGAGCGATGAAGAGCAAAGAAGATTTAAAGGGCTTGAGTTTGGAAGAATTACGTGAAAAGTTGGCTGAAGCAAAAGAAGAATACGAGAATTTGATGCTGCAGAAAGCGACTCATGAAATATCGAATCCAATGCGTATCAGAACTGTGCGTAGAGAGATTGCCAGGATAAAAACTTTTATCAGACAACATGAATTGGGAATTATTCAACAAAAGTAGCGGGTAAACTATGAAAAGACAACGTGGTTTGCGAAAAGTTCGTATTGGAACTGTCGTTAGCAACAAAATGGACAAAACGATAACTGTAGCGGTAGAGCGAAAATATAAACACCCTATCTACGGAAAATTCGTTACGAAGACGGTAAAATTTAAAGCGCATGACGAGAAGAATGAATGTTCTGAAGGTGATGTTGTTAGAATTATGGAGACCAGGCCGCTCAGTAAAACCAAACGCTGGCGCCTTGTTGAAATTATTGAAAAAGTGAAATAAGGAAGCTGAAAATGGTACAAGAATATACTAAACTCAACGTTGCAGATAATTCGGGTGCTCAAAAGGTCATGTGCATTCGCATTCTCGGGAGCTCTGGTAAAAAATACGGTACCATTGGTGATATTATTGTAGTCTCCGTAAAAAGCGCCATCCCCGGCGGAGCTGTTAAAAAAGGCGATGTCACCAAAGCCGTTATTGTTCGGACTAAAAAAGAAATCCGTCGTCCCGACGGAACTTATATTCGCTTTGACGATAATGCGGCTGTTCTTCTGGACAATCAGTTGGAGCCGAGAGGAACGCGTATTTTTGGTCCGGTAGCCCGTGAATTGCGTGAAAAGCAATTTATGAAAATTGTTTCGTTAGCACCTGAAGTATTGTAAAATTAGACGGGAATAGGTAAAATGAAAATTCGTAAAGGCGATACGGTAAAGATCATAACCGGTTCTTACAAGGACAAAGGGAAAGTCGGTAAGGTTTTAAAAGTTTTCCCTGATAAAAATCGTATTATTGTTGAGGGTGTTAATTTGGTTAAACGCCACATGCGACCGAGTCAAAAAAATCCGCAGGGTGGTATTATTGAAAAAGAGGCGCCGATTCACGTATCCAACGTAATGTATTATTCAACAAAATTTAATACCACCACACGGATCGGTTTTAAATATTTAGATGATGGAACAAAAGTTCGGTATTGTAAGAATCCTGATTGTCAGGGCGAAATTATTCCTGATAATGAATAGCTGTTGATGGAGTAGAAAAATGGCAGAGTATTATCCAAGATTATTAGACAAATATCAAAAAGAAGTGGTTCCGCATTTGCAGAAGAAATTCGGATACAAAAATATTCACGAAGTTCCGAAACTTCTGAAGATTAATATCAATGCCGGCGTCGGGGAAGCCACGCAGGATCCGAAAGTTCTTGAAGGCGCGATAAAAGATTTGGCGGTGATCTCCGGTCAAAAGCCCATCGTTACTTCGGCGCGGAAATCTATTTCCAATTTTAAGCTGCGCCAGGGAATGAAAATCGGTTGTAAGGTTACCCTGCGCAAATGGCGGATGTGGGAATTTCTGGATCGCTTTATTTCGGTAGCGGTGCCAAGAATCCGTGACTTTCGCGGCTTTTCGGATAAATCTTTCGACGGACGCGGAAACTATTCGTTAGGAATCCGCGAGCAAATTATTTTCCCGGAAATCAATGTGGATATTATTGATAAGATCAGGGGATTTGATATTACCTTTGTTACCTCTGCTAAAACCGATGAAGAGGGATATGAATTGTTAAAAGAATTGGGATTTCCATTCAGGAAAAAATAATCACAAACGGTGAGGTGAGCTTTGGCACGTAAAGCACTAGTTGTAAAACAAAGACGTACACAAAAATTCAAGGTTAGAGAATATCATCGTTGTCGTCGATGTGGCCGTCCCCGCGGCTATTTAAGAAAGTTCGGATTATGTAGAATCTGTTTTCGTGAATTAGCCCTTCAGGGCGAAATACCCGGCGTAACCAAGGCGAGCTGGTAGTTGGAAAGGAGACTTAATCGATGTCAATGACAGATCCAATTGCAGATTATTTAACTCGCATTCGGAATGCCCTGCATGCAAGACAAAAATATGTGGATATTCCTGCGTCGAATATCAAACGCAAAATGTCGCGTATCCTTTGGGAGCAGGGATTTATTAAAAAATACATCGTAATTGATGATGGCAAGCAGGGGGTTATCAGAATTTGGCTTAAATATGACGAATTCGGTAATCCGGTTCTTACTCATCTGGAAAGAGTGAGCAAACCCGGTCGCCGCATTTATGTGGATGTTGATAATCTTCCGCGGGTAATGAATAATTTAGGTATTGCAATTGTAACAACGCCGAGAGGTGTAATTACAGCCAGAGAAGCCCGCCGGCAAAAAGTTGGCGGCGAAGTGTTATGTTATATCTGGTAATGAATAGGAGAAGATAAAGTGTCACGTATCGGAAAATTACCAGTTCCAATCCCGGAAAAGGTGACTATCGATCTGCGGGAAAATAATTTCATGGTTGTCAAAGGACCTAAAGGTCAATTGCAACGGCAATTACATCCTAAAATGAATATCGAAGTTAAGGATAAAGAAATTGTTGTTACAAGACAGGACGATTCCAAGTTCAGCAGATCGCTTCACGGATTGACCAGACAGCTTATCGCAAACATGATCGAAGGCGTATCCAACGGTTTTAGTAAAAAGCTGCAGATCATCGGTGTGGGGTATAAAGCTGAAATGAGAGGTAAACAGTTAATTTTGACTATTGGATATTCGCATCCAATCGTGTTTTCTGTGCCGGATTTCATTACAATCAGTACACCCAGTCCCACGGAAATTGTAGTATCCGGGATCGATAAGGAACTTGTTGGCCTGGTGGCTGCCAAAATTCGCAGCTTCCGCAAACCTGAGCCTTATAAAGGCAAAGGAATTCGTTATGAAAATGAATATGTCCGTCGTAAAGCAGGTAAGGCTGCAGGTAAATAAAGAATAGGGTGATGGCAATGGCAAAGAAGATTAAAAGAAGAAAAAAGAAAATCGTAGGGACAACCGAACGCCCGCGTCTGGTTGTTTACCGTAGCAATAAATATCTGCATGCCCAATTGGTTGACGATTCCAAACAAAAAGTGTTAATGGGCATGTTTGATAAAAGCAAGATCGCACGCGAAGCGCTTAAAGACGCAAAAACAAAAACAGAAAAATCGCATATTTTGGGCAAAATATTTGCCGAACAGGCGAAAAAATTAAAGATCACTAAAATCGTTTTCGACCGAAATGGCTACCATTACCATGGTCGCGTAAAATCCTTTGCCGATGGCGCAAGAGAAGGTGGATTGGATTTTTAAAAATAGGAGAAAGCTGTGGTTGAACGTATCAATCCAAGTGAAATCGAACTGAAAGAAAAAGTTATTCATATCAATCGGGTGGCTAAGGTATTAAAAGGCGGTCGTCGTTTCTCCTTTAATGCTGTCGTTGTGGTCGGCGACGGTAAGGGAGTTGTCGGATTGGGGCTTGGCAAGGCTAACGAGGTGATTAACGCAATCGCTAAAGGAACCGAGCAGGCTAAAAAGAATTTGGTGCGCGTTTCCGTAATAAACGGCACAATACCTCATCCGATTAAAAGCAAGTATGGCGCCGCTTATGTTGTGCTGAAACCGGCTTCACCCGGTACCGGCGTTATCGCCGGAGGTCCTGTCCGCGCAATTTGCGAAGCCGCGGGCATCACCGATATTCTGTCCAAATCGATCGGCTCGGCAAATGTGCACAACGTAAGTAAAGCCACTTTTAAGGCATTATCCGAAATGCGCAGCGCCGAAAACGTGGCTAAAAAAAGAGGAATTTCTCTCAAAAAGGTATTCCGCGGATAACAATAATTTTTGCAGGGAATGGTAATTATGGCTAAGAAGACTAAAGAAAAAAAGATAAAAATTACACAAGTCAGAAGCGTTATTGGTCGTCCGGAAAATCAGCGCTTAACGATAAAAGCTTTGGGATTAAAAAGAATTAACCATAGTGTAGAGCATACGGCAACTCCTCAAATTAAGGGAATGGTGAATAAAGTACGCCACTTGGTAAAAGTGGAAGAGCTTTAAGAAAGGAAAGTTGGACGATGAATCTAAGTCAATTACGACCGGCAAAAGGTGCAACAAGAAAGAAAAAACGCATCGGACGAGGCGAAGGCTCCGGTCGGGGCGTTACCGCCGGAAGAGGAAATAAAGGTTACGGTTCCAGAGCCGGTTCCAAACACCGCGCCTGGTTTGAAGGCGGTCAGATGCCTTTGCAAAGACGTCTGCCGAAATTTGGTTTTAGAAATCCCGGTAAAATCGTTTATCAGGTTGTCAACGTCGGCGATTTAACCCGCCTCGAAAATCTGGATACCATTACTAAAGAAGATCTTTTAAAAAACGGCTTGATCCGGAAAAAGAATATTCCGGTTAAATTGTTGGGCGACGGCGAAATAGAGCGTAAAATTAATATTCAGGTTGATGCGGCAAGTAAGACCGCCAAAGAGAAAATCGAAAAAGTTGGAGGCGTAGTTACTTTAACATGATGCTGGAAACCTTTCGCAATGTCTTTAAGATTGGGGATCTGAGAAGAAAAATCCTGTTTACTTTGCTGATCCTCGGCTTGGAAAGAGTCGGTACTCACATCGTAACGCCGGGTATTGACACGGCTGTTTTGGCAGAGGGATTTCGTAACCTGCAAAACACCCTGTTTGGCTTGTACGATTTATTCGCCGGAGGCGCCTTCAGAAAGGCGGCTATTTTCGGCTTGGGAATTATGCCCTATATCTCGGCTTCGATTATCATTCAGTTATTGGGAGCTGTAATTCCCTATTTTCAAAAATTACAGAAAGAAGGCGAAGAAGGTCGTAAAAAGATTATGCAGTACACCCGGTACGGCACGCTTTTTATCTCCGCAATGCAGGCTTTCGGCGTTGCCATCTTTTTACAAAGCATTCAGTTGCCCGACGGACGTCTGGCTGTGCCGAATCCGGGACTCAGCTTCCAGTTGTTGACCATGGTCTCCATGACTTCGGGAACAATGCTGATTATGTGGCTCGGCGAATTGATCGATCAGCACGGAATCGGAAACGGTATCTCATTAATCATCTTCATCGGTATTATTGCGCGGTTTCCGGCGGCGATTATGGAAGAATATCAGCAGTTCTCAATCGGGCAGCGCGGACTTTTGGCTGAAGTGATGTTGATTGCTCTTGCTCTGGCTGTTATTTACTTTATCGTACTCTTAACACAGGGCACCCGTAAAATTCCGGTGCAATACGCCAAACGGGTTGTCGGTCGCAAAGTTTACGGCGGCGTTAATACCCATTTTCCGCTTAAGGTTAATACCGCGGGAGTTATGCCCATTATCTTTGCTCAGGCGATAATGTTTGTTCCTTCGACGCTGTTGACCTTTTTGCCCGAAAACGACATCTTTCTTTCTTTGCAACGCCTGTTCTCCATGGATTCGTGGTTTTACTGGATTGTTTACGGAATTATGATTGTATTCTTTACCTATTTTTACACGGCAATCGCTTTGAATCCCGTGGAAGTTGCGGAAAATTTAAAGAAACAGGGCGGCTTTATCCCCGGCGTTCGTCCGGGAAAAAAGACCCAGGAATTTTTGGACAACATTTTAACGCGGATCACTTTGCCTGCTTCTGTCTTTTTGGCGATTGTGGCGATTATTCCGGCGATGCTGGCTAAGTTTGCCAAAATTCCGTACAGCCTTGCCTCGTTTTACGGAGGCACGGGATTGTTGATTATCGTAGGTGTGGCTCTGGATTTCTTACAACAGGTCGAATCGCACTTGTTCATGCGTCATTACGACGGATTTATGAAATCGGGAAAAGTGCGCGGCAGACGCGGCTAAAAAGTATGGTTTACATCAAAACCGATCGGCAAATTGCCGAAATTCGTAAAAGTAATGAAATTGTCGCAGAAGCTCTATCGTTCATTGAAAAATTTATGGAACCCGGTATCGAAACCCGAATACTCGACCGGGAAATCGAAAATTTTATTCTGAAAAAAAAGGCTAAACCGGCTTTTAAAGGACTTTACGGTTTTCCGGCGGCAACCTGCATTTCGATAAACGATGTGGTGGTTCACGGGATACCCGGCAAGAGAAAATTAAAAGACGGCGACATCGTGGGCATCGACATCGGAGTTGAACTGAACGGGTATTACGGAGACGGAGCAAAAACTTTTTTGATCGGGAATGTGGAACCTAAAGTGGTAAAGCTTTGTAAAGTAACGGAAGAAAGCCTTTATAAAGGAATCGAAAAGTGCGTTATCGGGAATCGGGTCGGGGATATTTCTGCGGCAATTCAGGAACATGTTGAGAAACACGGCTTTTCGGTGGTACGAGAATTTGTGGGACACGGCGTGGGCATAAAACCGCACGAAGACCCGCAGGTTCCGAATTACGGACAAAGAGGTAAAGGGATGCGTTTAAAGCGCGGAATGGTACTTGCGATAGAGCCCATGATCAATATGGGTACGCAAGAAGTTTATGTCATGGATGATAAGTGGACTGTGAGAACGGCGGACGGATTGCCCTCCGCGCATTATGAACACTCGGTGGCAATTTTAGATGACGGTCCGGTTATTTTAACAAAAATAAATTAGGAGATTGGGTCTTGGCTAAAAAGCAAGAAGCAATAAGAGTTGACGGAGTTATTAAGGAAACGCTGCCCAATGCCTCGTTTATTGTTGAATTGGAGAACGGACACGAAGTTCTCGCATATATTTCCGGTAAGATGCGGATGCATTTTATTAAAATTTTGCCCGGCGATAAAGTCAGTTTGGAATTATCTCCTTATGATCTGACTCGGGGAAGAATAGTATATAGATATAAATGAAAAGGGAAAGCGATGAAAGTTAGAGCCTCGGTAAAGAAAATTTGCGATGGTTGCAAAATTGTTCGTCGTAAAGGAGTTGTTCGTGTTATTTGTAGCAAGAACCCTAAACATAAACAACGTCAAGGTTAATAGGATATAGGAGGCAGTTTTGGCTCGTATTGCAGGTGTTGATTTACCCAAAAATAAGCGCGTAGTCATTGGTTTAATGTACATTTACGGTATCGGAAGATCTTCCGCTCAGAAAATTCTGTCGGACGCGGGAGTTGACGAAAATATCCGTGTTAAAGACCTTTCGGAAGACGAAGTCCGGAAAATCCGTACGATTATTCAGAATGATTACAAGGTAGAGGGTGCGTTAAAAGCTGAAATAAATATGAATATTAAGCGGTTAATGGATATTAACTGTTATCGTGGGATGCGTCATTATCGTGGTTTACCGGTCAGAGGTCAACGCACCAAAACCAATGCGCGTACGCGAAAAGGTCGTAAACGTGTTGTGGGTGCGAAAAAGAAGAAATAAAGTGAAATTGGGGAGATAAAAATTGGCATCACCAAAAAGAAGCAGAAGACAAAAAAAGAAAGTCCGTGTTGAGCCACACGGTAAAGCCCATATAAAAGCGACATTTAATAATACTGTCATATCGATTACAGATATGTACGGTAATGTAATTTCATGGGCGTCGGCAGGTGTAGTGGGTTTTAAAGGTTCTCGAAAAAGCACCCCTTTTGCAGCGCAGGTTGCGGCTGAAAATGCGGCAAAACAAGCAATGGAAATGGGTTTACAAAGTGTGGATGTCGAAGTAAAGGGACCCGGATCCGGTAGGGAAGCCGCCATAAAATCGTTGCAGGCGGCGGGATTGAATATTCTTTCGATCCGCGATGTAACCCCTATCCCGCATAACGGGTGCAGACCACCGAAGAAAAGACGCGTTTAACGTTAATGGAGATGGTAAATGGCAAGATATAATGGACCAAAAGGTAAAATCGTACGAAAATTTGGCGAAAATATTTTCGGAAACCCGAAATTCGACCGATTGCTGGCTAAAAAGCCTTACCCGCCCGGACAACACGGAATGAAAAGACGGAAGCTGAGCGATTACGCCTTACAGCTTAAGGAAAAACAAAAATTGAAATACATGTACGGACTGCTGGAAAAACAATTCCGTCGTTTTTTCCTTAAGGCGGAACGCATGAAAGGCGTGACCGGTGAAAACCTGTTGCAGCTTTTGGAAAGCCGTCTCGATAACACGGTTTACAGGCTGGGCTTTGCGCTTACCCGCGATCAAGCCAGACAAATAGTTTTACACCGCCACATTATGGTGAACGGAAAAGTTGTGAATATTCCTTCGTACATCTTAAAGCCCGGAGATATTATTCAGGTGCGCGATAAAAGCAGAAGGCTTTCCATGTTTCATGAATCATTGAAACGGGTGGACGCCGATCGTATGCTTCCCTGGCTTGAACTTGATAAGGCGGGCATGACGGGCAAATTCCTCGATCGTCCTAAACGCGAGGATATTCCCGTAAATGTTCAGGAAAGTATGATTGTAGAATTGTATTCAAAGTAATTAAATAATATTTAAAAGATAAGGTGGTTATGAGCTTATCTAATTTACAAATGCCGGAAAAAATAGAAGTTGACGACGCAACTTTTAGTAACACCTTCGGACGTTTTATCGTCCAGCCTTTGGAAAAAGGTTATGGCGTTACCCTCGGCAACATGATGCGTCGTGTTTTGCTCTCTTCATTGGAGGGAGCCGCTATTACATCGATCAAAATCGACAATATTCAGCATGAGTTTTCCACCATTCAAGGGGTCTATGAAGATCTGCCGGAAATGATTCTTAACTTAAAACAATTGCGTTTAAAGTTGCTTAATAAGTATCCGGAAAGATTAACGCTTCATTTAAAAGGACCCATGGAATTTACCGGAAAAACAATTCAGGAAAACTCCACGGATCTGGAAATACTCAATCCCGATCTGCACATCGCTTCTTTAAACGAAGAGGCGGATTTTACCATGGAATTGTATTTCGGAAAAGGTCGCGGATACGTTATTGCTGCGGAAAACAAATCGCCGGATATGCCCCTGGGCGTTATTCCCATCGATTCGGTTTTTTCTCCCATATTGAATGTGAAATTTACGGTGGAGAATACCCGCGTCGGTCAACGAACGGATTTTGAAAAACTGATCCTGGATATCACTACCGACGGAAGCGTTACTCCCGACGACGCCTTGACCCAGGCTGCAAAAATCATCAAAGAACATTTGCAGATTTTCATCAATTTCGATATCGAAAGTCAGGAAGAAGAAAAACAGGAAATTGACGAAGAAACGCTGCGTATCCGTAAGTTGCTTAAAATGAGTGTGGAAGAATTGGAACTCTCCGTTCGGTCGCATAACTGTTTGAAAGCGGCAAATATCAAAACCATCGGCGACCTTGTGCGCCGTGACGAACAGGAAATGCTGAAATTCAAAAACTTTGGTCGTAAATCCTTAACGGAGTTGGGCAAAATCCTTGAAGAACGGGGTTTACAGTTCGGAATGGATGTCGATAAATATCTAAAACCTGAAGAGAGTAATAAGTAGCTTAGAATAGGGATCTAAAGATGCGACACAGGAAAAAAGGAAATCATTTAGGCAGAACCGCGAGCCATAAAAAGGCTTTGATGAAAAATTTAGCTGCGCAGGTGATAGAACATAAAGAAATCCGAACCACGCTTGCCAAGGCAAAAGAATTACGGCATTATGTGGAACGGTTGATTACCTACGGTAAAAAAGGGTCTCTTCATCATCGCCGTTTAGCCTTCAGGCTTTTGCAGGATAAGAGAGCCGTTACTACTCTTTTTGATGAAATCGCTCCTATTTACGAAGATCGCAACGGCGGTTACACCAGAATTATCAAATTGGGAAATCGCAAAGGCGATAACGCGCCGATCTCGATTTTTCAACTGGTAGGTTTCGAAAAGGTACAGACTAAAGCGGATAAAAAGAAAAAGAAAAAACACGCGGAAACTCCTGCGCCGGAAAAGTCGAAAGAACCTGAAGTTAAGGCTGAAGAACCTAAGAAAAAAACGGAAGTTAAAGAAGAGCCTGCCAAGGAACCCGCAGAAATTAAGCCTGAAGCCGAAGCGCAATCTTCCGAAGAAAAGAAGGAAGATTCTCCGGAACAAAAATCTGCCGACAAAAAAGAGTAAAAAAAGAATCAGCTTTAAAGAAAAGCCGTTTCCGTTCGGGAACGGCTTTTTTTTCTCCGCTTACTTACGTTCCTGCTTGCATTAAGTTGATCACTTCTATATATTTAATTTTATTAAATATATAGAGTTTATTTCTATGTTTCGGATTGTTTTTTGCATTTTATTTATTTCGTTCTCAATGCTGTTCGCTCAACATCGTGGTTTGTGGATAGTGAGGAACACCTTAAACACCCGCGAAGACCTACGATTGCTTGAGGAAATTGATCAGGCGATTAATTTAACCGATGTTTATCTGCAGGTCAGAGCTTTGGGTAAAAATGTCTATCGACTGTCCGACAATCCCGCTAACAACGGCAATTCCGTGTCTTTAACTGAAATCGTAAATTTTTGCCGTAAAAACAATATCCGCGTTCACGCCTGGATAAACACGCTTTATATCTGGTCTGACATAAAAAAGCCCGCAAATTTTAATCATCCCTATTTAACCGATCAAAATCATTTGATGACCGACGCCGAAGACAATTTAATATCGTTAAAGAAATTAAAAAAACTCGGCATCGAGGGTTACTTTGTGGATCCCGACGCATCGATTAACATGAGCGCAATAAAACGCTTGATAAAATCTTTATTGATAAACTATGAAATGGACGGCGTTCATCTTGATTATACCCGTTATCCGCCGATACCTGTAAGTTATTCCAAACATCTGAGAGCTAAATTCATGCGCGATTATTATGTCGATCCTGCAAAGGTGTCGCAGCTTTTAGCAGGCAGCGCAGATATGAGATACAGATATGTGACGGAGGAATACGGAAAATTTTTACAGAAAAATCTTTCGCAATTTGTGGGCGAACTTTACCGCTACGTTAAAGAGATTGATCCCGAAGCCGTGGTTTCGGCGGCTGTTAAACCCGATTGGCAAGAGGCGAAAAGCATCTACTTTCAGGACTGGCTCGAATGGTTAAGAACGGAAAAAAGCGATAATATTATAATAATGAACTATACACCCGATTATAAAGAATTTAAGAAAAATCTAAAAATGGCGAAATCATTAAAATACGACGATCGAATTATATGCGGAATAGGAGCCTATTATCTAAACAAGTATGAATTGAGTATGAGAATAAGAGACGTTGAAAAAGAAAAACTAAACGGATATTGTCTTTTTTCGTTTACGACAATTAAAGAACAACCGGATATTTTACAACTTATCACCAGAAGAAAATCGGGCAGGTAAGAAATTAATTTGGAAAGCAACAGATAATGGGACAAATTATATCCATCTCAAGTCAAAAGGGCGGAGTCGGAAAAACAACCACGGCGGTAAATCTCGGTACAAGTCTTGCCATTTTTAACAAATCGGTATTACTTGTCGATCTTGACCCACAGGGAAGCATTGGAATTAGTTTTCATTTGGAGGATTATCATATTAAATTTGGCTTGTATGAAGTAATGGTTAAAAATATGCCTTTAACCGGAACAATTATTAACAGCGGTCTGGACAATCTGGATTTGATACCGACAAATATTCGATCCGAGGATCAGGAAATTGAAATGTACAGCAAAGCGTTAAAGTTAGACCTGTTAAAAACTATTATTAATCCGGTCAAAAAAATTTACGATTATATTATTATCGATTGCCCCCCAAACTTAGGTTCCATGACCTTAAACGGTCTGGTGGCGGCTGATTCCGTGATTATTCCGGTGGTTTCGGAATATTATGCTTTAAAGGCGTTGGGTAAATTTTTGAATACCCTAAAAAGTATTAGTAAAAAATACAACAGGCAATTGAAAATAGGCGGAATTTTAGTTACAATGTTCGACAGGAGAATAAAGAAACAAAAGGAAATTGTCGAGTACTTAAGAATGACATTTAAAAATCTTGTCTTCGAAACAGTAATTCCGAGAAACTCGAAAGTAGCGGAAGCTCCTTCGGTGGGAAAACCGGTGATATTACACGCCATCCATTCGGAAGGAGCCATAAAATACCTTAAATTAGCGGAAGAAATAATGAGCAAAAAAAATGAGAATAAACTCTAAGAAAGGATGGGACCGTGGAGAGATATTATAAGCGAACAGATGATATCGATCAAAAAATCCATTCTGTTAAATTGCCCTATTTAGCATGGAAAGTCTTGTTTTTGGTTGATGAAAAACAGAGTATTTCAGATTTAAAAGCATATTTGGAAGAGGAAGAGAGCGCAATTGAAAACGCTCTGAAAAATTTGGAAAAAGAAGGATTGATTCTGACTCTGGAAGCCGAAGAACCCGCAGAGCCGATTTCCGAAGAAAAAGCTCCGCCAAAAGAAGAAACGAAGATTGAAGAAGCGGCGGAAGAAATAAAAGAAGAAATCCCGGAAGAAGAGCCGGAAACCGGAATTCCCGAAATTTTTGTGGAGCCGGAAAACGAAAGCGAAAAAGAAGCGGAAATCGAAGATTTTGATATTTCGGAATTGTCGAGTCAGCTGGAAGATCAGGAAGTTGAAACGAAGCCGGAAGAAAAAACGGAAGCAGAAGAAGAACAAGCCGAAGCGGCTGAACCGGAGATTGAGATCGAACTTCCCGAAGCCAGGGAACAGGATGAAGGCGTTAAATTCGATCTCGAACTGGATAAGCCGGAGCAGCTAACGGAAGAAACCGCGGAAGAGGCGCCCGCCGTAAAAGAAGAAACGGGCGAGAAGACGATTCTGGTGATCGACGACAGTATTGTGATCCGTAAAATGGTTGAGCTTGCCCTTGAAGAGCAAAACTACCGTCTGGAAACGGCGGTGACGGGCAAAGACGGATTAAAAGCCCTTGACGACGTAAAGCCGGATTTGATTATCCTGGATTTGATGCTGCCCGATATTAACGGCATCGATCTGCTTAAAACCATTAAGGCTTCTCTCGGAATTCCGGTCATTATGCTTTCGGGAAAAGATTCCCCTCAAATGATTGAAAAGGCAAAAGCTGAAGGAGCCGATGCATTTTTGCCAAAACCCTTTCGCGATGAAGAGTTGGTTCAGAATATCAAAAAATTATTAAACGAATAAAAAGCGGTAAATTATGGAAACTGAAACACGCGTTTCTCTGGTTAACCTTTTAGATCAATTATTTGCGATTGAAATTAAATACATCAGAGAAGTACTGCCTTTGCCCAGAGTTACAAGATTGCCTAATGTTGAACCGCAGTTTGTCGGTGTTTTTAATTTGCGGGGAAAAATTATTTCTTTAATCGATATTTGTCCGATTTTGGGACTGGGCGCTCAAAAACTATTGCCGGATTATTTTGTCGTAGCGTGCGAGGTGAACGGTAAATCCGCCGGGTTGTTAGCCGAAAAAGTAATGGAAATGCGTTCTTTGGAAACCGATCAGATGCAGATACCGGGCAGCGACTTGCAGCCGGACCTTTTGCCTTATGTTTCGGCGATGTACGAAGACGGAAAATACGGCTCGGTTTATGTTCTGGATTTACCGGCTCTTTTTGAATCGAACGCTCTGAATAAATATCGGTTTGAATAACGGGCGCTTTTAAAGGCGGTGCTTAAAAAGTTTTAATTGGCGAGGTCCCTATGAAAACAGGTGTCAAATCTCTTTACTACAAAATCAGTGTTGCTCTTTTTGTCATACTGCTTGCGAGTTCGATTCTGGCAACAATCTGGCAGAAAAATAAAGAACTGGATCAGCTTATTATCAATAAAACCCCTCAACTTTCTTTGATTGCTCACGCTCTGGTTGAACGTCTTCCGGTGGATTCGTTGATTCGGCAGGAAAAGGATCAGAATTTTTATGAAAAACTGAAGTTGAGGATCAGTGATTTCAAGAAAGAATTTAAGATACCAGTTCGCGTAAAACTGCGGATTGTCCGTTTAAAAGACACGGTATCCGAAATTATTTTCGATGAAAGCGGAAAAGAGGCGGTGGGTAAACCTTTCGATTTATGGCTGGAAATGAAAGAAGCGTACAAAACCGACCGCGAAACCGGGCATTTTGAAAAAAGAAACGACCGCTATTTGTATTCGCTTATTTACCCGATTAAAAAAAATCAAACCATGACCGATGTTCTGGTTATTGTGGAAGAAGACCTGAATCCGCAAAGATCGTCCGTAATCAAAATATTTTACACGCACGGTCTCGCCATGCTGATAATTTTTCTTTTATTGGAATTTATCCTGTTCATTTTAATGCGTCCGCTGGATTTATCCCTTCTTTATTTAAAGGAGAATTTACAAAGATTAAAAGAAGGGAAAACGGTTCTAAAGCCGGAGTTTAACGTCCGCTATCTTGACGATGAAGTCTCCCTGCTGGAAGAAACGTCCAGGCGGATAACGCAGGTGGAAGAGACGCGTTTAAGCAGGGAAGAAGAACAGAAACAGATCAAGGAATTCCTGCGAATTGTAACGGCAGCCGCGGAAGGCGATTTTACAATTCAGGCGAACGTAACGGCGGACGCTCTGGGCGCGCTTTCCGATTCGTTCAATTTAATGATCAGCGATTTAAGCGCGCTGATAAGGGACGTTAAAAAGGCGGCTTCGCAGGTTGCCAGTTCCACCGAAGGCATATTGGATAATATCGAAGAAATGGCGAAGGGAGCCGCGGAACAGGCGGTTCAGACAGAGAAAATCAGCCATTCCGCCAAAGAGATGAACGAATTGTTTCTGGAAACAAACGAAAGCGCGCAAAAAGCGGCGGAAGCGGCGCGCGAAGCGCGGGATGTGGCGGAAAGAGGCAGCGAAGTGGTTAAACGGGCGATTCAGGGTATGCACAATATCCGAAACGCCGTGCGCGAAACCATGAAGCAGGTGCGCTTTCTGGATGAAAATTCCACCAGAATCGGTGAAATATCCGACTTCATCGCAGAAATTTCCAGCAGAACCAATTTGCTTGCCCTGAACGCTTCCATAGAAGCGGCGCGAGCCGGTGAAGCCGGGAGAGGTTTTTCCGTTGTAGCCGACGAAATTCGTAATCTGGCTGAACGCTCCAATACCTCCGCCGAAGAAATTTCCAAACTGATAGAAGCCATTCAAAACAGCATTACAAAAACGTTAACGACAATTGAGGTGGGAAGCCAGGAGGTAACCGAAGGAACCCGTCTGGTGGATAAAGCCGGCGACGCCCTGCGCGAAATTTTCGAGAAGGTTGAGGTTTCTTCCAACGCGGCTATCGATATTTCCGAAGCGACAAAAAATCAAACAAAATACAGTCAGCAAATTGCGGTGTCTCTGGAAGAAATTACAGGCATAGCGCGCAAAACCGCAGAACGCGCGCAACAGTCGAAAGATGCGGCTTCACAACTGGAGTCTTTATCTAAAGAATTAAATAAAGCCGTGGAAAAATTCAAATTAAGTAACTGAGGAATGGAGCTTTGCAATGTTAAATAAAGATAAAGCCATTTCTTTTAATACATTCTTTATCGTTGAGTTCATGAAAAAAGTTCTGACTAAGGCGCGGACCCAATTCAGTTCCGACGCCTATCGGTTTTTAGAAGCGGTGGCTCAGAGTATGCGTTTTGCCGAAGATCCTATTCTGGTTCTGGAAAAGTTGGCGCATTATCAGGATACCAGCGAAATGTCGATTTTTCTGTTTGACATGTTAGATCGCGCCGAAAAAATTCCTCCGCAAAAAGCGGTGGAAAATCTTGACGAGCTGAGCGGCGATTTCATTAATCTTTACGCCCTGATGGTGGAAGATGAAGACATCATGAATTCGCTGAGAACGCTTATCGAAGAATTACAGCCCAAAAAACCCCGCAAACCGAAAGCTAAACCCAAAAAAGAAGAACCTCGGTTCAGTTTTGCCGAATTCTACCTGCGGGAAGCGGAATCGGCGATAAAAAAATTATTGCCGCAGGAAGAGCGGGAAGAGTTCGGTTTGCTCTTTTATCTTCTTCTGGAAAAAAGAGAATCCGAAAAAGCGGTTCATCCCGATGTGAGCGCGCTCGTCGAAGCGATCAACCAAATTGTTCCCTTGAATTTTGAAGAGAGCCCGGCAAGCAATTTGATGGAACGGTTGAGCTCCAATATCGAATCGTTTGTGAAAAAGGCGGTTTCTTTTAAAAACGAACATCCCGAATTATTTAAGACCATTATCGAGCAGAAACAGTTTCCCGCTTATGAAAAGCCTGCGCCGGTGGAAAAGAGCGAGGTCACGATTGACGACCTTTTAAAGGAATATTTTCGATCCGAGGTCGAGGATCATGTTCAATTGATCCGCCGGTTACTGTCGGGAAAATTTAGTAAAAAAAGCATATCAAAAATTATTAAGCACTTCCGCTCCCTTAAAGAGATCAGCATGATTCACGGCTATCCCGGCGTGGAATTCTTCTGTGATACGATCATTCGGATTTTAAGAGAAAACAAGGACAATGTTAAAGAGATTTCCGAACCTTTGACGGCGGCGTTCGAGGATATTTTTGCCACTTTGCTGGAAACGGAACATTTCGAACAGCATGTTCAGCCGCAGGAACAACGCGAAATTATTGCCAAAGTCGCCGAAAAGTTAGAAGACGCAATAACCAGTCAAAAGGAAGAAAAAGAAACGATTAAGGAAGAAACCGCCAAAGAGCCGGAAGTGAGCGAAGAAGCGCTTTTGTCTTTGGAAGATCGACCGCAATTGTATCAAATCTATCACGAAATGCTCGGTAAAATCACAAAAAGGCTAAACCCCTTTCAGGCGGACGCGGAACATTTCCGTTTTATCGAAGCCTTAAACACCCTGAAAAAAACGGGCAACTGGCTCGATCCCGTAATAAACGACAAATTCTTTAATCCGTTTAGCGAAGCGTATCAAAAAACAGTTTCGGCAAAAGCAATTAAAAAGCAAAGCGCTCTCAAGTCGCTGGAAAAAATCTGGAATTCATTTATCGACGAGATTAAACCGGAGCCGAATTTCGAAAAAACACAAGCTCTTTTAAAAGAATTTAGTCTGTCGGATTTTGCAACAGAAGAATTGTTCCGCGCGGAAGATATTAAAGTTGCCCGGGCTTTTGTGGAAGCCATGGAAATTGTCTGGGATCCGCTAAATAAAAAGATCCGTGACTTTTTAATCGACCAAAATGATGAACTGAAAAAGCAATTCGACCGGTTTTTGATTCGACTGATAGAAAATCTTAGTTTGCTTGGCTACGATTCCTATTTGGCGTTTCCGGAATATCTGAAAAAATATTTTATTTCCAAAAAGAACAGACTTTCAAACGATGAATTAATCGAAGAGCTGCAAAAATCCATAGAGCTCTATTTTGAGCGCATTAAGAACAAAGGCAAAAACGGCGATTGTTCCGATTTGATGATGGCAGTAAGAGAAATTCTGGAAGAGGCTGCGCAGCCTGCCGCCGTCGGGGAATCGGAAGACGAGCAGGATTTTATCAACGAAAGCAAGTCCCATATAGCCGCAGCTCAGGAATTTCTTAAACAGATAACGCAGGATCCTTCCAACAGAGACCTGTTTAAAAATATTGCCAGTGAAATTCACGCCATTTATACAGCAGCTCAATTCATGAATCACGACAGAGTGGCGGACGCGGCAATCATCGTCGAAGAGACGGCTGAAATGTTCGCCACGCCGGAGGTCAGCCTGACGGCGGATCTGCCTCAAAAAATGGAGGCGGCGTTAAAAGCGCTTGAAGCTCTCGCCGAAAATCCGTCGGCGGAAATTTCTCAGGCGTTTCAGGATTTACAGCAAATTCTTGACGCATTGGTTCTTGAAGAACCCGTATTTACGGATAAGAAAGAGACCGCGGAAGAACCGGCTGCGACAAAAACAGTTGAAGAAAAACCCTTGTTCAGCGCAGAAGTTTCCGACGAACTGGAATTAAAAGAGATTTTTAAAGAAGACGCCAAAAATCTGCTGAACGCGATAAAAAAATGCAATTTTGCGCTGATCAAAAATCCGAACGATGAACCCACGATTCAGGAATTCGATCAGGCGGTTCACGCATTGAAAAACGCCGCAAAAATGACAAGTTTTGACGATCTGGCTTTGATTTTCGGACGCATGGAGGAAATTTCCGAACAACTACGGGTAAAGCCGAACCTTAACACAACAGAGCTGCAAAAAAATATTTCCAAGGTTTTGAGTGAATTGGATCCGTTGATTTTAAGAGGTGAACTGGAAGTTTCGGACCTCGATGCCATTCTGATGCAACTGGATTCCATTTCAAAAGATGTTGTGGGAATGGAAAAGAGCGAGAAAGAGCGTTCGGAACACCTAAGAGATCTTTTTGTGGAAGAAGCCAGGGAGCTGATTGAAAAGATTAACCACGATTTAATAGAGCTGGAAAAAATTCCCGAAAGCAGTACCATTCTCGCTGATCTGCTGCGCCATCTGCACACCCTGAAGGGCGGCGCGATGATGGCAAATTACACCAAGGTCGGCGAATTAGCACATAAGCTGGAAGATTATTTTCAATTGTACCGGGATCAGAACGCCGAAACAAAATTGGAATTATTACCCACGGCGTTTACAATTATTGATCTTGTTGCGGAAATGGTCCGGGCGATCGAATCGGGAAAATCCGAAAGAGTCTCGCAATTTATGGCTCGTCTTGCCGATATCGATAACAAATTATTTTTCTTAAAAGATTTTGAAATTTCCAAAGACATCCAGACCACAGGCGTATCCGCGCCGACGGCAGCCAGAGAGCCGTTTGTAACCCAGGACGCGGATAATACGCTTAAAATCAAGACATCCTATCTCGATCATTTGGTGAATCTGTCAACCGAAATGGTAATCGCCAGAACGGAAATGACCTCGTATTTCGAGACCCTGAAAAATCTGGTTTTTGATTTTGATAATCGCAAAAAAGAGGTGCGGCATTTAGTACATCAATTGGAGGATTTTATTGAAGAGAGCGCATTCGGCGATTTGCAGAATTCCGCCAGGGAGTACGATCAGAATCAGGATACTCTGAAGAAGTTTTCCGAAAATTTAAAGGATGTTTCTTCCGGTCTGTCGAAAACGACCACTTCCGTCAGTAAATTAATGCGTTTTCTGGAAAAAAACCTTAACCAGATTTCGATTTTAAGCAAAAGTTTACACGGCGATTTATTGAAAGCCCGCATGGTTCCCATTCGCACCTTGTTTGAACGGTTTGAAAGACCGGTGCGGGATTTGGCTCGCGAACAGAAAAAACAGATCGAATTGGTAATCGAAGATAACGGCGCGGAAATGGACAGGGCGTTGGTGGATGCGCTGCATGAGCCTTTGCTGCACATCTTGCGCAATGCGGTGGATCACGGGATCGAAAAGCCGACGGAGCGTAAAAAGGAAGGTAAAGAACGCAAAGGACGGATTATTTTACGCGCGCGTCAGGAAAAAAGTCAGGTTGTAATTGATATTATTGACGACGGTCGCGGGATCGATCCTGCAAAGATTCGCAAGAAAATCGTAAAATTAAAGTTAGCCTCTAAAGAAGAAGCGGCTCGGATGTCGGAAAATCGTTTGCTCGATTTTATCTTTCGTCCGGAATTTTCCACCAGCGATAAAACCACAAAGGTTTCCGGACGCGGAATCGGGCTTGATATCGTGGCAGCCGAAATTCAAAAATTAAGGGGAATTGTCCGGATAAAGACTTCCAGGGGGCAGGGTACCGTTTTCTCAATAAGAGTGCCTCTTACTTTAATTGTTTCTCACGCGATGTTGATCAAGTTCCACGAACAAACAATTGCCATTCCGCTTTTGGCAGTTATGGAATCTATCCAGATCGAACCGGAAGATATTTTGATTGACGATCAGAGAAAATATGTTCAGGTGCGCGGAAAATTGTTGCCCTATGTTGATATTGACGAGCTTTTGAAAATACCCGGTGAAGAGTCAAAACCAACTGAAAAGCAAACCGCCCTGGTGCTGCACGATTCGGGCGTGAGTATTGCCCTGGGCATCGAGGAAATTATCGGTCGTCAGGATATTGTGATCAGAAATTTAGGCGGTTTATTGCAGAATGTGGAACTAATTTCCGGCGGCACAATTTTAGCCAACGGCGAAGTAGCATTGATTCTCGATTACGCGGGCGTAATCCACAAGGTGGAAGCCGAGTTTTTTGCCGCCGCGCGTGAGCGTCAGTTGGTGCGCAAAGTGATTCAAACGCAGCCAAAATCGTCAAACAAAAACGGCATCATAGATCAGGAAAAAATAGCGCAAAAACAGATTTCCGGCAGAAGTCCGCGGATACTTATCGTCGATGATTCGTTAAGCGTGCGTAACTTTATAAGTTCGTTTCTGGAGAAAAACGGCTTTGAAACCATAAAGGCGGAAGACGGCGAAGAAGCGCTGAAAATAGTTAATGAGAGCGAAATTGACCTGCTTATAACGGATTTGCAAATGCCCAGAATGAACGGATTCGATTTAATTAAAAATATTCGAACCATGGAACAATATTCCGATCTTCCGGTAATTATCTTAACGGCGCAGGCAGGAAAATCGCATCAGAAAAAAGGAGAGGAGGTCGGCGCAAACGCATTTATCTCCAAACCTTTTAAAGAGGGCGATCTCATCCGGATGGTCAATGCGTTTATTAAGGTGGAATAGATTAATTTTTAATCAGAATCTATGTATAAACTTATTTATATATTCATCCTAAATTGTTTCTTAATTGTAGCTCTTTTTGCGCAAAGTAAGACCAAAATTATCAAACACCGGGTAATAACCGGTGAAGAGCGCTGGTCGGGAACTATTTTGATTAAAGGAGACGTGGTCGTAGCGCGGACCGGACGTCTTTATATCGAGCCGGGAACGCAGATAAAATTTGCACCCGATCAGGATTTAAGTCGCTCGGGATATGACAAGACAAGAAGTGAATTGATCGTTAAAGGATCTATTTTTGCCCGCGGCGATATATACCGAAAGATCGTTTTTACTTCCGCCGCCCCTCGTCCGCGGATGAAAGACTGGTACGGGATTGAAATTCAAAATTTAAAGAATCCGGCAATGTTTGAATATGTGGTTGTCGAATATGCCTACAACGGTTTTGAGATCAAAAAGAGTAATCCCTCGATTAAAAATTGTCAGATTCAATTTAATTACAACGCGGGCATAAGGGTGGCGGTAAGAGCAAAATCCAGGTTAACAGGAAACATTATTACCGATAACGGCTACGCGGGGATGATCTGTGAAACGGGCGCGCAGCCTGTTTTGAGCGACAATATGATCAATAACAATCAGATCGGGGTGATTATTTTCGGCTCCGCTCAACCCAATTTGGGGAACTTGCAGAAAGGCAAGGATTACAACCCGGGTCGTAACGCTCTGTTTGATAATCTGGAATATGATTTGTATAATCACGGTAATAAGGATATTAAAGCCGAGGGAAATTCATGGGGTTCCAAAAACCGCGATCAGATTTTAAAACAGATTTTTGACGGCGCGGACGACGGTCGGTATGGTCTTGTTGATTTTAACCCGATTATCGGTAATATCGATCTGGAACGTAAAATCTTATTGGCTCAGCAGTCTCAGAAAATTGAGATCGACACTTTAAATAGTCAATCGCAGACAGCCGACAGCGCAAAAATAGCAAAATCGACTATTCCCGAAACCCGGCGGAATTTGCCGATCAGGAATTTTACCGACAGCTCTAAAATAATCGCCGCTGCGGATAAAAGCGCCGACGAGACGAAAAATACAAGTTTAACGGTTTCGCAGCCGGAAACAAATACGATTGAGCCGGATTCCGTCAGCGCGGAAAAGTCGCTTGCTGAATCTGAAAATGAAGAAGAAAACAAAAAAAACGCGCTGTTGTCTTCGATTAATTTCGACCAGGTTTTTATGGATGTTTTTCTTGATAAAAAAGCGGAGGTTGTTAAGAAGGTTGCCCCGATTATCGACAATCCTTCCAGGGGCATGTATGATCACGGGCGCGTTATTGTTCGCGTAACCATAGGAAAAGACGGAAAAGTTGAAGACGCCAAAGTTTTACACGGTTTAAATTATTATTATGATGATCTGGCGTTGAAAGCGGCGAAAAAATTTATTTATAAGCCGGGAACCGTAAAAGGAGTGCCGGTTCGTTTCTCGACGAGCATATTGTTTCAATTTTGATAAACAGGAGAAAAGAAATTGGTTCGGAAGCGGAAACTCTATGTGGCTATTGCAGGAAATATCGGAGCGGGCAAAACGACGCTGACCCGAATGCTGAGTCAAAAACTGGGATGGAAAGCTTATTATGAAAAAGTTATTGATAATCCCTATCTGGAAGATTTTTACAAAGACATGAAGCGATGGAGTTTCCATCTGCAAATCTATTTTCTTTCCCATCGTTTTATCAGCCAAAAAGAGATTACCGAGTGGCCCGGCTCCTGCATTCAGGATCGCAGTATTTACGAAGATGTGGAGATATTTGCGAATACTCTGCACAAACAGGGATTTATGACGGATCGGGATTATAATAATTATCGCGCCTTATTTAACGTAATGTCCCACTATTTGCGAAAACCCGATTTGATTATTTATTTGAGAGCCAGCACCGATCGCTTGTTCGATCATATCCGTAAGCGCGGCAGAAGCTACGAGCAGCAGATGGATCGGGATTACCTGGAACGGCTGAATCAGGCTTATGAAGAATGGATCGACCGCGCCCAAAAAGAAGGATTTAAGGTGTTTGTGTTTGATATGGAAAACCGCGATTTTGAACACAATGAACGTGATTTCCGAATATTGTATCAATCAATTCGGGATATGGAAAAGCAGACGTGGATCGAAGGTGTTTGATAATCACATATTACTTCCCTCCGTTGGGCGGCGGCGGGGTGCAGCGAATCACAAAGCTGATAAAATACGCTTCACAACAGGGGTGGCGGTTCACGGTTGTCACCGCTGATGAGCAAACCGATATTATTCCTCAAGACCCGAGTCTGGAATCGGAAATTCCTTCTTCGGTACGGGTGATTAGAGTTCCTTTCGGCGCAATACCCCAAATTCCCAAAAAGAAAGCTTTATTTTCAAATCCGGCTTATTGGAAACGTTGGCTGAGCGCGATGTTTTATCTTCCCGATAGCCGTAAAAAGTGGATCGTCGGGGCGTTGCCGGTAATTAAAGGATTGCTGAAATCGCAACCGTATGATTTGATTTTAATAAGCATTCCGCCCTATTCGCTGAGTTTTTTGGAAGAGCGGCTTTGCAAAGAATTTGAGATTCCCGTGATTCTTGATATGCGGGACCCATGGACGTTAAATCCGTACAAAATTTATCCGACTTTGCTGCACCGCGTTTTTGACCGGCGGCTGGAAAAAAAGATCGTCAAACGGATTCGGTACGGGATTAGCGCTTATCAAAGCCCGTTGGAGTATTATCGGGAAAAGATCGAGAACTTTGACATAAACCGATGGACAGTAATTCCGAACGGCTATGATGAAGATGATTTTGCAAGCCTTTCCGCGGCAAATAAAGAGACAAATGTTTTTAAAATAGGTTTCTCTGGAACCGTCTATTCGCACATTAACCATCCCACGCCTTTGTTCAAAGCTTTTGCCCGGCTTAAAAAAACCAACCCTGAAGAGGCTCGAAAATTACGCTTTGTTTATGTGGGCAAATCCAGCATAGATCTGAAAAAACTGAGCAAAAAATTCGGCTTGGAAAATCAGGTGGAATGTAAAGGCTATCAGCCGCATCGCCACAACCTCGAAATTTTGAATTCGATGGATAGCCTGTGTTTTATTCTGGACGATCGATGTCCGCGAAGCAAGCACACCGTCGGCGGCAAGGTTTACGAATATTTACGGTTCAAAAAACCCGTTCTGGCTCTGGTTCCGGAAAACGGCGAAGCGGCGCAGTTGATCCGCTACACGGAATCCGGAGTTGTGATCAGTCCGCAGAAAACGGAAGCAATTGCCGCTACTTTGTTGAACTGGATAAGGCGTTCTCCGCGATTTGGGTTCAGGCACATCGAAGAATACAGCCGTGAAAGGCAAGCCGAATTATTTCTGAAAGTTTTTGACGAGGCAGTAGGATCGAAAAAACGCTGAAACAGTATCTCATGTTTTAACCTTGATTTTCAGGATGTTATCACGAGCCAAGTTAATTCCCCGCCTAAAATGGTAAAAAGTCCACGCTAATTCCCCATCTGACAGAGTCGGGTTTTTATTTCACTTCTTGCAGAGTTTAATTTAAGCTTTATGTTCGAAAAGAAAAATGTCATCTTTATCGAGCCTTCGGGAGTGAGTAAAACCCATTTGGCTTTTGCATCGATAGCTTAGCTTATCTTTACTTTTATGGGCAGCATCTCGCTTAAATCGCAAGTTGCCATGCAAATCATATTTGTACTCTGTCAAGCCTTCGCTGCTCAGCAGGTCGTCTGTATGTTGTTCTGACATAATCTGGTCTAATGTAGATATTTTTACTGTCTATATTTCATGATTG
>JAADIP010000005.1:2042-8978 GCA_013151275.1 Calditrichota bacterium | reverse complement strand
CCAATCAAGCTAATCCTTTAAATCCTTCTAATCATGGTTCAGATTTAATTGTCTGAACCTTGATTTGCGTGATTAACATGATTCACTTGATTTTTAACTTTTCACAATCATGGTAATCCTTAAAATCCTTCTAATCATGGTTCGGAGGTTAATTGTCTGAACCTTGATTTGCATGATTAACATGATTTACTTGATTTTGACTTTGCACAATCATGGCAATCCTTGAAATCCTCTTAATCATGGTTCAGATTTAATTGTCTGAACCTTGATTTGCATGATTAACTTGATTGCCTTGATTTTGACTTTGCCCAATCATGCTAATCCTTTAAATCCTCTTAATCATGGTTTAAAATTTAATTGTCTGAACCTTGATTTGCATGATTAACATGATTCACTTGATTTTTAACTTTACACAATCATGGCAATCCTTTAATCCTTCTAATCATGGTTCAGATTTAATTGTCTGAACCATGATTTGCATGATTAACATGATTTACTTGATTTTGACTTTGCCCAATCATGGCAATCCTTTAAATCCTTTTAATCATGGTTCAAAAACTTAATTGTCTGAACCTTGATTTTTGACTTTTAATTTGCCGAAGCAGCAAAACCCGAATGCTATTTATAAACGCAATGTTGCATTTTTATTAACAAAAAATAAAATTTTATCATCAGAATAACTTGTATTTCACGGTTTGTATTCATATAATAAAAACTTATTTATTCGATACAGTTCCGGCAATTTAAGGAAAATTCCGATGAACCGTTTGGATTTGAATTGTACTCCGCAAATGACTTCATTTCATACATTCCAAAAACATAAACGATAAACCGAAGAAGGGACGGGTTCAATGAAATCGAACAACGACAATTCCGAGGGTATTTCAAGACGCCGTTTTTTGGGTCAGGCGAGTCTGGCTGCGGCGGCGTTTACCATAGTCCCGCGCCACGTGTTAGGCGGTAAGGGTTACAAAGCGCCCAGCGACACATTAAACATCGCCTGCATCGGAGTGGGAGGAAAAGGTTACGGCGATCTGCATTCCGTGAGCACGGAAAACATCGTGGCTTTGTGTGATGTGGACGAAGAACGGGCAGCCAAGGCTTTCAGCGAATTTCCCAAAGCAAAAAAGTATTTCGATTTCCGGCGCATGCTGGATAAAGAGCACAAACACATCGATGCCGTTACGGTAAGCACTCCGGATCATACCCATGCCGTTGCGGCTATGGCGGCTATTTCTTACGGTAAACACGTATTCGTGCAAAAGCCGTTGACTCACACGATTTACGAGGCGCGTAAATTGGCGGAAGCGGCGCGTAAAAAGAAGGTAATAACGCAAATGGGCAATCAGGGTCACGCCGGAGAAGGCGCTCGTTTGATTTGCGAATGGATTTGGGACGGCGCTATCGGCGATGTTTATGAAGTGCACGCCTGGACGAATCGCCCGATTTGGCCGCAGGGTATAAACGTCACCCGCCCGCAGGAAATTCCGACGACTCCGCCGACATTGCACTGGAATCTTTGGCTGGGTCCCGCCCCCTGGCGTCCCTATCATCCCGCTTACGTTCCCTTTAGCTGGCGCGGCTGGTGGGATTTCGGAACCGGAGCGCTGGGCGACATGGGCGCGCACATTATGGATCAACCCTACTGGGCTTTAAAACTTGAATATCCCGAAAGCGTGGAGGCGACCTCTACCCCCTTCAATAACGAAACCTATCCGCAGGCTTCGATCATTCGCTACCTATTCCCAGCCCGCGGTAATATGCCGCCCGTAAAACTCCTCTGGTTCGACGGGGGATTAAAGCCGCCCCGCCCGGATGATCTGGAAGAAGGAAGACGCATGGGCGAAAAAGGCGGAGGCGTTATCTTTTACGGCACAAAAGGCAAGCTAATGTGTTCGGTTTACGGCAACAATCCGCGTCTGATTCCCGAATCGAAAATGAAAGAGTATAAACTTCCGCCCAAAACCATACCCCGTTCGCCGGGCATCCATGAAGAATGGATTCAGGCTATTAAAAACGGGACTCAGGCTACATCGAATTTTGACTACGCCGCCCGCTTAACCGAAACCATGCTGCTCGGAAATATCGCCCTGCGCATGGAAGAGCAAAACCGGATTCTACATTACGACGGTCAAAACATGCGCTTTACCAACAGCGACGAGGCGAATGCGTTGATCAAACCCGAATTCCGCAAGGGCTGGACTTTGGCTTATTAATAGAAAAATGCAGGAGCCGGAAAATGGCAAACAAAGCATTAAAGGCGGTTGTGGTCGGCGCCGGAAACATGGGCGCCTCTCACGCCCGCGCCTACCATAAGTTACACGGCTTTGAACTTTCAGGAATCGTGGCGCCCACTCCCGCCAGACGTTCAAAGTTAGCGCGGGAATTAGGCGGCGTTCCCGAATTTGAAAACCTCGACGACGCCCTGTCAACAATCAAACCCGACGCGGTTGCGGTCTGTTCCTATCCCGACACGCACAAACTTTACGCCGTTAAAAGTCTGGAAGCCGGAGCCCATGTCTTTGTGGAAAAGCCCCTCGCCGAAACCGTTGAAGATGCGCGTACAATCGTTGAAGCGGCTCAGAAAACAAATCGTAAAGTCGTGGTGGGTTACATTCTGCGTCAGCACCCCGCCTGGCAAAAATTCACCGAAATCGCCCGCACTCTGGGAAAGCCGCTGGTCATGCGCATGAACCTGAATCAGCAAAGCTCGGGAAAGGAATGGGAAACGCACAAACATCTGTTAAAATCCATGTCGCCGATTGTGGATTGCGGCGTGCATTATGTGGACGTAATGTGCCAGATGACGCGCAGCAAGCCCGTCCGCGTGCAGGCTATCGGCGCGCGTTTGACGGACGAGATTAAACCCGACATGTACAATTACGGACAGTTGCAGGTCGTTTTTGAAGACGGTTCGGTAGGCTGGTACGAAGCCGGATGGGGTCCGATGATGAGCGAAACGGCTTTTTTTGTAAAAGACGTGGTGGGACCCAAAGGCTGCGTCAGCATCATGGATCCCAAAACCATGGGCAAAACAGACTCGTCGGATATTGACGCACACACCAAAACAAACAGTTTGCTTATCCATTACGCCGAGCGCGACGCGAACGGCAATTTTACCAGACCGGACGAAATCATCGATACCAGTGACGAGCCGGATCATCAGGAATTGTGCGATCGGGAGCAGGCGTTCTTTTTAAAAGCCATTCTGGAAGACCTCGATTTAACCGATCATCTGGAAGACGCCGTAAACAGTCTGCGCATTGTTCTGGCTGCCGATGAATCGGTGCGCAGCGGGAAAACAGTGGAATTGGATTAACGATAATTCAAACCGTCTTCAGGAAGACGATAGCTGGTAAATTTAACAAAAGGAGTTTACCGTGAATCTAAAAACTTATCTGCGACTCAGCGTTATGATGTTTCTGGAATTTTTTGTTTGGGGAGCATGGTTCGTAACGCTCGGCACCTATTTAAACGCCATTGACTTTAGCGGAACTCAGGTTGGTTACACCTATCTGATGAACAACATCGCCGCTATTGTGTCTCCTTTTTTTATCGGCATGATTGCCGACCGTTATTTTAATTCCGAAAAGGTGATGGCTGTGCTGCACGTTTTGGGCGGAATCGTTTTGTATTTTGTATCGAATTTGACCGCAGCGGGTCCTTTGATTTTAGGTTTATTGATTTACAATCTTCTTTACATGCCCACCATTGCTCTGGCTAACACGATCTCTTTCACCCAGATGCAGGATCAGAAAGCGCAATTCCCCAAAGTGCGCGTCTGGGGAACCATCGGTTGGATTGTCGCGGGTTTGATAATTACGTTTATTCAGTTTAATTTTTACAAAGAAGTAGAAGCCAGCGCCGTGCCCATGAAAATGGCAGCCATCGCTTCGATTCTTCTGGGATTGTATTCGTTTACGCTGCCCAACACCCCGCCAAGGAATATCGGCAAAGATGTTTCGGTCGGAGATATTTTAGGCGTAAAGGCTCTGAAACTGATGAAAGAGCGTTCTTTTCTGGTATTTGTAATAGCTTCGTTCCTGATTTCCATTCCGCTGGCTTTTTATTACAATTTTACCAACATGTTCCTGAACGGTTTGGGAATGACCGGCGTGGCAGCCAAGCAATCCATGGGTCAAATGTCCGAAGTGATTTTCATGTTGCTCATGCCCTACTTTTTTAAACGCCTCGGCGTTAAGGCAATGATGCTGATCGGGATGTTTTCGTGGGTTTTGCGCTACGTCCTTTTTGCCAACGGCGATTTAGGCGCTTTCATCTGGATGCTCTATCTCGGCATATTGCTGCACGGCGTTTGTTACGACTTTTTCTTTGTTACGGGACAGATTTACGTGGATCGCAAAGCCACCGCCGATATCCGCGCCAGCGCTCAGGGATTGATTGCCCTGGTGACGTACGGTCTGGGCATCGGTCTGGGTTCGGTGGTTTCGGGGAAGGTCGTGGATTATTTTACTTCGGGCGGCGTGAAAGACTGGGCTTCCATCTGGTATGTGCCGGCTGTTTTTGCCGTTGTTGTCACGGCGTTTTTCTGGATAACGTTTAAAGACGAAAACGAGAAAGGGGAAGCTTAAAAATCTTTACGTTTGGTAAAGATAAGAAGGTAAGGAAAGCCATGAAACGCAGACAGTTTTTGAAAAAATCCGCTTTAACTTTAACCGCCTTCAGTATTGTGCCGCGCTACGTTTTGGGGGGCGATGGTTACACCCCTCCGAGCGATGTTTTAACCAAGGCTGTAATCGGCGTGGGCGGAATGGGACAATGGCATGCTTTCGGAGCGCCCGGCAAATTATTAGCCGTTTGCGATGTTGACGAAAAACATCTGCAAAACACCTTAAACAAAGCGGCTCCGGAAGTCCGCGGCTACAAAGACTTTCGTCAGGTGCTGCAAAGAGACGATATTGACATCATTCACGTTGCCACTCCCCCGCACTGGCATGGGCTAATTTCCGCTTACGCTGCAAGGGCGGGCAAGGCGGTGTGGTGCGAAAAACCGATGACGCGCACCATTTGGGAAGGACGGGAGCTTGTAAAAATAGTGCAGGAACAGGGCGCCGTTTTCCGGATCAATACCTGGTTCCGTTTCAGCGGAATTTTTTACGGCTTCGGAACTCCCGTAAAACCGATCAAAAAAATCGTTCAGAATCGATTGCTCGGCTGGCCGCTGAAAGTGGTTGTTAACGCAGCAACCGGATTCAAATGGAAATTTTATTGGAGCGGCAAAACCCATCTTACGCCGCAGTGGATTCCGCCCGAACTTGACTACAATTTCTGGCTGGGTCCCGCTCCCTACAAACCCTACAACCCCCATCGGGTGCATCGCACTTTCCGCGGATATTGGGATTACGACGGCGGCGGACTCGGCGACATGGGACAGCACTATCTGGACCCCATTCAATACATTCTGGAAAAAGACGACACCGGTCCCGTGGAAATCGAAGCCGACGCTCCGCAACAACATCCCGACGCCGTGGGAAGCTGGCGGCTCATTCGTTTAAAATACGCCGACGGCTGCCAAATTATTCTGGACGGCGAAAATCGTTATTACGACGCTCCTTTTATCGAAGGACCCAAAGGCAAACTGTATCCGAATCTTAAATCGGACATTCCCGATCTTGAAAAAAAATTAAAACAACTGCCCGATCCCGAACCGCAGGTAACCGATTTTCATCAGGCGGTGCGCGAACGTCTAAAATTCGCCCTTAACGAACAAAACGGACACCGTTCGGCTTCTCTGGTCAATCTTGCCAAAATTGCCGTGCGCTTACGAAGAAAGCTTATTTTTGATCCGCAAAAACAACGTTTCATAAACGACGATGCGGCTAATCAAATGATTTACGAACCGTTTCGTTCACCGTGGAAGTTTTAACAAATTGGATTTAAAAATGATTAAGCGAATCACACTCAGACTACTTTTTCTCATTTTAAGCGCGCTTCTTTTTTCCTGCGCCGGTCAATCGCGGTTGAAGAAAACACCGGTCTTAAATAAAGGACTGACTCTCTCCAAACTGTTGGCGCAATATCCGGCGAAAAACGATATTCAGCAGGATTTTCTCAATCAGGCGATCATGTCCATGGACGCCGACAGCCTGAAGACAATCTGCTTATGGCTTAATTCCGCCGATTCGCTCAAACGCACCCGGGCTCAGTACGCGCTGCACGGCGTCAGTCTCGATTTTGAGCTTTTCCCCGAACAACAAAAGGAAAAATATTTTAAGGCAATAACCGCAGCCGCGCCCCTGCTGAAATCGGCTGAAGCAAAACAATTTTTACTCGAACAAGCGGAATTCACAAAAGACGATCGGATTTTGCCCTTAATCGAACGGTTTTTCAAGCAACGGCGGCTTTACGAACCCGCGCTGCGCGCATTAAAGCATCTTAATTCAAAGCAGGCGGAAAAGGCAACCCTTCGATTACTCGATCAAAGTCAGGGGCAGCAGCAGATCGATTTAATTCAGCTTTGCGCTGAAAAAGGAATCGTTAAAAGCATTCCCAAATTGCGCAAGCTGTTAAAGACGGACGATCCCAAACTTCATCGGGCGGCGTTAAAAGCTTTAGCCCGCCTGGGAGACACCGACATCGAAGAACAGATCCGCGATAATCCCGAGACTTACCTGCAATACGCCGGGTCGCTTTTCGGTCTGGGTAAAACTGCTCGGGCGAAAAGCATCATCCTTGAACTGCTGAAGGACAAAGAGAAGCTCCCGCGATGCAATCTGACAATCCGGGCTTTAAAAATTCTGAAAGAAATCGATTTGCCTCTGGCGTTTAAATCCGCTGAATACAAATACCTTAACAACCTCAAAAATCCGGAATGCCGAAAAAACATCCTTTACGCCACCGCCGGCTGGTCTGATTCTTTGAGCGCACGGACCTGGGATGTTTTGTTAAAAAGCGCCAACTTTAATACAAGGCTGG
>JAADIP010000005.1:0-2011 GCA_013151275.1 Calditrichota bacterium | reverse complement strand
CATCGATTTTAAATTTTCTTTCGCCTGATACAAAGTCGGTCAAAATAAGAAGAGCCGCGCTCAAAGCTCTTGCCAAATATCAAAGACCGGATCTGATCAAATTTTTCCTGAAAGAATTAAAACTTTTTCCGCAGAACGCCGATCTCGTGTTGGACGCCCTGCGCCGCTTTCCCAATTCCGCTTTTGAAAATAAGATTGAAAAGCATTATTTCGAATGGTCCGATTCGGCGCGTTTAGCTGTCATTCCATTCGCCGCGGAGCGAGATTTAAAATTACTGACCGCAGCTCTTTTAAAGGAGACAGAAGGAGCCAATCCCGCTCTGCGCAGGCAAGCCTGGAAAGGGCTGGCTAAACTTGCAGACAAAGAGCAAATTGAACCGATGCTCGCTTTGGCTTTAAAATCGGGCGGCGAAAAAGAACAACAACAAGCCTTAAAAGCCGTGGCTGAAGCCGCGCGCAGAACCAAAAGCGAACGCTTACTTAAAAAGCAATTGCAAACCGTTTACCCGTCGGCAGCCGATTCACAAAAAATCGCTATTTTAAAATTGTGTAAAAAAATGGGCGGCAAAGCCTATTTTGAATTGGTGGAAAAAGGTTTAAACTCGGCATCGCCCGCAGTGAAAAATCAGGCGCGGGAAATACTCTTAAAATGGCAGGACGACGCGGCGTTACCGGCTTTACTCGAATTTGCCCGCAAAAACCGAAACAACAAAAAAAGCGTTTTAGCCGTCCGCCAAAGCGTGCGCATCATTCGTCAAAGCGGAATGGCGGCGGAACGCGCTTTTCTTTATTTACAAAAATTAATGCCTTTGGCGAAAGACGTTTCCGAAAAACAGATGATTATTTCCGCCCTCGGGCAATTTCCCGCCTACCCTGCCGTTCGCTATCTTTCTTCTCTGCTCGATCACCCGGAACTCAGCGACGCGGCTTTTAACGCTCTCAGCCAGATCGTTTCTCAGCGGAAGGACGATTCGGATCTTTCGCCGAAGGAAATCTATCTGGCAACTCTCGAAGGGCGGGCATCGGAAGCGGTTCGCCAAATGATCGAACAGCAACGTAATCTCAATAAACCGCCGGAAGGATTCGAAGCTCTTTTTAACGGCAAAGACTTAAGCGGGTGGCAGGCGGTAGCCTATTCTCCGCCGCAAAAGCGCGCCTTGCCCGAATCGAAACTGGACAGTTTACAAAAGGCGGCTGATCGGGAAGCCAAAAAACACTGGCTGGTAAGCGACGGCGTTTTAATGTTCGACGGCGACGGTTATTTAGGTCTGCAAACCAAACGCGAGTTCAAAAATTTTGAATTACTGGCGGACTGGAAAATCGAAAAATTCGGGGACAGCGGCATCTATTTGCGCGGCTGCCCGCAGGTGCAAATTTGGGACCCCGCTCAGTGGAAGGTCGGTTCGGGCGGATTGTACAATAATCAGAAAAATCCGAGGAATCCGCTGAAAACCGCCGACAAACCCACCGGACGGTGGAACCGTTTCCGCATCATCATGCGCGGCGAAAGGGTGACCGTGTATTTGAACGACGTTCTTGTTACGGACAATGTGATTCTGGAAAATTACTGGGAACGCGACAAACCCGTTTACGAACAAGGTCCCGTTGAATTGCAGGCGCACAATTCGCCGCTCTATTTCCGGAATATTTTTATCCGCGAATTGCCTGACGAACCGCCTTTGTTTAAAGGACCTTTGTTTAACGGCAAAAATTTGGAGGGCTGGAAGGTCATCGGCGGCAAACCCGAAAGCTGGCGGGTTAAAGACGGAATTCTTTACACAAGCGGCAAGGGCGGCGGCTGGATTTCGACCGTGAAGGAATTCGGCGATTTCAAACTTTCACTCGAATTCCGTGTTCCTGCAGGCGGCAACAGCGGAGTATTCATCAGGGCGCCGCATAGTGGCGATCCCGCTTACACCGGGATGGAAATTCAGGTTCTGGACGATTACGCTCCCGTTTACGCAAACTTAAAGCCCTGGCAGTACACCGGCAGCATTTACGGAGTTCAGGC
>JAADIP010000166.1 GCA_013151275.1 Calditrichota bacterium | reverse complement strand
AAATTGGGACTGACCGGAAATCCGAGACTTTTCAGTAACTGCAGATTTTCGTAATGCTTTCCGCGCACAAATCCCGGTTCATCCGAATCCACATAATAGGTAAAAAGATTCAGTCCGCGTTTTGCCACAATTTTCGGGTCTTGCAGCTTTAACGAACCGGCTGCCGCGTTGCGCGGATTGGCGAAAAGAGGTTCGCCCCGCTCTTCACGCTCACGATTTACCTTCTGAAAGGCTAACTTGGACATATAAATTTCACCGCGGACTTCAAAAAAAGCCGGAACCGGATCATGTCTTCTGATTCTTAAAGGAATCGAACGAATGGTGCGTAAGTTGGAAGTAATGTCGTCGCCCTGCAATCCGTCGCCGCGGGTGACTCCCCTCTCAAATCGTCCGTTGACGTAATGCAGACTGATGGCAACGCCGTCGATTTTAAGCTCAGCCACATATTCCACCTCTTCTCCCTTTAAAGCCGAACGAACGCGCTGATCGAACTCGCGGAATTCCTCCTCGCTGTAAGTGTTTGCCAGCGACAACATGGGCTTACGATGCCGAACCGTGGGAAATTCTTTAATGGGCTGCCCGCTCACCCTCTGCGTCGGCGAATCGGGCGTTATCAGCTCCGGATGGGCTTTTTCCAGCTCCTCCAATTCTTTCATTAACTGGTCGTATTCATAATCGCTTATTGAAGGCTGAGCAAGGACATAGTATTCGTAATCGTATTTTTCGATGAGTTCGCGTAATTCCTGAATTCGTTTTTTGACATCCACTTTTAACGCCTCCCCTGCTGGTTAACAATAAAATTTATTTTTATTACCATTACTTAACAAATTTATTTTTCATGGAACTCGATTTGATTTTACCATTAATTATCCGTAATTTTTTATTTTTAAAAAAAGAAGTTAACATATTATGTTACAAATAGTTATAAATGTTCTTCCTGTAACGGTCTTTTTTTTGATCATCGGTTGCACCAATCCTTTTACCACGCGTGAAGGTCAGGTGGAAAAACCCGAAATCAATCAACCCGGCGGCAAAAGCATCTATGATCCGGCGGTTAATCCGGATATTGTATTTACGAATCTTCAGAAAGCCATTCAGGAAAAAAACATTGAAGAATACATGCGATGCCTTATTCCGGAAACGCAAAACGGTAATGTTCATACTTTTGTGTTTCTTCCCGAACAACATTTCAGCAACGAATTCGCAAAACAACCGTGGACTCTGAACGACGAACAAAACTATTTTATTCAGTTAAGCCGGTCTCAAAAAGGCGATTATCCCAAACTCGATCTTACACTGGCGGACGGCGGAAACATTCCCCTGAATCCCATTACTCCCACCTCCGTCAACGATTCTCTTGAAACCGGCAGCGTAAAGTATCAATTGTCCGTTTTGTACTCCAGAGATTCCGTAAAGGTCTATTCCGGCATTTTGCAATTCAAGCTCTATCGCTCGAACATTCCTCCCGAAATCTGGTACATTTATTTTTGGCGGGATAACGCCCTTAATAAAAAATACGATAATTCATGGACGGCTTTAAAACTGTATTATCGAAAAAAGGCTTTGTGATAAGGATGAAAAGTCTTTGTTTTTACATAACAATTACGATTTTCCTCTTTCTCACGCCGGCATGCGAAAATCCCTTTGCGCCGGGATTAAAGCCGGGAACCGGAAACAGTTCGCTTATCGTCACCGATCAGTATTCTCCGGAGGATGTGTTGATAAATTTCAAATACGCCTATAATTTTAAGGATTCTCTGGTTTATGCTGATTTATTGGATAGCAGTTTTTTGTTTATCTCAAAAAATTTTGCCACCGAACCCGTTACCGACCTTACCTGGGGTCGGGATGTGGATATTAAAACCACGGTCGGATTATTCCGGCATTTCCAGACATTGAACCTGATCTGGGAGGGCACGGTCTATTCGCGTTTTTTGAACGACCAACATTCTTTGAAAGAAATCAAAAAAGTTTTTAGTTTAGTAATTGATGGCGGAAGAGAAATCCCGACGATTCGCGGCGAAGCGTTATTTGTATTCAAGAAAAAGCAAATTTCTCAAAAAGATACCACCGGTATCTGGCGCATTATTCGCTGGGAGGATTTATCATCGTTCTAACAATGACAGGAGGATAATTCATGCATCGCTTGGCAGTGGATGTGGACCCAATCGCATATATTCGCAACAGTTTTAAAGACCGCTATCCCGATCCGATCCAAATAGTAGTTCTCGCGGAATTGGGCGGCGCCGAAAGCATTGTCGCCTATTTTCAGGATGATCAGCGTACGGTTAAAGAAACGGATCTTGTTTTGCTTAAACATATCGTCAAAACCTATTTGAATATTCGTTGCAACTTAACCGAAGACAATATTCGGAAACTTTTGAGAATCAAGCCCGATATGGTTACATTTGTCGCTCCCGGAGAGGTTAAAAGTCTGGAACCGCGCCCCCTGAACGTGGACATGTACGTCACTCAGTTGCAGGGATTTATCGCCGAATTGCGCACCAACGAAATTCTCAGTTCCGCTTTAATTTCTCCCGAAATAGAGCAAATAAAGTTAGCCGGAAAGTTAGAGTTCGATTATGTGGAGCTCGACGCCTCGGGATTAGCCGCCGCCGAGGATATGGAGAGCGAAATTACCTTTCTCGAAGAATTGAACAATCTTTCCATTGTTGCCAATAAGCTGGGGATGGGCGTAAACATTAGCGGCGGAATCGGATTTGACAATATTCGTGACATTACCAAAATGGAATACATCGAAGATATCGTGGTCGGAAAACCGTTGCTTGCCAAAAGTCTTGCCATCGGGTTTGAACAAGCCGTGCGCGATATGATCGCTTTAATGTAAAAAGGATTTAAAGGCGTCGCTAAGTTATGAAACGTTCTATTACTCTTTTAATCTTCTTCTTGTTGTCGGGATTGCAGGCACAGGAAATTATCTCTTTTGACTGGGGAGCCGATGTAAGTCAATTCTCCAACTCTTCAAACCGGATCATTGTCCCTTTGGATGAATGGCAAATCGAATATTCGCGATCAGGGGTTAATAACATACAAGTCCCGTTTGCCGTTCCCGGAATCAAAAAACTGGTCGCGCGTACGCAGGTCGCCTTACAAAATATCGCGCCGGATAAAACGCTTTATTTTGTAACCCAGGGCATCAAGGGTTCGGTCTCTCTTTTCGTGAACAATCACCTGATTTCTTTTCTCGGAAACGGAGAATATCCGTTAAAATTAGCCATACCGCGCAAGATTGTTCGTGAAGATTCCGTTCTGAAAATCGAATTAAGAATCAGACAGCCCCAATCGGCTTCGGAAGGTTTTCCCGAAATTGTTTACACTTATTCGGAAGATCGCGCACTCGGAATCCCGCGTCCGGCGTATCTGATAATCGAAACCGCGCCCGTTATTGAAAAATTCCGGCATAAGCTCGTCAAAACCGAATCCGGATGGAAATTGGTCTATTCCTATTTGGTTAAGACCGACAAAATTTACAAACGAATTCAGATTAAAGAGCTTTTTTCCCGCGAAACCGACGGAAGAATCGTTTACCGGAAAAATCGCTACACAAAGGATATCAACGGAAATCAGATTAAATTTGAAGGCGAATTTCCCGTTTACGGTAATCTGCTTTGGGCTGTTAATACGCCCCGGCGGCTCAGGTTTACAATTAACGCCGAATTTTCCGGGCAGGAAAAAACTACTTTGCAAAAAGAGGTTAAATTCGGGGTAAGAGATTTTCGTTTTTCCCGCAACAAATTTTATCTTAATAACGAGCAAATTCAAATCCGCGGAATCAACTACCGGCAAAATATCCGCAGTTTGAACAATAAAAACTATTTTGAACAATTAAAAGCCGATTTTTCGGCAATCAAACAGCTCGGCTGCAATGCCGTCCGCTTAACGCACTTTTTACCTGATGAAAGATTATTGGAAGTCGCCGATTCGCTGGGGCTTTTAATTTTCGCGGAAATTCCCATCTGGCGTTTTCCGCCGCAGTTCTTTTCCGAAAATTATCTGTTGGAGTTGGGCAAAAAACTTTCCACCCGCGTCGCGCCTTTTTACGCCAAACATCCTTCTCTGGTCGCCATCGGACTGGGACAGGAAATTCCTTTGCACGATCCCGTGGTTCAGAAATTTATGTTTATTATCAACAGTAAAATGAAATCTCAGCTAAAAGTTTTAACTTACATTTCTCCCATTCCCGATTACCCGCTCCCCCCGGAAAAAGCAGCCGATTTTTACTTGTACGACCGCTATCAGCCGTTAAGCAGCCTTCCCGCAAATACGGACTTAAAACGTTATTCGTTAATCGGGAAATTAGGAATTTTAACCAGCGATCTGGTCGAAAAAGAAAACTCGGAGCCTCAGCATCAGTTGAACCGCGGTTTTCATTTGAAATACGAAATCGGTAAAGCGTTGAATATCTTGAAAATGCAGGGCGGATTCATCGAAAGCTACCGCGACTGGTACTCCCCTTTTCCCACGGTTTTAAGTTATGCGGAACAGCCGCCTTACCTCATTCCTCAGGGATTATTCCGGGTGGACGGAGTCCCCAAACCCTGGGCAAAACTGCTTGAAAATCCGTGGATCGTGGAAGAGACCTCTCTGTCGCAAAATCAACCCGCACCTGATCGACCCTCGAATTTCTTTTCGATTTTAATTACCTTCAGCGCCATAATCTTTTTCGGGCTTTATCGTAAAATGATCCGCCTTCGTGAAAATTTCAGACGCGCGATACGGCATTCTTACGGATTCTTTGTCGATTTAAGAGAACGCCGCATCATTCCTTTAATGAATTCGATTACCGTGGGAATTTTCATCTCTTTGATCCTGGCGTCTTTTATCGGATCGCAAATTTACTTTTACCACGATTCCTACTGGCTGCAGGAGGTTATGGCGATATTCTTAATTCCTTTGAATATTTTTGATGATTATCTGAAAATAAGCAGATCCTATTTCATTTTAACCTTAACCCTTTTTCTGATCTTTTTTGCCCTGCCCTTTATCAGCGCGATGATTATAAAGCTGTTTGCCTGGCTGAACAGAACCAAAATCCGTTTTCGCCAGGGGTTGGCGGTGATGTTCTGGTCGGGAGCGCCCCTGGTCTGGTTTTTTCCCATCAGCCTTATTTCTTATCACTGGTTGTTTTACCAACAAAACGGAAAGTGGTTGTGGATTATCCTCGGAATCTTTTTTCTTTGGATCCATCTGCGCATGCTCAACGGATTGCATATTTTGTTTATTACGAAGACATCCAAAATCTTTATGATATTGCTATTGTGTTATTCCGTTCCGTTGCTTATCTTTTGGGCTATTTTTAATACGCCTGTTTACTGGTTAGATTATTTAAATTTATTAATGGAAGCGCAAAGTTTGTTTTAAGGAGAACAATGTACCTATCCAAACTACAATTATTGGGTTTTAAGTCGTTTGCCCAGAAGATAAAATTAGAATTTAACGAAGGTATTTCCTGTATTATCGGACCGAACGGATCGGGAAAATCGAATATTGTCGATGCGGTGCGCTGGGTTTTGGGCGAGCAGCGAACCACCGCTTTGCGCAGCGATAAAATGCAAAACGTGATTTTTAACGGAACCGTCAATCGCAAGCCCATGGGAATGGCGGAAGTTTCCATGACCATCCAGAATAATAAGAAAATTCTGAATACGGAATTCGAAGAAGTGGTAATTACCCGCCGCTTGTATCGTTCCGGGGAAAGCGAATATCTGATCAACAATTCTCTGGTTCGCTTGAAAGATGTTTTAGACCTGTTTATGGATACCGGTTTGGGTCCCAATTCTTATTCCGTAATCGAATTAAAAATGGTGGAAGCCATTTTGAGCGAGAATAAGGCTGAACGCCGCCAACTGCTCGAAGAAGCCGCGGGAATCGTTAAATACAAGATGCGCCGAAAATCCGCGCTTAGAAAATTAGAAGCCACGCGCAACGATCTGGTGCGCATCAGCGACATTATCAGCGAGGTTGAAAAAAAGGTCAATTCGCTTTCACGGCAGGTGGGAAAGGCGCGCCGGTACCTTAAATACACCGATGAACTCAAGAAAATCGATATCGATTTGTGCCGTTTTCGCTTTCACGCCCTGCTCGAAGAAATTCGTCCGCTAAAGCTTCAGTTACAGGAAGTAAGCAAAATTAAAGAAGAAAGCCACCACCAGATTACAATCGACGAAGCTCTGTTGGAAGAATACAAACGCGAACAGATTCAATTTGAACAACGGATGCAGAAATTTAACCTGCAGATAAATGAACTGGATCAGCAGATCGCCAAACTGAATCAGGAGCAGGCTGTAGCGGAAACCAGAAAAGAACAGCTAAAGCAGAATAAAGAGCGGTTTATCGAAGAGATCGATCACGCGGAAAAAAAGATTAAAGTCTTTCAGGATAATCTGAAATCTTACGAAACGGAAATCGATGAAATTAACGCCAAAAAGGAAGAAGCGGAAAATCAGTTAGCCGAAATCGAATCTCAACGACAGGCGGAATTGGAAGTTTTGCAGGCTGAAAAACAGGAAATCGATAAGCTTAACAATGAATTCAGAAAAAAGTTTCAGGAAGTTTCCGCCCTTAAAGATCAACTGACGCAGAAGGAATATCAACACCGTTTTCAAACCGAGCAGATTCAGGAGCTGGAAGAAAAATTAGTCGAAATTCAACAGGAAATTCAGCATCTGGAAACCGAACTCGCCCGCAATAAAAATCAACAAACCGAGCTGATTACCGAACAGGAACGCCTTAAAGGACAGCGCCATGATTTACAGCAAAAACTGAACAGTCTCACCGAAGAACACAAGACTCTTGATCAGCAAAAGAATAAACGTCTGGGCGATCTTGAGCAGGCGCGTTCGCGCAGGAAGTTTTTTGAACAGATCATCGGCAATTATGAGGGCTTCTGGAAAAGCACTCAATACGTAATGACCCACAAAGACTCTTTTGCCGGAGTGCGCGGAACCCTGTCCGAAGTTATTTCGATCGACGAAGAATACACAAATTTACTTGAATCTCTGCTGGGCGACGCCTTAAATTTCGTTTTGGTGGATACCATGAAATCGGCGAGAAAAATAATCGATTTTGTCAAAAAAGAAAAAAAGGGGCGTATCACCTTAATTCCGATGGATCGGGTTCCTCAACTCAGCGCCGGCGACAGCCCAAGACCAGCCGGACTTCGGTTTTTAAAGGATTCGGTAAAATGCGCTCCCGAATACCGGAATCTGATCGATCTTTTGCTGGGCGACGTTGTAGTGGTTCCCACGCTGGACGACGCCATTAATGCGTCGGAAAAATATCCGCATTTTCGTTTCGTTTCGGAACAGGGAGAAATGGTCAACTTTAACCGTGAAATTTCAAGCGGCGAGGTTTCTCAAAAATCGGTTTCAATCGTCGGGCGAAAGGAACAGCTCAAAAAATATCAACAACAGGTGGAGATTATCGAGAAAGAGGTTGAGAAAATCTCAAGCCGAATCGCGGAAATCGACGATCAGATTTCCGTTGCCCGCGGTCAAATCAGCGCGAGCGACGAGACCCTGAATTCGCTGCAGGCAAAACGCATCGAACTGGAGAAAAAAGAAAATCAGCTCCAATACGAAATCGCCAAACATCAAAAAGAAATCGAACAATCCGATAGCAGGATTATCCGGATTCGTCAGGACGGGCAAAAGCTTAAAAAGGAAATCGAGACCATTGACTATCAATTGCAGGAGATGCAGAAAGAATTAAACGATCTGGAGCGCGAAACCATCCGACGAACATCCGAATACGAGCGCAAGAGCGAATCCATGGAATATTTGCTGGAAGAAGTTCAAAAAGCGCGTCTGCAAGCCAACAACCTGAGAAATCAGTACCAGAACCGTCAGGCTGATATTCAAAGAACCCGTCGCGCAATAGAAGATCTGACCGCCGATATCGAGAAAAAACGTTCGGAAATAAAACGCATTAACGAAACCCTGATCCGGATAGACGAAGACAGCGAAAAACGGGAACAGGATCGCGTGGCAATCTGGGAAAGCCGCGACCTGCTGGAAAACGAAAAGAACGAATTGGAAAAAAACTTTCAGGAATTGAGAGCAAAAATCATCGACCTCGAAAAGCAAACCAGGGAGTATCGGCGTCAGCACGATTCGAGTCTGGAAAAAGGTCGGCAATTGGAACTTAAGATCAATGAAAATGAGTATAAAGCAGAGAGCATCAGGGAATACGCTCTTAAGGAATATTCCGAAGACGTGGAAATCGGCATCCCCTATCAGGATTTTGATGAGCGGGAGGCTGAAGAAAAAATCGAAATGCTGCGCATGCGCATTAAACATCTCGGTCCTGTCAATCCCCTGGCGGTGCAGGAATACGATGAAGAAAAAGGTCGTCTGGATTTTTTGGTCAAACAACGCGACGATCTTTTAAACGCCGAGAAGTCTCTGATCGAAACGATTGACAAAATCAACAAGACAGCCAGGCAGCAGTTCATGGACACGTTTAATAAAATCAAGTTTAACTTTGAGACTGTGTTCAAATCTTTTTTTGAAAACGGCGAGGGAACCATCGAGCTGGAAGAAGAAGACGATCCCCTGGAGGCGGAAATCAACATTAAGGTGCGGACAAAGGGCAAGCGTTTACAGACCCTTACTCTGCTCTCTTCCGGCGAAAAAACATTAACCGCAATCTCGCTTTTGTTCGCCATTTATTTAGTTAAGCCGAGTCCCTTTTGTATTCTGGACGAGGTCGATGCTCCCTTGGACGACATAAATATCGGTCGATTTACGGAAGCGTTAAAATCATTTTCCAAAAATACTCAGTTTATTGTGGTTACCCATAATAAACGAACCATGGAAGCCGCCGAAACCTTATACGGCGTAACAATGGAAGAAGAAGGTGTATCCAAAATAGTGTCCGTTAAATTTAATTAATTGGTAGGTAGGTGTTTTTTATGAGAAAATTAATTTATGCCAAATTCTTGGTAATTATCTTACCGCTGCTCTTGTCGGCTCAGGTTCAATTTGTTCCTATCAGCGTGGACTACGCCTCTTTTCAGCAATCCGATACCAGCGCTTATATTGAAGTTTATGTTTCTATTTTCCAGGGGAATTTAACTTACCGAATACAATCCGACAACGTTTACACGGCAAATTTCAGTAACTTTCTCGAAGTAAAGGATCAAAACGGAAAAGTTCTGGAGAATCTTACCCATTCCTACAAAAATACCGCAAACGATACCACGGGAATGAACCGCTTTAACCAATTTGTGGATATCTTTTCTTTCGAATTACCTTACGGCAATTACAAGGCTCGCATTCGGATGGTGGATAATATTTCTCAGCAAAAAGGAGAATATGTTTTCGATTTGAACACGATCCGGCACAAAACAGGGCTTTATCTTTCCGATCTGGAATTTTGCATGGATTTAAAGCGCTCCGAAAAGAAAGACCGCTTTTTCAAAAACGGGCTGCGCGTGGTGCCCAATCCCCGCTCGGTTTTCGATATTCTGCAACCGATGCTCTACTTTTATCTTGAAATCAACAATCTGCCTTTTGAGTCGGGAAAAGATAAACAATACACATTCGAATATTTCGTTACGAATACAAGCGGAGATACCGTTAAAACGGTGGCGCCCGTTAACAAAAAAATGATCGGTTCGTGTCTTGTGGAAGTAGGCGGATTTAACGTAATGTCTTTGCCTCAAAACAGTTATTTTTTAAATATTAAGGTCAAAGATGTCTCCAGCGGCGATGAAGCGACCGCTCGCAAGGCGTTTTATGTCTATAAACCTCAAAAAAGCGTTAAACGCGAGCAGACCGTATCTCAGGCAGTGCCCGAAATCGACGAAGCCATTACTCTTTTGACAAAAGAAGAATTAAAAAAGGAATTTCAGTACGCCAAATATATCGCCAGCCGTCAGGAAGAAAGGATTTTCAAAAATCTGGAAGACGCCAACGCCATGCGCAAATTTCTCACCCAATTCTGGTACAGAAGAGACAAAATAGCCGGTTCTTCCTACGGCACCTTTCGACGGGAATATTTAAGACGAGTTCAGGAAGCCAACGAACGTTTTAGATCCATGGGTAAAGAAGGCTGGCAAACCGATCGCGGAAGGGTGTTAATCATATACGGCGAGCCCGACGAATACGAGCGTCACCCCAGCTCCATGGATTTATTGCCTTATGTAATCTGGTACTATCATAATCTGGAAGGCGGAGCGGAATTCATTTTTGCCGATCAGCGCGGATTCGGGGAGTATGAATTAATCCATTCGACTTACCGGAAAGAATTGCAAAACCCGAATTGGCAGGAAATCATCAGGAAAAAATCAGGTTTCTATCAGGAGTATTAAAATCCGAAGCCGGTCTTCTTTGAGGATCGGCTTTTTTTCGCGCAAAAACGCGCGATTTTATTTTCGTCAGGAAATTTTATTTGTTGGAATTCTGATAAGACCAGCGCTTTTTATCGCGGAAATCTTCGCCCCAATGCAGCTTATTTCTCAGGGTATCGTAAAAGCCTTTCTCTTTCATCTTCACTAATTTTACGACAAAATCCGCTTTGGTCAGGTGAAACGAGGTCCCGCTGGGATAACCCTGAATCAACTGCCCGTCTCTGAAGAGTTTTACCTCCCTGAATTCCGTGAATACTTTAAGACGGATAAAACTGGAATCTGGCACAACCACGGGGCGATTTGTTAATGAATGAGGACAGATCGGATTGATGATAAAAACATTTGTTTCGGGAACAACAATAGGTCCGCCGGCGGATAAAGAATACGCCGTAGAGCCTGTCGGCGTCGAAATAATTAAAGCGTCGGCGATGTAAGAGTTTAACAGGCAGTCATCCACATGCGTAACAATCTCGATTACTCTGGAAAACCCCGCCTTATCGACGACAAGATCGTTAAACGCAAAAAAGGTCTGGTCGGTATCCACAACATGACATTTCAGCAGCGACCGCTCTTCGATGAAATATTGCCCTTTTAAGTAGTTCTCGAGATGAGTGGTCAATTTTTCGGGCGAAGTTTCGGCTAAAAAACCGAGTCCCCCCAAATTAACGCCCATAATGGGAATTTCTCTTCTGTTCACTAACTGGACGGTTCGTAAAATTGTGCCGTCGCCGCCCAGCGCCAGAACCAATTGAGACGAATCGAGAACTTCCTGCAATGAAACGGACTGAAGAAACGAAAACCGACCGTGAACATATTTCGATTCAAACGAACACAATAAAAATTTAATATCGATCTTCTTGTTATTCTTTTTCCAGGTATTCAATATCTCCAGAGGAATCGAGATTTGTTCTTTGCGGGGATTAACAATAATACCGATTGTCAGGGTTTGTGAGTTTTGCGACGGTTCCATTTTTTCCTGCTGTTTAAAATTCGCTTAAGTTAAAGTTTCCTTCGCTGTCCCGTGTTAATTTTTTAACCTTTTTTTCGGCTTCGTTCAACTTCTTTAAACAAAACTGAACCAACTGCTGCCCTTCTTCAAAAGCGTCAATACTTTTATCCAGCGATATTTCGCCGCTTTCCAACCGGCTGACAATTTGTTCCAATTTTTCCAACGCCTGTTCAAATGTCAGTTTTTTTTGTGTCATGGTGATTTATCTTCTATTTTTTTAATCTGACTAACAATTTTTCCTTGGCACAGTTCCGTCAAAATCTGCTGATCTATTTTAACGGCAGACGCTTTTTTTACAACTTTGCCCTCAATATAAGTAATGCTGTAACCTCTTTCCAGTACTTTTTTGGGATTCAGGTTTTGCAGCCTGAGATGAATCTGCTCGATGTAGCGGCTCTTGATTTGCAGGTTTTGTTTATAATTACGAACCAGTTGAACGGTCAATTCATCGATTCGGAACGCGTACTGGCGCAGTAGATCTTCCAGACGCCGTAAACCGTAACTCTTTTGAATGGCTTGAATCTGCTCCCGGAGCCGTTGAATTTTTAAAGAAACGGATCGCTTCATCTGCTCCGAATAGCGGAGGATTGTCTGTTTAAGTTCAACAAAGTCCGGAACCGCAAGTTCCGCCGCGGCTGAAGGCGTGGGCGCCCTTAAATCGGCGACAAAATCGGCAATCGTAAAATCGATTTCGTGCCCCACGGCTGAAATAACGGGAATGCGCGAGGCAAAGATAGCCCTGGCAACGGCTTCTTCGTTAAAAGCCCACAGGTCTTCCAGCGACCCTCCTCCTCTGCCGACAATGAGCACGTCAACATTTCCGTATTCATTAAATTCCCCGATCGCCCGCACAATGTCTTTTACCGCGCCTTCTCCCTGAACCTGAACAGGGCGGAGGATGATTTCCACATTAGGCGCACGGCGTGTTAAAACGTTAATGATGTCGCGAATAGCGGCGCCTGTTTCGGAAGTAATCACCCCAATTCGCGAAGGATATTTGGGAATGGGTTTTTTATGCCGCGCTTCAAACAGCCCCTCCGCTTCCAATTGCTTTTTTAAGCGTTCAAATTCCATTTGCAGGCGACCGAGACCAGCCGGTTGAATGTGGATAATGTCAAAATTGTAGCGTCCGCTGCGCTCAAATACACGCACATTGCCCAAAGCCTGAACATGCATCCCGTCTTCAAGAGCAAAATCGAGAGTGGCGGCGCGCGAACGCCAAATTACCGCCGATATTTGAGCCTGAGAATCTTTGAGCGTAAAATAATAATGACCCGAAGAATGTGCCTTAAAATTCGACACTTCCCCTTCGAGCCAAAGAGTGGGTATATTCTCTTCCAACAAAAACTTAATGGTTTTGGTTATTTCACTTACTGTGTAAATATGGGTGTCTTCTGTCCACATAAAAAGCCTTATTAACTAAAAGAAAAAAGGCTCATTTAAAATGAACCTTTTAACGGATTTTTTTCTTATGACGATTCTTTCTCAAACGTTTTTTCCGTTTATGGGTTGACATTTTCGCACGTTTTCTTTTGCGTCCGCAAGGCATATTCCGTTGTCTCCTTTCTTTTATTTATGATTTGGTTAATAGTTGTTTTGCCTGTTTAATATATCCTCTGGCTGCCGTGGCTTCCTGAGAATTCGGATATAGTTTAATTAAGTTTTCCCAAGTTTCGATCGCGTTTTGAAATTGATTCAGATTAAATTGGATCACTCCTTTGTTGAATAAACCCAATTTATGATCGGGTTTAATGCTCACAGCCTGATCAACAAAATACAAAGCCGAATCAAATTTACCGATATTAAAATACGAAACGCCCAAATCGATCAAAGTTTCCGGTTTTTTGCCGCCCAGATCAACGGCTTTTTTGTAATAAGAAACCGCCCCCTTGAAATTCCCTATGTCAAAATAACTATTTGCCATTTTAGTTAAAAGTTCGGGATTGTTGGGCTCGTTTTTTAGTGAATTCTTTAACTCTTTAATTTGCCGCATCATATCCAATGGCGGGTGATCCGGAGGAAGCTGGGTGTTGCCGCTTATTTGTCCCTGCTTTTGAGAAACCGACTTTTTTTGCAATTTCGTGCGATTGCTGTTAAAAACCAGAAAGATAATAACCAACGAAACGACAAAAGCCAAAATCAAAAAAAGATAGGCATTGGAACCAACGTTCTTTGTTCTTTTTACATTATTTTTAAGCCGGTCACTATCCTTTTTTTCTAATTTCGTTCCGCAATCGGTGCAAAATTTTGCGGTATCCGGATTCTCGCTTCCGCAATTTTGACAAATAATGGCTATAACCTGTTCCCTTCCGTTTTTAATATCAATAGCTTGTAATTTTAATATTTATTACGATTAAAGTCAATTTAATTTTTAGAAACTTTTAAACGGTCGCCCGGTCTTATTCTCACGCTATGCATATTATTCAGTCTTTTTAATTCTTCAATGCTCAAGCCGTACTTTTTTGAAATATCCCACAGAGTATCTCCCGTTTTTACCGTGTAATACGTGGCGCTGTCATCTAATTGTCTTCGATTTATCTTTTCTGCCGAAGCAAAATTTTCCCTTGCCCAAATTACGAGTTTTTGTTTGGGATAAATAAAGTCGCCATAGCGTAATCCGTTCCATCTGCGGATATAACTTGCCCGCGTATTGTATTTTTCGGCGATTTCACCGATGGTGTCGCCCGGTTTTACTACGTAAATAACTTTTCTGGCGCCCGGAACGTTTGTGATTTTGGCGATCTTCCTTTTTGAAGTTCGGCGCGATCGGGAATAAGTCGTTTTCTTTATTGAAGCGTAATAGTGCGCCTTATTCTGAGGCACGGGAATCAACAAATATCGTCCGGCGCGAATCAAATTACCGCGTATTTTATTGATCGATTTGATGACTGAAACCGAAGTGCGGTATTTTCGGGCAATTGTCGATAACGTTTCGCCCGAACGAATTCGATGCCGCACCCACGAACGCTTTTTATGGTCGGGAATTTTGGCGTATTCGATTTTAAACCGTTCTTTGGTTCCTTTCGGCAAATAGAGAACAAAGTCTTTAATGCCCGGAGGCGTAACCCAGCGTAATACGGCGGGATTTATCTCTCTGATGAATTGGTAGGTTGTATCGACTATTTTGGCAATTACATTTAAATCGACCGATTCGGAAATGATTACGCTGTCAACCTCGAACGGCGGATCCTTTTCGATGTAAAAACCGAATTTTTCGGGATTTCTGGCAATAATTGTGGCTGCTAAAAATGTGGGAATATAATTTTTAGTCTGTCGCGGCAGGCGTCGTAATTTCCAGAAATCACGCGTCCGATACCGCCTGATGTTTCGTTCCACTTTTTTTGGATTGCAGTTGTAACCAGCCATTGCTAAATACCAATCGCCAAAACGCTCGTACAAATGATAAAGATGTTGAGCGGCGGCTCTGGTGGATTTAAAAATATCTCTGCGTTCGTCAAACCACCAATTATGTCTTAATCCGTAAAAACGTCCGGTCGCGGAAATGAACTGCCATATTCCGACTGCGCGGGCGTAAGAGCGGGCGCGGGGCTGAAACCCGCTTTCGATCATGGCAAGATAAAACAAATCTTCCGGAACGCCTTCTTCCCGCAGAACGGGTTTGATGATCTTCTCGTAGCGTCCGCTGCGCTTAAGCCATTTGCTGAATATGTATCGTCCCTTTGTCTGAAAATACTTGATAGCCAGCCTGACCTTGTTGTTGATAGTAATGGGAAGGGGACCGCTGGTATCGATTACCGTGCCTTCTCCGAACAAAACGGAATCGGGAAAATTCAATTCCTCCAATTTGGTGATGTCTTCCCTGACCTCTTCCGCCTCTAATTCCGGCTCTTCTTTTAGATAAATTTTCTGGTACTGTCTGTCCATCAACTGAACAACGGAATCGAGTTCGCTCCAATAGCTCAAAGTATTTCGGTCTTCATCGGTGAGTTCGGATAATTGATCAAACGCCTGATCAAAATAGATTTGCGCGCCGATGGTATCGCCTTCGGATAATTTTTGCTGCGCATCCAGATAATAGCTTTTAAGAGAATCCATTCTATTGACCAGATTCTGGGATACCCAAAGACTATCCGGGAGCGATTCCGGCAGAGAAACGGCGGAAAAATCGGCGGAACGTTGAACCTGCCTGAACTGACAGGAAAAAGTAATAACTCCGACGCTAATTATGATTAAGAGTTTTTTGATTGTTATCATTAAATACTTCCTGTATTTTAGTCGTCTTCCTGTTTGATCTTTTGAATAATGTTCGTTGTAGATCTTCCTTCAATGAGCGGAATGGTTAAAACCTTGCCACCTTCCTTTTCGACGAAATCCCGTCCCACAATTTCCGACAAGTCGTAATCTCCGCCCTTTATTAAATAATCCGGACGCACTTTTTTTATCAGTTCCAGCGGCGTGTCCTGCTCAAAAATACAAACAATGTCCACCATTTCCAACCGCGATAAAATAAAAGCCCGATCTTCTTCGTTAATGTACGGTCTGTTTTCGCCTTTTAATCTTCGAACGGAATCGTCCGAATTTAAACCGAGAAGCAAAAAATCCGCGAATTTACCCGCCTGTTCCAAATAGGCGACGTGTCCGCGATGGATAATATCGAAACATCCGTTCGTAAAAGCAATCGTACAGCCGGGATAGCGTCTCCTCAAATCTTCGACAAATAATTCGATTTTATTAAAATCCACAATCTCATGCATCGATAAGCTGTTTCTCCTTAAGAGTAGCGAGCAGTATTTCTCTTTTAATAGGGACAATACCCACTTCTTCGCAAACCAGACCGGCGGCAAAGTTGGCAATGGTAGCGGCTTCTTTAAATGATGCTCCGCCGGTAAGCGCCGCGGTTAGCGTGCTGATTACCGTATCTCCGGCTCCCGAAACATCAGCCACTTTCCGGGTGCGGGTAGGAATGTGATTAACGTCCCCGTTGGACTCGATGAGGGTCATTCCCTTACCGCCGCGCGTAATCAGAACGCATTGTACGGAAAGGGTGCGCAATAATTCTTTTCCCGCTTGTTCCACTTCTCCGTCCGTTTGAATCGGGCGGGCAAGAGCGTGAATGGTCTCTTTTAAATTGGGTTTAAAAACAGTTGCGCCTTTGTACTCCAGAAAATTGATAAACTTCGGATCGACAAGAACCATCTTGTCTTTTTTTTGCGCCTGTTGTTGAATGTAACGGATCAGTTCCACCGATAAAATACCCTTGTTGTAGTCTTCCAGAATTATGGCGTCCGCTTCTTCGATAAGCGAATCAAACGTTTTGGTCACTTCGCGGAAAAGAACCTCGTCGATATAATCGATTTTTTCGCGGTCAACGCGGGCGATATGCTGATTATCGCCGATAATTCTGGTTTTAAGCGTGGTCGGACGTTCGTCGGTTTGAATGATTCCGCGGGTGTCCATGCCCTGTTCTTTTAAAAGATCGATCAAAATATTTCCGGCTCGATCATTCCCCGCCAGTCCGATGGTTAACGGTTCGCAGCCGAGGGTTTTCAAATTGTAAGAGACATTAGCCGCTCCGCCAAAATGATAAGATTCGTAATCGATCTCCACAATCGGCACAGGCGCCTCGGGCGAAAGACGATTAACGCTGCCCTTCAGGTATTCGTCAACCATCAGGTCGCCGATCACGATAATCTTTTTTCCTTCAAAATTCCGAAAAATCTCTGTCAGCCGTTCACATCTAAAGCGAATCAATTTTCATACTCCCGAACAAGTTTAATGTTTCAGCCGGATATTTCCGTCAGCACAGACTGCTGTTTCCGTACAAATATCAAAATATAATTTACGTAAAAAGGATAAATTAATCAAAATCATTCTGTTACTTGTCGGTAAAATTCTGATTCCGGTCATAAGGAATGTACAATGTAAAGGTGGTTCCTTTTCCTTTTTCTGATTCCAACTCAATTTTGACTCCGTACGGCTCCAAAAGAGTTTTTAACATGGACAACCCCAAGCCGGATCCGCACGGCAATTCCGAAGGAGAGCTTAACTCGGTGGGAGTGAGTTTGGTGGTAAAAAAAGGCTCGAAAATTCTGTCTTTAACTTTTTTATCGATTCCCGAACCCGTATCGCTTATTCTGAAAATAATATATTGATCGTTAAAATCGGTGGTTATTGTCAACTGCCTTTCATCGCTTTCGAACATGGCGTCAATGGCGTTATCGATGAGATTGTTGATGCTCTGCGAAAAATCGCTGTAGCGTCCCTTAATTTTAGGCAGATTTTCTTTGAAGTTGAATTCTTTTTTAACCTTGTGTTTGAAGAAAAGGTTAGCCTTTAAAAATTCGATTTCCTGCAAAATTAATTTATTTAAATCGATGGGTTCAAATTGCTGACTTTGCTCACGCTTCCCTTTCATTACAATGGTGTTGATCAACTGAATCATCCGTTTTGTTTGATCCAGAATTCTATCGACCTCCTTCATTTCGGGGTGGAGCATTTTTAACAGTTCCGCATTTGCCTGAATTACCGAAACCGGATTGTTCAGGTTGTGCGCAATTCCCGCCGCAAGATTACCGATGGCTGCCATTTTATGAGCGCTCATAAGCTGAATTTCCAGAAGACGTTGTCTGTTTTTCAGTTCAATCTGATCGGTAACGTCCAGAACGATTCCTTCGAGGGCTGGCTTTTTTTTGTATTGAATTCTGGCGATCCAAATATTCAGGATGGGTTCTCTGCCGTCGGGAGTTTTTGCTTTTACGGTTAATTGCAAATTCGGTTGATCGCCTTTTAAACAGGCGGTTAATTTTTCATCGAAGGCTTTTCGCGCTTCTTCGGCTAAAAAATCGGTTAATCCTTTTAAATTCAACGCTTCGATGGGTGTAACGCCGAAAATTTCGTACGCCTTTTTATTTAAATACTGAAAACGATCATTCTGAATAACGAAAACCCCGACCAGAGATTGCTCGACCAGGTTTTTGTACTTAAACTCCGATTCTTCCAATTCGGTCACTTTTTCCGAAACCAGTTTTTCCAGTTGTTCCTGATAGAGTCGTTTTTGTTTTTCAAGATTGGCTCGTTCTTCCAGAAGCAGGTTTTGCATCACCGCATTGCGCACCACCTGCAAAAGTTGTCGATTTTTAATCGGTTTGACCAGATAGTCAAAAACTCCGATCTGAATTGCTTTGCGCGCTTTTTCTATTTCGGAACTGCCCGTGATAACAATAACAGGACGGGTAATGCCTTTTTCCTGAATGTGCGTGACAAATTCCAAACCGTCATAATCCGGCAGGTAAATATCTATTAAAATTGTGGAAAAGCGATAAGTTTGTAATAATTTTTCCGCTTCCGCGCCCGAGCTACAGGTTTTAACATTGTAATTTTCGGATGAAAGCAGGGCGTCCAAAGTCGCCAAAATATCAGGATCATCATCGATGATTAAAATATTTGGGCGAATCTCATTCATGAATGATCCTGTTGATTAAAGATTTTATGTTTGGCGCAAAAAATTCGATCACCAAAAACAGAATTAAACTGCTTATTCCCATAATATAAAGCACTCTGGTTATTTTATCCAGAATGGCGGAATTAAATTCCGGCAAAAGCAGAACCATAAAAAAGGCAATCCCTACAATCCAGCTAAGAGAACGTAAAACGTATTTAAAAATCTTTTCCACCTTTTCGGGAAATTGAACCTCTTCGTTTTCCTGATGCTTTTCTTTTTTATGCGCTTGCTTTTTGCTTTTTGTTTTTTGTTTTGTCATATTTCCTCCGATCTAAAAATCCAACAGCATTTCCTGCGCCTCACGGATGGCTCCGTCTCTGCACTGATTTTTTAATATTCGATATTCCCTGTACAAGTTCCGAACTATCACGCTTTGAAGTTCGGTATCCGAAAAATTTCAAATTGTGTATTGGGTCACTACTGAACGCAAATTTTTCGCACAACTTTCAGCCGGTTTGAATTCAGGACGTTTTTATCGTTTTTTGCGGCTTCCTTTTAAATAGTCAATGCCTATAGCTACCGAGTAATAACGGTTGATCCCCTGAACAAATAATCTCCTGCTTTGAATGAATTTCCGTTTACGGTAAAAATAACTCTGAAAGCGAAAAATTGTTCAAATCCCTTTTTTTACTAAAAAGGCTTGCCGGGTAGGTATTCATTTCGAATTCCTTCCGCGCGATTCAGACAGCCGGACAAAACTGTTTTTTCGTTTTAATTTGCCGGAACGTTGCTCCGCCGGGCGAATAATTACAGAATTTCCGACTTTAATTGCAGCGGCATCGGGATAAGTTACAAACCGGGTAAAAGCCGCCGCCACATCCGCATTTTCGGTATTTCCGCCTTTTGAAAAAATTGAAACGCCTTCCGTCTCGTGTTTCGCTTTGACGAGACTACCCAAAAGAGCATTCGGATTTATTAAAACCAAAACGGAGAGGAAAACAAAAACGGGCAAAAAAGGGATCATTCTCCGCTACCGCTTAGTATGTCCCAGATATCTTCTTCCAGGAAATAACTGCCAGGACTTTCGATTATTCTGCCCAATTCTTTCCCGTCGCGCTCAAAAATAAAAGTAGGTACGTATTCTATTTGATATTTTTGAGGAAGATCGTTATCAAGGTTTTTTTCCCGATCCACCGCCCAAAGTTCAATTTTTAATTGATTTTCCAGTCCCGCGTCGTGAATAATCTTAAAAAAATGCGGAACTTCACGCTTGCTGTCGTGGCACCACGTACCCAAAAAGACGATTACTTTTGTTTTGTTCTTGACGGATTTCAGTTTATCGATAAATTCCGCTTGCGGTTGGTAGCTCTCTTCAATTTCTTTCCATTCGGGATAATCAAAATAAAGCTGCTCCGGAGTAATTTGACCGTATAACATTTCTCTCCCGTCCTTTTTAACTTTTTTTGAAGTTATTTTTTGTGCGGGGTAAAATACCCGGCATGAGGAAATCAGAAAAATACTCAATAAAATCAAACTAATCTGTTTATACGGAATCATTTTTTGTTGTTCCCTGTTTTTTTGGTATAACAATACGTTTTTTTTGAATGCCGTCCGCGGTTAATTTCATGTAAGAAATCACCTGACCGGGTTTAGCCAGATTTTCAAATATTTTATTGTTTACCTGTAAAACAATCGCTGCCGGATTACCGATCGTAAACTCAACGACCGAATCGGCTTTGATTTTAACCGAAGTATTTGGGGATAAAGTAAAGTCTGAGGTATCTTTATGATCTTTAACATAGCTGATCCAGCATTTTTCGGAAGCTTTTATTAAAATATTCAATCCGGATTCCCGGACAAGCGCCGATTGTTTTTTACTTTCCGCTTCGTTAAACTCGCTTACAATTTTCTGCGCCGTCAGTTCTTTTACCGGTACGTCCGCCAACTGCGGAGAGTTGGAATAATGATCGATCAGAAAATACAGCAAGAGAATGAAAAACAGTACCGGAACGGCGATATAGATAAGTTTAAGTAATTGCGCCTTGGAAATTAATTCTTTTTCCTGTAAAACAGCGTCAATTTTCGGTCTTTTCGAAAAGTAGGTCGTGCTTTTTCTTTCCGGCTGCCGGAGTTTATCAAATTCTTCGATATATTTTTGTGGGTCTTTAACTCCCGCTTTGGAAAGATAGGTCTTGAAAATAAACCGATCGTAAACCCGCGGCAGTTTCTCAAGATTTCCCTCTTCAAGATATTTCAAATAAATCAACCGAATTCGGGTTTCCTGAGATATTTGTTCGAGTGTGATTTTGTTTTCTTCCCGTATTTTCTTTAATTCCTCGAACATCTGATTAAAAGTTTCTTTATCACCCATTCTTGGTAACCTCTAAATCTTTTAAACGCATTTGGATTGTTGTCTTTCCGTTCCATTTATTTTCTTCCAGAACATAGGCGCAATTTAAGCGAACGCCCGGTTTGGTAATTTGATCCGAAAAATGACCGAGATTGTACCCTATGGCATCGAGCACAACTCCTTTTTGTTTAAATTTAGCTTTCAAATGATTATTTCCGACAATGCCCACATAGCCAAAAGGTTTAAGATCATAAGAGACAAAAACCGGACGCATATTTCCGGGTCCAAAAGGAGCCATCTCTTTTAAGGCGGTAAAAAATTTGGCATTTAATTGATCAAAGGTGATTTCGGCGTCAATCTTCAGTCTTGGGATCAATTCATTCATCTTTAAATCGTGTTTTGAAATTGTGTTTATTTCGCGATCCAGCACAGGGATATTTTCCGATTTAATGGTTATCCCCGCAGCGTATTTGTGTCCGCCAAAATTAATAAACAAGTGCTTAAGTTGTTTAAATCCTTCGTAAATGTCAAAATTGTTTGTCGATCGCGCCGAGCCTTTGCCGATCCCGTCCTGAATTGAAATAAGAACGGTTGGTCGATTGAACTTTTCCATAATTCTGGAAGCCACAATACCGATAACTCCGGTGTGCCAGTTTTCTTTGGCTAAAACCAGAACCCGTTTGGCGTCCAGGTCTATTTCGTTATGTATCAGCTCTAAGGCTTCTTCGTAGGTAATTTCGTCAATATCCTTGCGCGTGCGGTTTTCATGTTCCAAAACCCGGGCGATGTTTCTTCCCTGCTGAAAGCTGCGCGTAGTTAACAGATGGACCGCCTTTTTTGCATTGGAGATTCGTCCCACGGCGTTTAACCTCGGAGCCAGAACAAAAACAATGGCGTTAACGGTCAATTCCCTTCCCAGCAATCCGCTCGATTCCAACAGAGCCATCAAGCCTGGTCGGGGTTTGTGATTTATCATTCTAAGTCCCTGATACATAAAGATTCTGTTTTCATCGAGAAGTTGAACGATGTCGGCTGCCGTGCCGATGGCGACAAGATCAAGATACTGTTTGGGAAACGAGGGCTTCATGTTAAGTTTTTGGGACAACGCCTGAAGCACTTTATAAGCAACGCCGCATCCGGCAAGGTCTTTAAACGGGTATTCATTATCGGGCAGCTTGGGGTTCAATACAGCCACTGCGTTTGGGATTGTGTCATTGGGTTCGTGGTGGTCGCAGACAATCACGTCAATGCCCTGTTTTTGGGCATATTCCACCTCTTCGATCGCAGTGATACCGCAATCAACGGTAATGATTAACGAAGCGCCCTTTTCTTTGGCGATCTTAATTCCTTCGACGGAAAATCCGTACCCCTCTCTGAAGCGGCTTGGTATAAAGAATGATACTTTTCCTCCGAGATAAAAAAGACCGTCGTACAAAATGGAAACGCTGGTAACGCCGTCCACGTCATAGTCGCCATAGATTAAAATATTCTCCCCTTCTCTTAAGGCTCGGATAATTCGTTCAACGGCGATATCCATTCCGCCCAATAAAAAAGGATCGTAAAGATTGGCAATATCCAAATCAAAAAATTTCCGAATCTTTTCCGGGGTGTCGATATTGCGGTCATAAAGTATCTTAGCAATAATAGGCGGGATATTAAAACGCTTAACAATGTCGGCGATTTGTTCGGTCTTATTTTCTGGCGGCAAAACCCATTGGTATATCATTGTGAATTTATAAATAGATCCGGATGAACCTGTAAGCCGAATTCTGTGTCCCGCCAATGCGGGACGGCAGCCATTTATCTTAATCAATCGTTTCCGATTGACTTAAGCGACCTACCCTGAAGTATGTTCTGAAATATCAGAACGCGTACCGGGCAGTACGCTCCCGCCATCGCGGGATCCTTCTATATTTGGTCTTGCATCAGATTGGGTTTGTCCTACCTCCGTTTTTATTACCACCATGGCATTCCTAACGGAACGGAGTGGTGAGCTCTTACCTCGCCTTTTCACCCTTATCCCGTCAAGACGGGACGGTATTTTTTCTGTGACACTATCCGTCCGTGCAGGAAACACGGCCCCTGATTTCTCAGGGAATCTTGCCCTTTGATGTTCGGACTTTCCTCCCCGAAGCGCATGACTCCGGAGCGGCTACCTGATTCATCCGGATCTATTTTATCCTTCTGTTTATTTTACTCATAATAAACCAATATTCTTCCGCAGAATTCACAGGTGTAGATCTTTTCCATTTTTTTAACCTCAACTATTTTCTGCGGAGGAATATATGAGTAACATCCGCCACACACGCCATTTTCAACTCTGGCAATTCCCTTGCCGTCTCTTGCGGCGCGAACCAACTCGTAAGTTTTGATGATTTCCGGCTTTGTTTTATTTATAATAATATCTCGTTCTTGATTTAGCAAATTTTCTTCTTCTGCTGTTGCCGTTAATTTTTTGCTTAATTCAATCCGATTCTCTTCCAGCTCCGCACTGATCTTTTCCACTTCCTGCTTTAATTGCGCTATGGCTTCATTTAACTTTTCTATTTGCTCGTGAGTCATTAAAAGTTCATCTTCGCTCTCATCCAATTTCGCTTTTGTGGTGTCGGTCTCCGACATTATTGCGTCATATTCACGATTGGTCTTTACCTGATACAGTTTTTCCTCGAATTCTCCTAATTTTGTTTTAGCCTCTTCTATGATTAATTCCAACTCTTTCTGCCGAACCTTCGATGCCTTTAAATCTTTGTTCTTTTGCTCCAATTGGCTTTTCTTCAGATTTAATTTATTTTCCAATTCCTCTACTATTAACGGCAAGTCACCCCGCTCGGCTTTTAATTCGTCTAAACGATTATCAATCTCTTGTAATTCGACGAGTGCATACAACGTTTTTTGCAACGGTTTACCTCCTTATTTATATAAAAAAAAGTGCATCCATCACTATAGATGAATGCACTTAGTTGAACTTTTAAAAACCAAACATTCGTAAAATTCTTGCTGAAATTTAGGAACGCTTCCTTTCATGAATTTTCCTAAATAGTTGTTTAATTTGTGGGCCCACAGGGACTCGAACCCCGGACCAGCCGATTATGAGTCGGCGGCTCTAACCAACTGAGCTATGGGCCCCTGTTGTAATCGATCTTTTAATTTATTAAACCGCGTCTTTAAAATCAAATCAATTTTTTACAAGATTTTGAATAAAAAACGATTCGTCGAATAATCCCTCGATAATCTCCGGATTAATCAAAAAATATTTATTCTTCGGCGATTTATGGTATCTGCACACCCGAATATCCGGCATCTCCAAAACAACCTCATCTTTTGAGCGTATATTTTTACTAACCAAAAAATTAAAAGTTTCTTTATCCGGAGAAAATTCATTCACATCGATTTCGACTATCTCAGGGATGAAACCGAGCCGCTCCCTGCACAACAACGGCAGATTGCGGAGCTCTCGCGAACTGCTTTCCTTATCAATCCAAATTTTCAGGTTCTGATACAGAATTTCCGCGCGGGTATTCTTGAATTTTTCCCAAAAAGCATCGGTCGGCTGCAAACTGAATACTTTGGGCGCGCATTTTTTCGCTGTTAAAGTTAAAGTCAACGGCGGAGGCTGGACGTTAATCGATTGCGGCGTAAAAGCGTTTGTGCGGATTTCTTTGTTCTTCTTTAAATCGTTTTGGGCATAGCGGAAAATTTCTTTTAAAATTCCGTGCGCGTCGAGAGCAACGCCTCTTACAGTTAAAACATCGCCTCCCGGCAATAATCCGTTTACCCGCTCTCCCGATAATCTGAAAATCTCAAGATTGGATTCTCCCGAATCCGGAGTGATGGGAAAATAATATTTTGAATAAGGCTTTTCTTTTAAATCGATAATCCGCTCATTAATTTTAACGGATTCTTTTTGCCTGATCGCCTTAATGCTCAGTTGATATCTCTTCTTTTTTCGTATCCATTTAAAACGAATTTTATTGATCTCAAAAACGAACCGTTCCCACACCAACGGGATCTGAACGACAACGCCTTCGGTTTCTATTCGAATTACGCGAAGTTCCGGAGTTTCCAGGGGTGGTTTTAAGATGATCGGTTTTATTTCAACGGTCTGGGACGAAAGATCGTACTCAAATTCGGTCAATTTGTCAATTTTAAGTGACAGCGCCTTTTGCCGGAATTGCAGGCACGAAAATAATTTTTTTCCGAACCTGTGGTAATCAACAACCGCAAAACCGGCGTTAAGCCTGTGAATTGATTCGGGAAAGGCAAGCGTGCTCACATTCACCTTGCCGCGCACCGAAATATTAACATTAGTCATCAGCAGATAAAGCAGATCGAACGCCTGTTTTTTGACGCCTGTAATGTATTTACCGATTAAGCGGTAACTTTGCGGAGCCCACCAGAATTTACGGGCAACCGCCAATAATACAAAAGCCATAAAATTGTCTGCGTTTTCCCTGATCTCACTCCGCCATTTTAGTTCCAGCGCCGGAATCCGAACATATTCCCAAAACTGCTGAAGTTGCTTGTCGATTTGATCTTCCATGCCGAAGTACAGTTCAAAAAAAGAATATTCCGCGGTTTGCCTATCATCGGAATCAACCGCTTTTAACCACTGCGGCGGCGTTTTTTGGTGCAGCTCTAAAATGCGCAAAAATCTTTGAATAAAAAGAACGTTCTTTCTATTCTGAAGAAAGTTCCGCCAGCGTTCGGAATTTCGGCGGATTGTCCGGTAAAATTTCAATAACGAATCGTGCCATCCCAACTGCAAAAATAACTCCTGCAGCCAGACGGAATAATCTTCTTTCAAAGAAGGTAACGTTAACGCGCTGTTCGGGTTAATATGAGGCAGATCGGCAAATAACATATCGATTTTTCGTAAGAGCGTATTATCTGAGACAAAGAAGAAATTCAAAGGATGATTCTGATATTCCCGATCTCTTGCCGAATTCAGAAAATGCAAAACCGATTTAAATCGTGAACGCTCGCGGGCGGGTCCGAACCAAAACACCTCCCGGCGTTTGATGGTTATGTTTTGGAAAGAAGAATTAAGATTTTGCCGCTCGGAAAGCCGGACGCCCGAAGTCTTGTTTTTTTTCCTGATCGTCAGAGAATTTGACCGCTTATTGGTTTTATTTTTTACAATTATCACGCAATGGTTGAAATAATCGATGAAAGAAATCTTCCATTCGAGATTCTGATAAACGGTGTAAAAAATCCGGGTTTGAGGCAATCGATAGACGACGGCAAAAAACGAATCATCTTCGGGAACAAGTATCCGGACGGTCTGCCGATAATTCTCGATTTCAGTGCAGTTTTCCTGCTTTTTCACCACAAAAGACTGCCCGCAGGCTTGCGGATTGTAACGATGGTTCAACCCCGTGTTCAGAAAAAATTCGATTCCGGAAATAATTTGATTAAGTTCCGCCGACAATTTGTAACCTCATGTAAAAAAATTGAATTTATGATGTCCGCAAAATTATCTCAATGAATATCAATAAGCTGCCGCAAAAGAGCCATTCCCTGCGGCGCAACCAGCGTAATCAGTGGTTAACTTTCTACGAATTCGTTATAAATACAAAAAGGTCATGATTAGCAAATAAACCATGACCTTGAAAATGTAGTGAACAGTTGTTTATAATTCAACTAAAAGAACATCCGGCTAATATCGATGTAAAAGATGAAAATAATCAATGTTAAAAGAATAGCCAGTCCTATTTGCTGCACTTTTAGCTTTATTTTTATCGGAACGGGTTTGCCTTTAATTCCTTCGATCAGAATAAAAACAAGATGTCCTCCGTCGAGAGCGGGAATGGGCAAAATGTTGAAAAAAGCCAGAACCGTGCTCAGGGCGGCTATCAAATACCAGAGATAAGCCCAGCCTGCGTTAGCTGCATCACCAGCCATTTTGGCTATCATTATCGGACCGCCGATTATCTCCTTTGCCGATTTGGTTCCCGTAATAACCCAATAAATACTGCGGACATTAATCACCAATAAATCGATGGTATTTGTAACTCCGAGACCGACAGCCTTAATCAATCCCACTTCCTGATGATCGAAATAATAAGAAATTCCGATTTTGCCTACTTTTACAACTTTGTCGTTGGTGTCCTTTTCTTCAAATACCTGAGGGGTAATCTTTGCCGCGAGAATCGAATCGCCCCGTTTCCATTTAATCGAAACCTCCTGTCCCGGGTATTTCCTGATAACCTCTGTCATGCTCGACCAGTCTTTAATGGGCTGCCCGGCAATTTCGATGATTTCATCTCCCCGTTTAAGACCGATTTTATCGGCTGGCATTCCTGGAGAGACTTCGCCTACCTTTGCGGGAATGAGGGGACCGATATTGAGCTGTTCTCCTTTATCTTCTTTAAACCATTCGCGTTTGTAACGAAGCACAATTTCTTTTCCGTCGCGAAGCACTTTAAAATAGATATCGCTGTTAAGGTTATCAACAAATCGTTCCTGCACATCATTCCACGTGCTGACAGGTTGATCGTTGATGGCGAGAATTTTGTCATATTGCTTAAATCCGATTTTTTGAGCGATACCGTCTTCACCCAAATAACCGACGGTAGTTCCGGGTATTATTCTTTCGCCCTGAAAGAAATTCAAAAGAGTCAGAATTAAAATAGCCAATAAAAAATTCATTATTACCCCGCCGGAGATAATAACGATTTTACGCCAGGTTGGTTTGGATTGAAATTCATCCGGGGCGCCCGTTACTTTGGTATCCATGCTCTCATCAATAAAACCCGCCATTTTTACGTAGCCGCCGAGAGGAATGGCTGAGATTGAAAATTCCGTTTCACCGATCTTTTTACTGAATATTTTGGGAGGAAAACCGATCGAAAATCGTTCTACCCGCACGCCCATCCATTTTGCAGCCAGAAAATGACCCAATTCATGGATGATTACCAATAAACTAAATACAAATATAATAGCTAAAATATTAGTCATATTATGATGATTACTCCTTATTAATTTAAAATCTTAAATATTTTCAAGATGGTTAACGAAAGACAGACATAAATTGTTTCTTACCGAATAATCTCCCCGATAAAGCAAATAAGATAGATTCATAAATAGCCTGCCGGGTATTTTATGCTAATCCTCGAACAAACCTTTATTCTTGTTAAACGATGACACATTTTTTAAACAAAAACCCTGCCTGAGCAGGGTTAAAATTTGCAGTGCGTTTTAACTACAGAACAAACATGGCGCCAACAGCAATTGATTTGTACTTCCCGATATTGTAATCGGCATGCAGATTGAAAAACAATAAAGTAAAGCTGATTCCGGCGTTTAAACGAAAGGAATTCTTGCCGTCGATTTCCACATCCCCGAGATCGGAACCGGAGACCAGTTTATCGGTCTTAATGGTTAAGCTGGAAACGTCGTACCCTACTCCGCCGTAAATATCAATCGGCAGTATGGGAATACTTCCCGAAGCCTGCAAGTTCATGGAAAAAGTTCCGGCGTCTAAAAATTCGCCCAGGGTAAATTTGTGATAAGCAGCCTGAACGCCAAAATC
>JAADIP010000038.1 GCA_013151275.1 Calditrichota bacterium | reverse complement strand
GTTTTTTACATGATGCTTAATCCCCTTGTTATTTTGATTCGGAAATATTTTACAAAATAATCCTTGCCCTGTATCTTAGTTTGACTTCCCGGTCGCGTTTTACCGGTATATCGAAACGGAGCGTGTGAATGTCTTCTTTGACATAAGGATGGGTGCTGCTGATAATTTCCCAGTCGTGTCCCACCGGTTCGATCAATGTAACCGTAATGTCGGTTTTTTTGTGATTGCGCAGATTAATTTCCCATTCGGTTTCAATGGTATCGGGGGAAACCTCTTTAAAGTATGTTTGTTTTCTTTCTGCAACAATATCAAAGGCTTTACCGACTTTTATGCGGATATCTTCGTCTTTGGGCGTATGGGGAATGTCGTCCTCGCCGATGAATTGCTGGCTGCCCTGGGAATCTTTTTTGTAAACGCGGATGACGCCCGCCGGAAAGGGCATTCCCAAATGATTTTGCGAAGAATTCTTGAATAGAAGAAAGGTGTTGACGTCTAATTTGGGAATCTTCTCTTCATAAGCGGAAGTAAAGTAAGCCTGAGCGCCGTAAATAAAGTATTCCTTTTTAATCTTGAATCCGTTTGCTTCCAATAATTGAATTTGTTTGGTTTGATTGTTTTTAACGGTCGTTTTTCGCTGCAGGTCGTAAATATGGTATTCAAAAAATTCTTTTTCTTTAAATTCGGATGGTCTTGCTCTGGAGTATCGTCCCTTATAAATGTAATCTTGCTCGTATCTTTCGGCGCGATTTACTTCGCCGGCAATTAGTTTTAATTTGGCGTTTCGGTAGGTCGCTCCGCTTGTGTTTTCAACAGTCACCCAGCCCGTTATATCGGCTTGCGTGTCGTTTTCGTTTAAAATCAGCACGTAATCGGCATTCCAGTTTAAATTTTCCGTCAGGTACGAAACTTCAATTGTGTGGGGTTTTTGAAAATCATTCCGGTACAGCCAGGTCAGAGTGGGGCGGGCGATTAAATCTTCCGGGATTTTGGGAAGAATGATCTCGCCCGGGTATCCGAGATAAATTTCGCCGTTGATTTTAAAAATCGGATTTCCGTCATTGTTGCTGATCAAAAGAGCCTTGATGAATTCCTGCTTTCCCAGATATTCGTTTCGATCTAAAATCTTAACCTCTTTGCCCACATATTTGTTTAGCAATTTGGATTGACTGATCAGATCATATTCGTAATTTTGTTCGAGCACCCTGAAATCATCGGGTCTGTTCAGGGATTTAACATGTACTGTTACCGGCAGAATATATGCGGCGACGTCCATAAAGCGCATTTCGCCCTCGCCCTTGGGCAGGGTGATTTTCCGAACGTCTTTGACCAGACCGAGATTGTTGTTGTAAACGGTGACCTCGATATTTATTTGATCTTCCGCCGCGCTTTTTAGCACAACATTCCCCCCGTTCAGGCTTAAAAAAAACGCCAGGGTAAACAACAGAGAAAAAGGATTAAAAGGTGTCATGTTTTTTCTCCTCTTTTAAAATACGTAAAACGGACGCCGTCAACGGAAAGGGTTGATCTCCCGCTTCCCATGGCGCCTCATCCGCTAAACCCAACGCCGCGGCTGATAAAAATTATTGTCAATGAACTTCTGCGCTTGTTTTGCCTGAAAGCCCTGAAAAGACAATCGATATTATCGTTTTTGTCTGCATGAGGAAGTAAATAAACAAAAGGAGTGAGGATCGGGAAAGAGAATAATCTGCGTGAAACCGGATAAATAAGTTTCGGGGGAATTGCGTATGTTTTTTCAGGCTCAGGTAAAACCAAACATATTTAATTCCTTTGATTGTTTGCAAAACGGCGTAAACGGATTTTCCCGAATAATATAAGCATTTGATTTAAAAAAACAAGAGGAACGCCGCGCCTGTCGGGATGCGGGGGATGTTAACTAATGTCTGACGACGGTCGATGCAACGCCGGTAAATCGGATTTTCGGGCGAATTTTGCTTTAAGGCGTTAGTCTGTGCAATTCGGGCAATAGCTAATAAACCCGGTTGAAAAGTCTGAATCCCGCGGAGATGATTTTTTCTTTAGTTGTCAAAGGCTCGGCGGGCTCGCTGCGCAATTCCCAGTCGGTTTCAAAAATTTCACGGAATTTTTCGAATACGGGCTGACTTTTAATGAAAACACAACTTTCCGAATTAGCGGTAAAGCTGGCGTAAGTCCAGTTTGTTGAACCGACCACAATTTCATCGTCATCAAACAGAACGAGTTTCGCATGCATTTCCTGACCGGCTTCACAACGAAAAATTCGAACGGGTATTTTTGCGCTTAATAATTTTTGAACGGTCGCTTTATTGGGAAAACCGCCCAAATCAAATTCAAGCGGTAAACGATTTGCGTCCAGCAGCGCTTTAATTTCCACGCGGCGTTTACGGGCATTGATGATTTCCGCGATGAGCCGGGAGTCGCTGAAAAGGTACATTTCCAGCCAGATTCTTTTTTTAGCGTTTTTTATTTTGGATAGCAGAAATTCTCTGGTGTTTTCAAGATAAGGCATGGTTACAAGGAATTTAACAAGAGCGGTCTGCCCGGAATTTAATAAATCGAAATTTTTTACCGGATTTTCAGATCCTGCGTGAGAACTGCTGCTTCCCGTAGCCAGCTTCCAGTTTTGTTCAAATACTTTTTTCATTTCCGAAACCACGGGTCCACGCACCGCTATCATTACGTCGTGATTTTTTTCGGTAATACTCGCGAAATTCATTCCGCCCAAAACAGCGCAGGCGTCATCGATGATTAAAAGTTTATTGTGCGCCATTTTCAAAGCAAATTTCGGCTTGAAAAGATGCAACGGAAAATCGGCGACCCGAATGGAATTATTCGTTTTCAAATCCCGATAAAACGTTTTGTACGATACCGCCCGCGTTTTAAGTCCCACGGAGTGTAAGAAACTCATGATTTTCCGGTAAGCTTCGAGACTCGACGGCGGGTGGTAGAGTAGTCTGACTCTGATCCCTTCCGCGGCTTTATTGCGCAGGAGACGAATAACGTTTTCTCCGATCTTTCCTTCCAGAAGGTACATCTCCAGATCAATGGATCGTTCCGCCGATGAGAGAGCCCGATAAACAAAGGGAAAGATTTCCTTTGCGTCAACGAGAATTTTTACTTTGTTCAGCGAGGGAGCGGCATTGTAAAATGCATTTGTTTCAGTCTCTTTTTGTCCTTTCAGAGTCAATGCCTTTTTCTGCGCTTTGTTTGCCTCATTAAAATCATATTCAATTTTCCTCAAACCCTGTCTGTACTCATTCAGCATTCGTTTGTAAAAACTGTGATAGCCGAGATTGGCAAGAACGGATAACAAGAGTTTGGTTTGCGAATGTCCCAGGCGGGTGAAAATGGATTTGTAGGAAAAAAAGTTTTTGTTGAACTCCAGAAATCCTTCGTACAATTCTTCGGGAGTCATTAGTCTGGGTTTAAAAACCACATGGAAATAATCATAATGTTCCCAGTTGTGATCAAATATTCTGCCGTTCATTAACATGCGTCTGTAAAGTGGCGTTCCCGGAAGAGGCGTGAGAATGGCGGGCGTCATGCAGTCGAGATCGATTTTGATTGCCATCTCCAGGGTGCGGTTAAAAACGGAGGGATCGTCGTGATCAAAACCAAAGACAAAAGCGCCGGTTAAACCGATTCCGTGATCATGCAGCTTCTTGATCATCTCTTTATATTTTTCGACATGATTATGAAATTTATCCGATTCTTTAAGGCTGGTTGAATTAATCGATTCCATGCCGATAAAAAGAGCCGTGCATCCGGATTTTTCCAGAAGTTTCAACATCTCGTCATCGTTGGCGATGTTTACCGAAGCCGCGGTCGCCCATTTTTTACCAAGCGGAGTAATGGCGCGCAGCAGTTCTTTTGTGTATCGGGGATTGCCGACAAAATTATCGTCCCAGAAAATGAAGAGCTTTTTGTCGAGTGCGCCGCCTTCCATATTCTGAATATCCTCGACAACGTCTTTAATGGGACGGAATCTTTGCCTGTATTTGTTGAAGGCGTTGACAAAACAAAAATTGCAATGAAAAGGGCAGCCTTTTGAAGCAAGCGTCGAATTTTTAAAAGTGAATTGGCGGGGAATCAAATCCAGCCGGGGACGGGGAAATCTTTCCATATTAAATAAACAAGGCGCACGATACAGTTTTTGAAGCCTGCCGTTTTGAAAATCGTTCAGAAGAATTTTCCAGACATCTTCCGCTTCGCCCACGACCACGGAATCGGCATGTTGTAGCGCTTCTTTGGGTCTTACCGAGGCGTGAGGACCGCCCATTACAACTGTGGAGCCCTTTGCCCGGAATTTATCGGCGATTTCATAAGCGTGATTGGAGAAGGCGGTGACATAGGTAATTCCGACCAGATCATAATCCCGATTAAACGGAATGGGTTGAACGCGTTCTTCGATGATTTCGATATCGTACTCTTCGGGAGTCAGGGCTCCTAAAACGGGAAAAGTTAAGGGAGGCAATAAAAAAATACGTTCTCCTCTCCTTTCCCTGTCCAAATCCAAAGCGGGCGCGATAAAACCGATTTTCATTTTAAACTCCGCTATTTTACCGGATTTTAAGCATGTTGTCTGATTTTTACATTCGAATTGCCCAAACTTAGTCGTGTGAATTCCCTGAATGTTTGCGGTAAGTTGTTCAATAGAGTCGATGTTTCCAGATAGCAGGGAAGAAAGCACGATGCGGCGCAATGAAAGACCGTTCCTTCGTTTTTAATTGCCTGTTGAAATGCTTCATCCCATGAATTAAAATTCAGCAAATTTAATCGGACTTTTTGGATCGAAGGGCAGGGGGCAATTAATTCGCCGTTGGGATAAATTCTCGGCGTTAAATATGGATAGCAGTTAAAGGGTTCGAATGTTTTAATGTGATTCAGAAATTGTACGGTGTCCATTAAAGTAGGATCGTTCTGTTTCCATGTCAGCATTCTGTTAACCAGAGATCGATATTTCCGATTATCGATCAGAGCGGGGATCGGATGTCCGGCTTTCAATTGCGGACACACGGTCAGGCGAACGCCGATGTCCCGCGCGTATTCGTAAAGCGGCGGAATGTCGTCGATAGTTTGCGGCGTAATTACTGCGTTTAAATTAATTCTGAAATCCTTTTTTATTTGTTGTCCGGCATAAAATTCAATGATTGTTTTAATCTCTTTTGCCAAGCCGCTTTTGTTAAGACCAAAGATTTTGTCCTGTTTGGCTTCGTCAAGCGTATCCAGACTGATCTGCAGGAAATCGACGAATTTTAAAACTTCTTCTTTTTGCGGCAGGAGCAGAGCGTTTGTAAATAAGCTGATCGGTTTAAAGCCCGATGATCTGGCTATCCGAAGGAGTTCGACAATATCATCGCGCAGCAAGGGTTCGCCGCCGGAAAAAGCAATTGACGGCGCGCCCTTTTGAACCAATTTTAAGATTCTGACTGCCTGTTCGGTGTTAACTTCGGGATAACTGGCTGCGTCAAGGTTTTCTTCTCTGATGCAATAGGCGCATTGCAAATTGCAGCGAAAGGTAACAAAGTAAGCCAGCAGTAAAGGAGCGACCGGTTTTTCGGGGTAATAATGCGTAATAAAGTAATCTTTTAAAAATCGCGCGATCAACGAAAAACTAAGTTTCATGGTACCAAGTTACTCATAATATTCTTTTGTAAAGAATAACCGCCAGGCGTACAGAGAATAAAATAAATTTAAAACTGAAACCGAAACAAATCCTCCCATTTTAAGCACCAATAATCAAAAACACCAACAATTAATCTGCGGTTTAGTCTGCAATAAAGAATAACCACAAAGCACACCAAGAAGTCACAAAGCGTACAAAGAATAAAATAAATCCGAAACCGAAACTAAAACAAATTCCCCAATTATAAGCACTAATACCCAAAAAATCTCAACTCCATCTGCGAAATCCGTGTAATCAGCTTAATCTGCGGTCCCTTTGCAAATTTCCGCAATAAAAATAATTTACATGCGATCGAATGTCAATATTTTTTGCGGCGAACGGGATTAGGCGGAAGGAGTCGCGGAAAAATCGCCTTGATTTGGTTAGGGCAGGATTCTCCAAAAAAAGTGGAATTGTGTTCAAATTCGTTTTATTTTTAAAAAAACTAACGTATTGTTAATGCGCCGATGCGGGAGGAAAAATGTATTGTTCGAAGAAATATTCTTTTGTTCAAACAGCCGTCTTTTCTTTTTTGTTCGCTATTGTTTTTCCCGTTCTTGTTGCGGGCGGAAATCCCCAGCCGGAAACCGTCAGTAAATTTCTGATTTTGAAAATTCCGGGAAGTCCCCGTTTTTCAGCCGTGCCGATCGATCCCGTCGAACAGTCCGTGGTTGACGGCACGTTTAAAGCGCCGAAAGCGGGACAAACGGTTTCGTTTGGCAAGGAGAAATCTTCCGTGTGGAAAGAAGCGTCCGCGGACGAAAAAGGCTGGCTGCGTCCCGGTAAAACCCGCGCCTTTTACGCCTATCTTTCCGTCGAGTCCGAATCGGAAAAAACCGTTCTTCTGGAAGGACGCGCTCACAACATGGTTTATGTGAACGGCGAGCCGAGAGTGGGGAACCGCTATCAGTACAAAGACAAATTCGAAGCGTGGGAGCCTAAGTTCGATTTTTCCTTGCTTCCCGTTCATTTAAAAAAGGGAACAAATCGGTTTCTCTTCAAATGTTATCGGGGACGTCTGAAGGTACTTATTCATTCCGTTCGGTCTCCGGTCTTGTTTAATGTAAAAGATTCAACCCTGCCCGATTTAATTCAGGGGAAAAAAATCGATTCTCCCGCAGCCGTGGTCGTGATCAACGCTTCGGGTCAACCTCTTAAAAACCTTAAGATAGGTTCGGACGATCCGCTGATCGAAGAGACCGTCGTTCCCGTTATTCAGCCCTATTCGGTTCGCAAAGTCGCCTTTTTTATTAAAGGAAATGCTCCTGCGGAAACCGGTTCAAAAAGGCTGAAGTTGTACCTGAAACGGAATGGCGCTGTTTTGACCGAGGAGAGCATTGAGCTTCGGGTGGTCGCTCCCAATGCCGTCCAAAAACACACCTACATCAGCGAGATAGATGGCAGCGTTCAATATTACGCCTTAAATCCCGCCCTGATCGATGACGGCAAACCCAAAGCGCTGTTCTTTTCGGTTCACGGCGCAAATGTGGAAGCC
>JAADIP010000228.1 GCA_013151275.1 Calditrichota bacterium | reverse complement strand
CTCATTACGCATTACGCATTACGCATTACGCATTACGAAAATCATCAATCCCTTTCCCTCAACAAAATTTTTGTCAATTTGCCGATTACAATATCAAGAAGCTCATATTCTATGGTCAGCGGCGGCAAAAGACGAATAACCGTTGAACCGACGGCTTAATCCTGAAATGCTGTTGAGCTTTACCGATGTCAGTCGCAGGTGTTTGTTTCATTATGCACAGTTGTAAAAATATTTGACAAACATGGTTGCTAAAGTTATATTTGCCATAGCAACTAATTGGAAAGGCTCCGTACCGTGGATCAGAATATGTTTATCGGTTATCTGATTACCAAAACAGCGTTAAAACTAAAAAACCGCCTGAACACTCTCTTGCGCGAAAACGGATTCGACATTACCGCCGATCAGTTTGAAGTGCTGGGCATCTTGATTGAAAATGAAGGAATCTCACAAAGCGAACTGGCTTATATGAGCTCCAAGGATAAAACCAATATCACCAGAATATTAGACCTTCTGGAAAAAAAGAATCTGATTGTAAGAAAAAAAGATGAACGCGACCGCCGAGCCTACAACATCTATTTAACCGAAAAGGGAAGACGCCAAAAAGAGAATTTAAAGCAGCTTTTAATTAAGGGTAATCAAAAACTTTCTGAAGGATTAAGCGAAAAGGATATCCGCGAATTCCAGCGCATTATGAACCTCATCAACGGCAACCTGACCCGTTAAATTTTTTTAATCATAAAGTTGCTATACCAAATATAGATAAAACAACAAAAACTTAGGAGCGATATATGAAACGGTTAATCCTGCTAACGGTTCTCATCGGTTTACTAATCAATTACGGCGCGTACGCCAAAGACGAGAAAAACCTGAAATACCTCACCTTCAAAGAGGCTCTTTCGCGGGCGCTTTCTTATAACAATCAATTGAAAGCCAGGGAGTTCGCCCTGAAGAAAGCCGTCTGGCAAAAACGCAACGCCCTCAGCCGACTGCTGCCCACGGTTAAATTAACCACCCGTTACACCTGGATAGACGACAGCACCTTCGCCTTAAGGGATTTCAGCAGGTACTTTACGGATCCGAGATCGCCCTTTAAAATTCCCAAAACCGTCTATCAGGAATCGTATTACACTTCGTTTGACGTTTCGCTCACTCTGTTCAACGCTTCCGTATTAAACGGTATTTTCATTTCCGGCACGAATAAAAGTCTTGAAAGCTATTTGTACAAATCCGCCCGCAATAACATCATCTTTCAGGTGGTGAAAAGTTATCTGAACGTTTTGCGAAACATCGAGGTGTTGAATTTACAGGAAGATTATCTGGAGTTAGCCCGGCTGAATTATGAGAAGGCAAAAAGATTGTACGACACAGGACGCTATTCGGAAACCGAAGCCCTGCGCTGGCAGGTGGAATACATCCGCCAAAAGAGTATGGTCGTCGCCAATAAAACCGCTTTACGCAATAACATGGCGCTGCTCAGCCGTCTGATTAAAACGGATATGCGCAAAGAATTTACTCTCGAAAACCGTCTTCCGCAGAGCCTTCTTGATGAAGCAGAAAAGATGATGCGGCTTCCCGATGTTGAAATCTTAAAATTTCTCCGCCTGGACGACGAACGATTAGTAGAAGCAAACGCCGTGCTTTCCGCCAATAAAATGAAAGCAAAAATAAGCAAGCTGCAATATTACAATTCGCTGTATTCCTATCTGCCGACCGTAGCGCTGAACTATTCCTACGGCTGGCGGGAGAACAACACAATAGATCTCGACGATTATTCTCCTCAGATGTTTGTGGTGAACATAAGCATTCCTCTTTTTTCCGGTTTTCAAAACTACACGTCCGCCAGGGCTTCGCTTTATGAATCCAGACAGAGTCGGGAAGAGTTCATCGATCAACTGCAAAACACGCGCTTCCTGCTTACGGAAACGGTCAACAGAATCATAAATCTGAAAATGCAGATCGCGCTTTCCAAAACGAATATTGAATACAGCGAACGAAATTACCGCATCACAGAAAGGCGAAAAGAGAAGGGGATTGTATCGAACATCGCTTTTATTGACGCCAAATTAAGCTGGCAGAACGCCCGCTTAGCAGATATCAGCAACCGTTATGATTTTATTAACGCGGTAGTGGAGTTGTATTATTTGCTGGATAAACTGGATGCTGTGATAGAACAATAAGGTTTATTGAAAGAGGAAAAAATGAGAAAAAGCAGAATGGGGCAAAATATGAAAAGAATACTCTGTGTTTTGGCGTTAATACCGTTGATCTTTACCGGCTGCGGAAATAACGACGCCGAAGGAACCGCGGGCGGAAAAGAGCAATCCGCGCAGGCAAAGCTCCTGAATGGGACGCCGGTGGAAGTTCTTGTGGTAAAGCGAACCGTGGTAGAGCAAACGGTATCGCTGACAGGGATTTTGCAGCCGCTGCATTCGGTGGATATTATCGCCGAGGCTTCGGGAAAAGCGCGGAAAGTTTTTAAATCGCTGGGGGAGTATGTCAACGCCGGCGACACACTGGCTGTAATCGATGATCGGGTTGCGTTAAGCCGCTATCGGCAGGCGAAGTCTCAGGTGTTATCAGCCGAGAACAATCTTAACATTGCGCGGCTCAATCTTAAAAGCGACAAAGAACTGTTTGAAAACGGCGAAATATCCAGACTGGCTTACGAGAATTCGCTTCTTGCATTGAAGAGCGCCAAAGCCAACTACCTTTCCGCCTTAGCCAATTTGAGTATGTGCGAAGACGGCTACTACGATACCCGCATTACTTCTCCGATAAGCGGACACATTTCAAGAAAATATATCGAAAAGGGCGCGATGGTAACGCCGAACGCGCCGGTTTACCGGGTTGTGGATATTTCCGCGCTGAAAATCGAAGCAGGCGTGCCGCAGTCCGCGATCAAACGCGTTAAAACGGGCGCCAGAGCCAGGGTGAGCATTCCCGCTCTGAATGGCGTTTACGAAGGCTTTGTGCGTCACATATCGCCGCAGGCGGAAGAGCGAACCGGCGCTTTTCCGGTGGAAATCCACATTAAAAATACCTCCGATTTTGCGATTCGCGCCGGAATGACGGCTAAGGTGGAGTTGATTTTGCAGGAAGAGACGCTGCGACTCACCGTTCCGATTGACGCGATTATTAGCGGAGACGGAAAAGATTGCGTTTACAAAGTGAACCGCGACGAAGCGGTTTTAAGCAATGTGTCCGTTGTCGAACGAATCGGATATCAGGCGGTAATCCGGGACGGCATTGCCGAAGGCGATACGATTGTGGTGGTAGGAATGAAAAATCTTGGTGTGCGAACAAAAATCCGGATAGAAAACATTCATTAATTTAGAAAGACAAAGCCGATGAATATTGCGAAATTTTCAGTCAAGAATTCAGTGTTGATCAATCTGTTCATGATCGGATTGTTTATTTACGGAGGCGTTTCGCTTTTGCGCATGCCCCGTGAATTATCCCCGCAAATCAGCTTTAATTGGGTTTTCGTGACCGTTATTTACACCGGCGCTTCATCCAGCGAAATCGAGAGTCTGATTATCGATCCGATCGAATCGGAAATACAGGATGTGGATAAAATTGATGAAATACAATCGACCGCCGGAGACGGATACGGTTTTCTGTTGATTAAATTCGACGATGTGTCCGACGCCGAATTTCGGGAACTTTATACCGATCTTAAAGGGGAAATCGACAAGGTTGCCCTGCCGGACGACGCGGAAGACCCCATTATCGACGATTTTGGCAGCGGCGATTTTAAACCGATCATTATGGTCAATATCTCCTACAGCATCCCCGAAGATAATATTCAGAAGATAGTCGAGGATATGGAAGAAGATATTTCCGACATTCCCGGCGTGGCAAAAGTTCAGGTTTCCGGATTGGCGGAACGGGAAATTTGGGTGGAGGTTGATCCGGCTAAATTGAACGCCCTGCACGTCTCCTTTGACGAAATCGTTTTTGCTTTAAAAAGAAGAAATCTGAACCTGCCCGGCGGACGCATTAAATTCGGAAGAAAAGAATACATAATCAGGTCGTTGGGGGAGTACCAATCGATCGAAGAAATCGGGAAAACCGTTATTCGCCGCGGCGTAAACGGGGAAGTCATCAGAATTAAAGATATTGCCGAGGTAAAAGACCGGCGCGAGGATATTCCGGTTCTGTCGCGTCTGAACGGCGAAAAGGCGATTACATTTTCCATATCCAAAAAGAGCGACGCCAACTCTCTCGATATTATTAACGACGTAAAACAGTTGGTCAAGGATTACCGGCTGCGCGTTCCGGACGGGGTCGATTTTATGATCACCGGCGACGACTCGGTCTATATTCATCGCATTCTTAATATTTTGCGCAACAACGCCATATCGGGCATGATTCTGATATTTATCGTGCTTTATATCTTTTTGGGAAAATGGAACGCGTTTCTGGCGTCGCTGGGAATTCCCATCTGCTTTTTTATCACCTTTATTTTCATGCATCAATTGGGTTACAGTTTAAACAGCAACTCGCTGTTCGCCTTAATCATGGCTCTGGGTATTATTGTGGACGGCGCGATTATTGTGCTGGAAAACTGTCACCGCTATCGGATGATGGGGTACAATTCCTATCAGTCGGCGCTCCTCGGCACCAACGAAGTAATTACGCCCATCCTTTCGTCCGTGGGAACAAACATCGCCGCTTTTCTGCCGTTGATGCTTCTGCCCGGCATCACCGGAAAATTTATGCGCATTACGCCGTTGGTATTTTCGCTGGCTTTAACGGCGTCCTTATTCGAAGTGTTTTTTCTGCTTCCTTCGCATTATGCCGACTGGACGGCAAAATCGAAAGTCAATAAACGGGGCGAGTTGAAGTTTTTTACAAAATTACGCAGTCTCTACGGGCGGTTGCTGATTAAATCGCTTCGCCGGCGCTACGTCATTCTGGCGATTCTTGTCGTGACGCTGATCGGTTCGCTGGGTTTAATTCCGCTTATCGGCGTGCAGTTGTTCGGATACGGAGAATTTGATCAGTTCAAGGTTTTTGTCAAATTCCCGGAAGGGACAAATCTTAAAGAAAACGAGCGCATCATGAAAAAATTTGAAGCGGAGGCTTTAAGTTTACCGAAATCCGCGCTGAAGGCTGTTATTTTGAATACCGGTTTGATGCAAAAGAGCGACGAATGGGTGGTAAAGAAGAGCGTTTCGCAGATGGTGATTGAGCTGAAACCCGAAGAAGAACGGGAGATCAGTACCGAAGAGTTGATGGAAATGCTGCGCGGTAAGATAAAACACATCAGCGGTCCTTCCTGGGTACAGTTTGAAAGAACGAAAAAAGGACCGCCTTCCGCAAAACCGATTTCCGTTAAGGTGCAGGGCAAATACATGGATCGGATTAAAAAAGCGGCGCTGGCGCTGCAGGATTCGATTCGCAAAATCAACGGCGTTTATGACGTTAAGGACGATTCGCCGCCGGGAAAAGATGAAATTCGCCTGATTGTCGATGAAGACAAAGCCGCGCTGTTCGGATTTAGCGCTCAGGACATCGCCCGGAATGTGCGTTACGCCTTTGAGGGAATTAAAGCCATCGAATACCGCGACGGCGACGATGAAATCGATGTGATTATTAAATACGATGAATCAAACCGCTCGTCTATTGATGATGTGTTGAATTTGAGAATTACCGGCGCAAGCGGTCAGACTGTGGCGTTGGGAGAAATGGTCAAGTTTGAGATTAAAGCGGGACGCACCGAGATAAAGCGCTTTAACCAAAAACGCACAATTATGGTAACCGGCGAAATAAACGAATCAAAAACCACCCTGGATAGAGTCAATTTACGGATACAAAAGCTGTTTCCTGAAATAGAGAAAAAATTTGCGGGCGTTACTTTTTCGGTCGGCGGCGCGTTTGAAGAATTTATGAATACCTTTACCAATATTTTATCTCTGTTCACCCTGGGCTTGATATTGATTTTCATTATTCTGGGCGCGCAGTTCAAATCGTATTCGCAGCCGCTAATTGTCTTAACGATTGTGCCGTTCTCTTTTATCGGCGCCATACTCGGCTTAATTATCTCCGGTGATCCGTTCAGCATTTCCGCAATGTACGGCTTTGTGGCGCTGGCGGGCATTGTGGTGAACGACGCCATTGTATTGGTACATTTTGTGAATAAGCGGCGCGCAGCCGGTCAAACGAACATCCGTTTTTGGACCAGCATCGTAAACGCCGGACGTTTGCGTTTACGCCCGATTTTACTGACTTCCGTAACCACCATTGCGGGAGTGGCGCCCATGGCGTTCGGAATCGGCGGAATGTCGCAGACCTGGTCGCCGCTGGCAAATGTGATTCTTTTCGGCTTGTTGGTATCGACGATATTAACGCTTTTTATCATTCCCTGTATTATCGCGGTTCTGGATGATATTAAGGGCGTCCGGAAAAAGAAAAATGCACTTCAATCCCTGGCAGTTGAAAAATCTTTATGACATGACTTTATGGTTTTTTGTTTCTGGTTGTTTTTCGTTAAGCGTGTAAGGGTTAAGGGTTAAGCGGCTTCTTCAGTGCCTGGTTACTGGTAGCTGGTCATTTGTCACTCTCCGCTCCCTGAGCCTGTCGAAGGGAGCTTGTCGAAGGGAGCCTGTCGAGTTACTTGTCACTTGTTTCCTTAATCTTGAAAGAACTTTAATCTTTAATCTTTCGTCTTTCATCTTTTTTCTTAATCATTAAGTATCACGACAGTTCGTTAAGCGTACTTCTCCGGTATCTCGTCACTCATCACGACCCTGTTAAATATTGATTTATTCTGAATTTAAGACCCCCCTTTTAATTTCCCCCCTACAAAGGGGGGAACGCCGAAGGCAAGGGGGGTCTTATTAATCAAACCGCACAGTATCTGAATTTCAGAATATTCCTCATTAACAAAGTTTTGTTTTTAATTTCTGTCATTCGGTCATTAGAATTTGTTTCGGATTTCGATATTCGAATTTCGGATTTACGATTTATGATTTGACTTTAAGTCCGCTTTTCACCCTGTTACTTTGTTACTCTGTCACTTGTTACTTTAATCTTGAAAGAACTTTAATCTTTCGTCTTTTATCTTTTTCCCTACTCATTAAGTATCACGACAGTTCGTTAAGCGGCTTCTCCGGTATCTCGTCACTCATCACGACCCTGTTAAATATTGATTTATTCTGAATTTAAGACCCCCCTTTTAATTTCCCCC
>JAADIP010000167.1 GCA_013151275.1 Calditrichota bacterium | reverse complement strand
AGACCGGTTACATCAATACCGTTCCGGGCAGCACAAAAACCAATATTAAGGGTGTTTTTGCCTGCGGCGATGTTCAGGATAAAGTCTATCGGCAGGCAATTACCGCAGCCGGCACGGGATGCATGGCTGCGCTGGACACCGAAAGATTTATCGAATCACAGGAATGAGGAAAGATAAGTGACAAGGTCGTGACGCGTGACGCGTGATGAGTAATGAGTAATGAGTAACAAAGTGACAAAGTAACATAGTAACAAAGTAGATTGAAGAGGAAAACCGTAAATCCGAAATCCGAAACAAATTCGAATGACCTAAATTCAACACAAAACTTTGTTGACGAAAAATATTCTGAAATTCAGATATTGTACGGTTTGATTATTGAGACCCCCCTTGCCTTCGGCGTTCCCCCCTTTGGAGGGGGGAAATTAAAAGGGGGGTCTTAAATTCAGAATAAATCGATATTTAACAGGGTCGTGACGCGTAACAAAATTCCATTTTTCTTGAGACATAATTGAAAAACAGAAGTAATTTATTTTATGTACTTTGCGACTACTTTGAGAACTCTGTGGTTATTTTTTTTCACTTCCGGCAGATGAATTACAAAGTGACAAGAATGAGTGATAATGAAAACTGAAGAAGGAAATCCTCAATAATAAATCGTAAATCCGAAATTCGAATATCGAAATTCGAAACAAATTTGAATGACCAAATGACAGAAATTCAAAACATAAAATTGTTGTAATATGTTAAAAATAGGTTTTAATTGTTTTGGTTATTTGAATTTTGAAAACCTGTCCCGTGCAGATTTATCAAGAAAATTGATTCAAAGACGAAAATCCGTTAAACGCCTCACGCCTCAATTTAATCATCAAACAACGATAGCTGTCCGTCGTCTTTTTTGCGCGGAGGGCGGCGCTGGTGACGTTTCAATTCTACCAACTCCTGCTCGATGGCGTCCAGAAAAATACTGCGCGGCAACTGATAAGTCTTCCCATAAAGAAATCGCTTTTTGGCATGGCTCAAAAACAAATACCTTTTAGCGCGCGTCATTCCCACGTAAAGTAAACGCCGTTCTTCCTTTACATCACTAATCCGGTTTTCAAATAACGAATAGGGCAATAATCCCTGCTCGCAGCCCGCAATAAACACGCAATTGAATTCCAACCCTTTTGAGGCGTGCAGGGTCATTAGCGTGACCTGTTCCGCCTCCGGACGGTACAAATCCTGCCCCTGCCCCAAGATGACCCACTGTAAAAACGCCTGCAAGTCTTTCCCGAAAGGTTGAGCGAGCTCGGTCAATTTTTTGAATCGTTTGCGGTCTTTTGCGGATTTTAGTTCGACAAAATGAGCGGCGATCAATTCCAATAAATCTGTGACCGCCGTTTTATCAACCGGGTAGCGGTCCAATAGCTCCCAATCCGCGCCGTTAACGCCAATGGTTAACAGCTCCTGCTTAAGGTAACAACGCTCCGGAGCCAATTGGCAGCGTAAAATATCGATTATCGTGCGAACGGGTTCTTCGCGCAGCCAGGAATCATGTCCGACGATCTGATAAGGAATGCTGTGATCGTTCAACGCTTTTTCCAAATTGGGGATCAGGCGATTGAGCCGCACTAAAACGGCAAAATCGGAAAAGGAGCTGATTTTGTCAGCCTGATCTCCTTCGCTGATGTCGCTGTCCATGGAAAAAAAGCGCACTCCGCCCATCATCCGCTCGATGGTCCGGGCGATAAATTCGGCTTCGCTTTTGTCGGTTGCTTCCTGAACGATCTGAATTTTAACGCCTTTGTCAAGACCGCTCAAAAACGCCGGCTGCGCTTCGTTGTTCAGCATCAGGTTCGACGCTTTTAAAATATTGTCCGAACAACGATAACTGATCTTTAAACGAAAACCGGCGGCGCCGGGAAAATCCTGTTCAAAACGCCGAATAAACGAAACGTCCGCTCCGCGAAAGCCGTAAATCGCCTGATTGGGGTCTCCGATCACATAAAGGTTGGGCTGGGCGCCGGAAGCGAGCAATTTTAGCAACTTGTACTGTCCCTGATTGATATCCTGATACTCATCGACTAATATCCACTGGAAACGGTGGTGGTAAGCGGCTAAAATGTCCGGATTACGAGAGAAAAGCGTAATCGTTTTAAAGATCAGATCTTCCAGATCGACGCCGTTTTGTTCCCGTAAAAATTGTTCGTACCAGTCAAAAATCGATGCAAAACGATCGTCTTCCGCATCAGAATTCAAAAACAGTTTACGCTCGCGAATCTGCCGGCTGATCGCGGAACATTCGTTTTTTTCGATTTCCGGATGTCGGGAAAGAATTTTGAGTCGGTCCTGTTCGTCAAAGATGACGACGGGCGCCTTTCGATCGATAAGTCCGGCGTGTTCATTGAGAATTTGGTAGCCCAGCGCGTGGAAAGTTGTAATGGTTAATTGACGAGCGGTATTTTTGGAACGGATCAATTCGCGCACACGATTACGGATTTCCTGGGCTGCTTTATTGGTAAAGGTAATGGCTAAAATCTCGTCGGCGTCCACATGCTCATGCCGGATAAGGTAAGCGATTCGCCGCGTGAGCACCCGGGTTTTACCCGTTCCCGGTCCGGCGAGCACAATGGCGGGACCCCGAAAATGTCGCACGGCTTCCTGCTGCTCGGGATTCAAATCTTTTAACAGAAAATCATCCGTTTCCAAATTTAACAGATCGGTTTGCAAGCCTTCTTGTACTTTTTCGCCCTTTTGCAGTTTTCGGAAGGTTTTTAAATCGAAGGGAATGGGATTCACCACGTGATATTGTGTCTGCGGTTCGTTTACCGTTTCGCTAAACAAACTTTTTTGAGTGGAAATCTGCTTTTGCTCGCTTTCGGCAAATACGTGAATTTGTCCGAACTCACCGTCAAAGCCCTCATTGACAATCACTTCACGGTTGCGCATTCTCCGAATGGCTTCGCAGATAATTTCATTAGTGAGCGTCGAAAGCTCATCGACGGGAATATTTAACAGCAGGTCGAATTCCGATCCGGCTTTTTGAATTAAATTCTGATACGATTGGGTCACCTTTTTGCTGTTTGGACCGGCGCTTAAAATTTCGGACAAGACTTCTTTTAAAGGAATCAGAGAATAGAAGGGTTTGCGACCGCGGCGGAGATTAATGTCGTCCCGATCCGATAGCTGCGCCACGCGGTTCAGAACGCCCACGGTGACTTTCTTTCCGCAAACCGGGCAGATTCCCTTATTTTTAACCGTTTGCAGGGGATCCCAGCGAATGCCGCATTTGCGGTGACCGTCAAGATGGTATTTTCCTTCCTGCGGATAAAACTCAACGGTTCCCAGAAAATGTTCGTGAGACGGCTCTTTTAAGGCATTAATGATTCCCTCGTAGCTCAGCTCTGTGTCGAAAAGGTTCGCTTCCCGACCCAGCTTTTCGGGCGAATGGGCGTCGGAATTGGAAACCAGCGCGAAACGATCCAGAAAGCTGCACATCCAGTTCATGGGCGGATCGGAAGAAAGTCCGGTTTCAACGGCAAAGATGTGAGGAGCTAAATCGTCGAAGCATTCTTCGATCGAATCGAATCCGCTTTTGGAACCCAGCGCCGAAAACCACGGGGTCCAGATGTGCGCGGGGATGAAGAAATTTCTGTCGTTTACTTCCAACACTAATTCCAGAAGATCGCGGGCGTCGAATCCCAGAATGGGTCTGCCGTCCGAGGTGATATTTCCGATTTGGGAAAGGCGCGCCTGAAGGCGTTCCACGGTTTCAAAATCGGGCGCAAAAATTACGTTGTGTATTTTGCGGACTTTTCCGTTTTTTTTGTAAATGCTGCTGATTTCGGAAGAGAGCAGGAAACGTACGGGTTTATCGGGAGCGCCCGGTCGCCGCAGATCGTCCTTTAGTTTAAACAATCCGTCTTCGGCGGGCTCCAGTTTTTCTTTTAATTCATTAAGCCAGCCGGGGTGCGTAAAGTCGCCCGTTCCCACCACGGTTATGCCTTTTATCCGCGCCCAGTAGTCCAGTTTTTCGGGGACCAGATCTTTGCTGGTGGCAATCGAATAATGTGAATGAATGTGGAGATCGGCGATAAAACGCATGGCAAGACCTCTGATTTAAGTGAATATCCGAATTTTAACGCGCAACGCCATATAAAGCAAACAAAGTCGTATTAAATTTTACAAATTTTGTAAAAATGAGTAATTTCAAAGAATTCGTGTTTGTGCCTGTTCCGCTCAGGAGAGCCGGAGACGAAAGAAGAACGGTTAAGGATCGAGAGGCATTGATCGCCAATAAAAAGAGGATTCCCAAAGAGTTTCGCAAATGAATCAAACTGACAAGAGAAGCAGAGCATTAGGCGAAGAGCGCATTGCGCCGTTACTCTTCCGGCTTTCGGTTCCGGCTACGGTTGGTATGCTTGCCATGTCGCTTTACAATGTTGTAGATACCATTTTTGTCGGAAGAGGTCTGGGGGCGCTTGCCATTGCCGGTATTTCGATCGTCATGCCCATCCAGATGCTTATTTTTTCGTCGGCACAAACTCTGGGTATCGGCGCGGCTTCGATCATTTCCAGAAGACTCGGCGCGCGTGATTTGCCGGGGGCTGAAAACGCTTTTGGCAACGTGATTCTTTTAACTTTGGGAGTAAGCGCATTAATTGTTTTTTTGGGCTATCTGTTTGCCGACGAGCTGCTCTTTCTTTTCGGTTCGCAGGGAGAAATGGTTCCTTATGCGCGGGATTATTTTCTTTACATTTTAGCGGGCACTCCGTTTTTAATTTTTGACATGGTCTTCAATAATGTCAACCGCGCCGAGGGAAACGTGAAAATCGCCATGATTACCATGATTATCGCCGCGGTTTTGAATATCATCTTTGATCCCATCTTTATTTTCGGATTCGGACTGGGCGTTAAAGGCGCAGCCATTGCCAGCGATCTTTCGCAATTTTTAACCTTGCTTTTTTTGATCTATTATTTTTACAGCGGACGCAGCATCCTCAAGTTCAGGCTAAAATATTTCAAACCCAATTTTTCGATTATCAGGGAAATTTTGGCAATCGGCGCCTCGTCTTTTGCCAGGCACGGCGCGGCAAGCGTTTTAGCGGCGATTTTGAATCACAGCCTGTTCATCTTCGGAAGCGAACTGGCGGTGGCGATTTACGGCATTATTAATCGTATTTTGCGCATGACTTTTATGCCGTTGTTCGGATTGCTGCAGGCGTTTTTGCCCATTATAGGTTACAATTACGGAGCGAAAAATTACGAGCGCGTACGCAAAACGCTGCACCTTTCCGTTAAATACGCCACTTTGATTGTTCTGTTTATCTTTTCCGCGCTGATGATTTTTGCCGGACCGATCTTTTCAATATTCAGCAAGAACGCCCAGCTCATCGCCGAAGGCAGCAGGGCGCTGCGTATTATTCTTCTGCTCACGCCGCTCATCGGTCTTCAGGTGATCGGAGCGGGTTATTTTCAGGCGTTGGGAAAAGCGCTGCCGGCGTTTATTCTTGCCATTGCCCGGCAGATTCTCTTTTTATTACCGCTGATTTTGGTGCTGCCCCTGTTTTTTAGATTGAACGGCATCTGGATGGCTTTTCCGCTCGCGGATTTCCTTTCGGTTTGCGTGACGTTGTTGATGGTTTTGCCCGAGTGGAGGCGGTTGACCAAAAAAACGAAAACAACAAATCCCGATGGTTGAACGGGAAAGAACGAAGCGGAGAAAGGTTTTTAGCGGATTTTCTGACGCTACCGGAAATTCCGAATGGAATCCGCCTGAAGAAGAGGTTTTGATTTGTGGAAATTATTGTTGCCCGGGTTTGTTTTACTTCAAATTAAATTGAATACTTTGAGCGCAAAATCTTTAAATGTTTGTCGTCAAATTTTTAGAATCGGCGACTTTCCGCAGCGCCGCTGTTACGCAAATGCTACCGCGCCAGATAATAAACCGCGGTGGTGAAAAAATCCCTTAAATAGGGAATTCTTGCCAGCCAAGGGAATTGCCGACGCGGTTTAAGTCCGAATTTGTATTCGTAAATGGGATTGAACAGATAGAATTCTTTTTCCAGAATTTTATAGCCGGTGTTTTTAAGGATGCGTTCGAACCGCTCAATGGTAATTCCCGTGCGTTTGTTTTCGATTAACGAGCGGACTTTTGAAGGCGGCTCCCCGGCTGATTTTAGGATCAGAGTGTAAACGGGCATGGGCAGCAAATGAAAGTAGGGCGTCATCTTTAAAAATGAATTACACATCTGCTGATGCCCGCCGAAAGGCATGAGCCAAGGAGGAAAGGCAAAAAAGATCGCTCCGCCGGGTTTTAGAAAGGTTCGCAAATACGACAGTAAATTTTGTTGTTCGGGAATATGTTCGATCACGTCTTTTAGGATTACCAGATCAAACTGATTTCTGAATTGTTCCTTAAAGCGTTCTTCGTAAATATTATTGCGGAAGAATTCGATCTGAGCGGTTTTCAGTTCGTCTTTCATCATTTCCCGCGCGATTTTCAATTTGTCCGCAGCCAGATCCACGCCGGTTGCTTTGCAGCCGCGATCCGTAAAGGCTTTAAGCACGCCCGCTTCGGCGCACCCTATTTCAAGAACGCGCATTCCGGGAGTAATTTTCATCCGCCGTTCGATAAAGGGAATGATGTACTTTTCTGTTACTTTGTTTTGATGCTGAAAATAGACGTCGCGCTTTTGATGAAAATCGTACGGCATAATCTACCTGCTTTTCTTACTTACAAAGGGATTGTCTTTAATCCAAAACCGCCAGGGGCGCAGCGCATCTTCGCCGGCGTAATCGATGCCGATTCGTTTGCCGACGGCTATTTGATCGTTCTTTAAACGGATTCCCCGATCTTCGATCCAAATACGATCTCCCGTTAAAGAGAGACCGTTCAGCTTTAAATCGATTCCAAGCGCGCGGGTGAGTTTGCCGGGTCCGTTGGTGAGATCGGGTTCTAACTTTGTTTTTTTCATTCGCCGCAGCATTAATTCGACGCCCTCGAACGGTTCAATAGCTCGGATGAGAACGGCGTCGGGTTTATTTTCCTCGTTTGTAACGATATTGAACAGGGCGTGCAACCCGTAAATTAAATAGACATAAGCAATGCCGCCGCGTCGGTACATAATCGAAGTAAGTTCTGTCCGTGTGTCTGCCGTTCCAGGCGTGCGAGGCGCGGTCACGAACGCCACCGTAGGCTTCGGTTTCCACAATAAAGCCGGAAGTTAATGCGCCAGAATGGTCACGGGTAACTAAAATTTTGCCGAGCAAATTCCGGGCAATTTGGGTTACATCGTTGTTTGAATAAAATGATTCGGGTAATTTTTTACCTCGGCTCAATAACTCTCCCATTGTGAAGGACTTTGGTCAACAAATACACGAAACCAATGTTCAAGTGCAAAAACTTTCCACAGTAACGTTCCGAGCCGGGTATCGCCGTTTAAGTACTTTTGGTAAAGCGAATTTATCCTGTTCACATCAAAAATTTCCCGACTTTTGAATTTGTTTGAAGTAAAGACCGATTGAGCATAGCTGCGATATTCGTTTTTTAACCAGAAAAATTCACCCGGTGAAAAAAAGCTGACCTTATCCTTACGATTAATGATTTCCTGGGGAACGAGTGGGCGTAGCGCCTCACGGTGAATCAATTTTCCTATATGTTCATGAATTTTAAATTCCGAAGGTAATGTAAAGGCAAATTCTACCAAACGGTAATCTAAAAACGGTACCCGACTTTCAATGGAAAAAGCCATGGAATTGCGGTCTTCGTAATGTAAAAGGGTTTGAAGCATGGTATTCATGAGTAAATTGTACAAAAAGTTTGAAAGTTTTGAGGTAGGTAAATCCCTGACAGATTCGTACAGTTTATTATCTGCGAATTGTCTGTTTAAAGGATTTGGGAATGCTCGTTTGCCCTCTTCTCTGTAAATACTTGATTCTTTTAAAAAGAGAGTTATCAGGGTTTTGGCTATTTTTTCGGGTAGTGTGCCTTTTTGATGCAAACGTAAATATACCGGGAATTCTTTAAGAAATTTTAAAATTTTGAATTGTTTTAATAGATCGGCATAATAGCGATAAAAAGAATGATTGTATCCTGCGGTTATTTCGTCGCTGCCCTGTCCGTCCAATAAAACGGTGACTCCATGTTCCCTCGCCAATTTCATCACATAGTATTGAGAAATATAACTGGAACCAATTACTGGATAGTCCATGTAAAAAATAATTCGGTGAAAATCTTCCAATGCCTGATCGGACTGTGTGGAAATGTAGTGGTCTTTAATATTGTTTTGTTCGGCTACCAATTTAATCCATTTTCGTTCATCGTAACGGGGATCATGGGTATAATAGGCGGAAAAGGATTGAAATTGTTGATCGGTCAGGTTGGCAGCGGTACAGACAATGGCAGAAGAATCAAGCCCACCGCTAAGAGTACTACCGACTTCAACATCACTGCGCATGCGTAATTTAACGGAATCAATGAAAAGTTTCCTGTATTGTTCTTTTGCTTCATCAAAAGATAAGTCTGATGTTTCGAATGTTTGCGAATCCAGATCATAATATCGCCTTAAAGACAATTTTTGATTTTGAATAACCAAATAGTGAGAATGGGGAAGTAGCTTTATTTTTTTGAAGAATGTGTTGTCGGTATGAATCAAAAATGAATTAAGCTTTAGACTCCGGTAGATCATTTCTTCATTCAAACTTTTATCAAGGTCATGAATTAACAAAGATTTAATTTCAGAAGAGAACAAAAAAGTTTTACCGTTAAAAAAGTAATTAAACGGTTTAATCCCGTAACGGTCACGCGCACAAAAGAGTTTTTGCTTTCTACTGTCCCACAAACAAAATGCCCACATACCGTTGAGCTTTGGCAGACAGTCTTCGCCCCAGGCTTGGTAGGCTTTTAAAAGAACTTCTGTATCTGAGGAAGTAGTAAAGTTAAAACCCAAATTTTGAAGTTCGGATCGCAGTTCGATGTAGTTGTAAATTTCACCGTTGAAAACAATCCAGATTTTACCGTCAGCACTGCTCATTGGTTGATGTCCGCGGGCAGAAAGATCAATAATTGAAAGACGTCGAAATCCGAACCCCAAATTAGCAGAAATGCTGTTTTGCAAAGGCGTGGTTCGGGCTTTAATTTCTTCCATTGTGTCGATGCCGTAACAATGCAGACTTCTGTTTTTGGGCGTGTTCCACAGCAAATACCCTTCGTCCGAGGGACCACGGTGCTTAAGCAAACGGGTCATTTGTTCCAGCTTATTGGTGTTTACTGGTTTTTGATCGAGATTATAGATTCCGCAAATTCCGCACATGGACGATTCCTTATTGTTGGTTTATTTAGGGGCGATTACTTCTTCAAAAATTTCGGTTAGTTTTTTTGCTAAATTACGTCGGGAAAACTGCTCAATAAATGAAAGACGTGCTTCGTGCTTTTTACCTGTTTTCCATTCGTTATAAAGTCGTAAAATTTCTTCTTGCGGATCCTGGTTGAAATCAAATGTCCTGCCGCAGTTTGCCTCGTCAATAATGCGTGCGGCATCTCCATCCACAGGGCCGATATTGAGAATAAATCGATGAGTTGCCATATAGTCGAATAATTTGCCGGTTATAATTCCCTTATTTTTTTGTGTTGCAGGAATTACTAAAAGAAGAATATGCGATTTAATAAGATTTTGAAGCGCTTCTTTATGTGGCAGATACCCTTTGTTTAAAAAATATGGCTTTAAACCGCGTAAATCGATTTCCTTTAGAATTTCCGGACTAAATTTACCCATGAATAGTAGTTGAAAGTCTTCGGCAAAATGCGGATGATTTTTTACAAGATTTTCCAGAGCCTTCCATAGATTGAGCGTATTCTGCTGAACGGCTAATTTCCCGGCATAAGCAATCGTAAATTTTTTAAAGCGTTGTTCTCTGTCGATCCCTTTAAAATCGTCTTCGTCAAATCCGTTAGAGATGATTTGTAATTTATCCGGTTGTACCATCTTTTCAGCTAACATCTCGGCAATATATTTACTTACAGTTACAACACAATCTGCTTTGTTCAGCACGGCTTGTTCCAGGTTACTTTCGAATGCTTTAACAAATCGGTTTTTAGGAACGGCGTCGTAATAGTATATATCAGTCCACGGATCACGGAAATCAGCGACCCATTTTAATCCGCTCCACCGTGTCAGATTTTTGGCAATAAGATGAACGGTCGGGGGCGGGGAAGAAGAGAATATGAGATCGGGCTTTTCCGTTTTGATAATGTTTTTTCCTGTCTTTACTGCCAAAGGCTTCCAAGTGATTTTGGCATCGGGAATAAAAAAATTTAATCTAATCCAATGCGCCAGACGTTTTTTCCAGTTACCGCCGCGTTCGGTAATCACAGCAGTGGGAATAGGTTCATTACGCTTCATACCCACAAATGATTTGTAAAGTTGGGCGGGTTCCAGAGAATAAGTTTTAACCACTTTACAAATTTCAGGCACTTCTGTCTCAAGCGAGGAATCAAGAGCAGGATATTCGCCATTTTTTACAGTCAAAACAATAGGTTGCCAACCGAATTGCGGTAGATACTTGGCGAATTTCAAAACTCTTTGTACTCCGGGACCACCTGCCGGAGGCCAATAATAGGTAATAAACAATACTTTTTTCATGGATTCCTTTATCTTATTATCCCTTTGTTGTTAATTTCTTTTTAGCAAAAGGAAGTGCCAGACTAAGAATAATCGTTAAATAAATAATACTTAACGAAATCGATGCCAGTCGAACATACCGATAATAAGAAGCCGGTTTAAAGATCATTACTACCTTATGATTACCCGCCGGAACGATAATCGATTGAACCGCGTGATCCGTTTTGTAAATTTT
>JAADIP010000161.1 GCA_013151275.1 Calditrichota bacterium | reverse complement strand
AATGGTTCATTAAATTATTCACCGAAGAAGGAGACTGGGTTTTGGATCCGTTTATGGGATCGGGCACCACAATCCGTGTTGCGCAAAGACTACATCGGAATTCCGTTGGGATTGAACTAAATAAAGAGTATTTTGACCTTGTTTACAAAACCACTCAACCCGTAATTTTAACCTTATTCGAAACTGATTCTTCCGATTCTGAATTCAAACAGAAAATCAAACCGTTTTTACTCAACAATTAAATAACATCTTCACTAAAAGCTCTGCTTTCGGTAAAGGCTAATTGGGCTTGACGGTGTGAAGCCCTTCTTCCGAATGCGGGTTTTCCGAAGATGCGCTTTTGCGACCCGCCACAAAAAAATCCGCAAAATTATCCAGCAACTGCTCTGTTAAAAAATAGGTCTCCCGCAAAAATCGCTCAGCCGCGCAGCCGCGACGGTTACACCTGCGGCAGGGAACGCTCTTCGGACAATCGACCTCCTTGCGGTATTCGCGTTCCAGGTCTAATAAAGCTTCCTTGAAATCCTTAATAAATTCATGATTGCGGTACTGCGTTCTGGCTAATTTCAAAATCTTTCGCTGCAGCATCTCCGAAAGGTCCTTGATTCGACCCAGATAAATACTGATTGCGCTCCGCCAGATAATATGCGCCCGAATTCGGATGCTCGACTCAATATCTTCCGCCGTGCCCGGGCGTAAAGAGAATTGACCCAGGTCTTTCAGATTCAATATCTCTTCCAGACTTTGCTTTACATAATCCAATTCTCTTAACGTCTTGTCGCTTGTCTCATAGTAAATGGTATCGATCCACTCCTGAAAAACCCCCTGAATGGCGCCGGAAATGTCTTCCAACTGATTGAGCTCGCTGCTTAAGCGGGCTTCCAACTGGCTTTCGTATTTCTTAAGCTGTTTGCGGGCAAAGTCAAAGGTTTCCACAACAGTCCGGTAGCCGTTGATTTTATCGTATCCCAACGATTGAAAAACAATATCGAAATAAGCCTCAACCGTCCGCTCCATTTCTTTTAAGGCTTCTTTCAAGCGCTGACTCTCCTGCAGGTACGATTCCTGAACTTTGTTGACAATCGCTTCGTCGAAGTGATTTTCAAGAATATTTAAAATTCTTTGAAATATTTTACGCGGGGTGGTTGTATCGTTCGCCAATTCCAGAATATCTTCCACGGCTAAAATTTTCGACGCCATGGTGCGTAGCTGCGGATCGCGGTCAACGTGGCAATAGGTTAAAAGCAGAATATTGTTAAAATCGGACAAATCCTCGGCGCAATTCTTGACGATATTGTAACGCTTTCGAACCAACAGTTTCCACAGATATTCATTGTGAGGAACAAACACCTGCGGATCGTCCGAATATCTCAGATGGTCGGATTCCCTCCGTTTTTGCATGATCTCCAACAAAAAGGAGATGGCTTTAAACTGCTGCAACGAACTGGCGAAATGTTCTTCGTTCAACGCCGAAAGCACGATCCGTTTCAGTGTATCCTGATCGATTTTTCGCAAGGCGTTAAACAGGGCTTTCTTTAAAAGCGACTCTTCCCTGACTAAAAAAGGCAGAATCGCGTCCACATTTTTTTGCGATTTCGGTTCGCGTAAAAGTCGTTGAAGAATGGACAGTTTGATGATCTGATCTTTTTTCCTTGCCAGAGCCTGTTTAGCCAAACTTAAAAAGAGTTCGTCTCTGCGCCCTTTGCCGCGTTTTCGCAAAAGCTGAATAAAGCGCACGAGCATGGTTAACGAAATGGCGGGATTGCTTAAAACCTCTTTAAAAACTTCGGGATCGTCTTCGAACATTAATAAAATAAAGATGTTGTGTTTGTCTTCATTTTTGGCAAAGGCTTTACGCTCTCTTTTACCGAATCCGAGAATATCCTGGTAACGTCCCACCAACTGCCAGTAAGTTGACTGATAAACGGCGTTGCGGACTTCATCATTATCGTCATGCGCCAATACGTTCAGAATTGCGGGGAAATGGCAATTAGAGGCGATTAACTTTTTCAGCACAACAGCTTCTTCGGGCGTTGCGTCGAATTGTAAATAGATATGGGTGGGCAAAGGCGGATTTTTGCGAAAAAATTTATGCATCACATAATTGTAATAATGAACTTCGTTTTTAAACTTGTATCTTCCAATGATCATCACAGTTAATTACCCTTCCAAGGCAATTGATAATGCGGTTGTTAATTTAAGAATATCCCGGTTTGCCCGACGCAGCCGAGTGGCTAATTCGCACGCCATGTTTTTGTAAACCCGCATTCCCAACTCGTTATCCTGATTCACCACTTTTTCAAACGCCTCTTTGGTGATACTTGCCATTGTGCAACGGGTTTTTGTAATAATACTGGCTGAACGTTCGGAAGTATCGCCCAGCATTACCATTTCTCCGAAAAAGGGATAATCTTTATCCGAAAAAAACAACAGCGATTTTTCCTGTTTATTGTAAACCGGCAGCCATTCGGGCAAAATTAAAGATTTGGAAATTTCGACCTGCCCTTCGATTAAAATGAACATTTTATCCCCGACCATGCCTTCTTTCATCACGTATTCGTCGGGATCAAAACGCACCACCTCCATCGCGCTCAACAGACGTTCGATCTGCTCTTCACTTAAGTCGTTGAATAATCGAACTTTTTTAAAAAAATCGAGCTTTTCGAGCAAAAACTCATCAACCTTTTGCTTTTTCATCGGCGGCTCTCTCTAAAATTAGATAAAAATGCGAACTGTTTAATTTGGTATTACCCTCCGGCGCCAGTTGAATTCTGATGCGATTCTCCTCTTTTTTGCCAAGACCGGCTTCCTGAAATTTGCGCATGATAAATTCATCCAAATACGAATAATCGGCGCTCATCAAAGTGGAAAGATCAAACGGTTCTTTGATTTCGCCCAATCCCAGCAGAATGTCCCGCGGATTTCTGTTTTGACAATACGCCTTTAAATCGTCGTAGGTTTTGCCTATCAATTCTTCGGGAACGGAACGCTGATTCAACTGAACGTCCGGATCATCGGAAAATACCCGATCCAGAAACAGAGGCACGCCCGGGGCAATTACATAATTCGCCAATAAATGGCTTGTGTAGGCGTCGCTTACAACAATTTCATCCGCTTTGGCTTTGCTTAAATGCGTGTAATTCTCCCGATCCAGAATGTGCACAATAACTCTGATTTTGGGATTCAGCGTTTTTAACGACAACGTTGTCAGAATTGTGCGCTCATCGCCCTTTTTAGCCAGAGGAGCGCTCTCATCGGGAACGATGACGGCAATGCGCGCGCTTTTACCCCCCGCCCGGATTAAGACATTTTCTTTGGTGAAATCGCCGCGCACAAACCGCAAATTTAACGATTCGTACCTGGCTAACAGTTCCACAATGGTCTCTTCCGGGAGCTGATTAATCAGCACAATCCCGGGAAACTCCTTCGGCTGCTTTTCAAGAATGGACAGAATTTCATCGCATTTTCCGTTCCATCCGCAAAGCAGCAAATGGTCTTTAAATTTGATTTCCTGCAAACCTTTACCCTCTTTTAATTTTTGCGCTACAAAAATTGACGAAATGGTCGCCGTGACCACCGAAAGAATAGCCACGCCAAAAAGCATCATGAAAACGGCTATTATTTTTCCCACGGGCGTTCCCGGTACTTTGTCTCCGTAACCAACGGTGGAGATGGTTACAAAAAACCACCAGACTCCGTCCCAGAACGAATTGAAATTTTTGTTCGATCCCTTTTCCGCGACAAAAATCAACCAGGCGACAATTACAGTGCTGATCACAATTAACAACGTGGCTCTGAAAAAGGCGTTTTTCTTCCAGAGCCGGCTTCTTTTCAGTCTTCTTAATCTTTTTAACAAAGACTTACTCCATGTTTGCTTTACCTGATTATTTTCGTCAATAAATTCAAAGGGTTGAATTATTTAACCGATTATGACCAGTCTGACTTATTCACAAAAAAAATGCGCCTTTCAAACAAACCGCCGTTCTGCGGCTGATAATCGGAGACAGCCTGCTCTTGCCAATGAATTTGGGACGGAGAATCCGGAACCCTGAATTCGGGATAATTTGGGGTTTTCGCTTATGTTGTTCGGAGGGGAGAAAAGAGATATTACATTTTCCGGAGACAGAATCTTTAGCAAAAATCGCGGGTTGTTGAAATCACTTTTTTACAGAATAACATTAAAGCGATGCATCAGACGGATTTTTGCCCGGCGGTTGCTGACATACAAAGAGCCGATTGCCTCTCCCTTCCAGCTTAAGGCAAAATAACCGTCTTCCGCCTCGGGCAGCGTAATCATGCCCACCCGGAATAGTTCTCTTAACTGCTCTTCGTTTAACCCGAGATGGCGTTTGGTAATCCGTTTGCCGAAGAACAGAATACTGTCGTTCGGAAGCTTCCAGCCTGAAATACGTTTTTCGCCTAACAGCAATCCGGCGTTTAAAAAGCCCTCCTGCGGTATCTTTTTAATCAGCGTATTAACCATCCATATTCTGTTACGGGTTTTAATGTAGCGGTAATCGCGCCACAAATCGGCGGGAATTCCCCACTGCTCTGAGATTTGCAGCAGATCATCCTTTATTTCGGGGCTATCGGCGGGCAAAGTTTGAAAAGTCCGGAAATTATTATGACCCGAATGCCGTCTTCCGGTTTTCAGAAGTTTGATCACAAAAAATCCTTCCATATTGTGAATATGGGGCAAAATTCTGACGGCGTTAGTCATTTCCGGGACATAGGCTTTGTTGTTGTATTCCGTTAAACCGGGCAAAAACGATTCGCGCAAACCGGGATCGATTTCCATGATTTCCAGCGGATAGTGGTCGAGCATGAACTGAATCAACTCTTCATTCTCTTCCGGAGCAATGGAACAGGTGGAATAAACCAGTTCGCCGCCCACCTTAAGCGCCTTAAAAGCCGAGACCAAAAGCTGACGCTGTTTTTCAATAATTTTCTGCATCCTTCGATAGGTCAGCCATGAATAGACTTCAGGATGCGAATGAATGATTCCCAACGCAGTGCACGGCGCGTCCAGAAGAACTTTGTCAAAATACTCGGGAAGAATGTTTCCGATGCGTTCACCCGGCTGGCGATACACCGCATAATTTACGGCGCCCACTTTCTGGATGTTGGTGTTAAGCGCTTGCAGCCGCTTCATCGAAACATCGTTTAAAACAAGAAATCCTTTGTTGCGCATTAAGGCGGCTATTTGAGTGGATTTGGAACCGGGCGAGGCGGTCATATCCAGCACCTTATCGCCGGGTTGGGGATTAAGCGCCAAAGCGGGCAGTTGCGAAGAAACTCCCTGATAGTAAAATTTCCCGAGATAAAAATCGATTGTTTGACTTAAAGGAAGATGATCCTCGTCAATGATCAATCCGTCGGGATTAAAGGGCACGGGACGAAATTTGACTCCGAGTTCCTTTAATCGCTCTTTTATTTGTTCCGTTGTTGTTCTTAACGTATTAACGCGAATCGCCCGCGGCTCGGGTTTGGCGTCCCAGAAGTCGGTTATCTGATCGCCCAAAAAATCCTTAAGATATTTTTTCAGGAATTTATTTTCTCTTTCCATCTTCTTCCCTGAGCTATTTAGTATGTTAACACTAAAATCCCTGCTTTTTTTGGCAGAATTTGTTAAGCGTAATTAATAATTAATAATGAATAATGTGTCATAACCGTCATCAATTAAAATCTTTAATTGATCCTTAAAAAATGGCAATTTTGTTACTTTTCATTAAGCGGCTTCTTTAGCGTCTTGCCACGTCAAACCCTCTTTGCTGCTTTTCGCATTCTCCTTTTTCTTTTTTCTTCCTCATCACGATCTCGTCACTCTATTACTCTTTTACTTTGTTACTTTGTTACTTTGTCACTTTGTCACTCTGTCACTTTGTTACTCATCACGCATCACGCATTACGGCTTTCCGCCTTTTCCCGCATTGCAACAGGATTCTCAAAATTAATCAGGGAAGGCGGCGTTTCGGCTTTTATTGAAATCGATTCAGGGAAATGCGGACGAGGTCTAACCTTGATAGATTAAATTCTGGTTTAATTCTTTGCGTATTTTTTGATAATGCCAGCGCATCAGGCGATTTGAATTCACATGGATCAGGGCAAGAAAAAATTCTTTGCGAATTACGCGTTTGGAAATTTTGATTTTTTCCGAACCCAGCAGGGCAAGGGTATTGCGCTGGATTAATTCCAGAGTCCGCATTGCCCAGAAGAGGGGCAAGATGCAAAACAGACGAATTCGGGTTTCTTTTTTGGGAATTAAAAGCGTGTAATCGAGCGCTCTGTCCAAATTTTTCACGGCATCCTGAATCAGCTCATTAAACAACTGCTGCGCGCGGTCGGCATTTTCTTTTTCAAAGATCGTCTCGCGGGTCAATTTGTATTTTTGCAGCAATTCATCGGGAATGTAAGACTGACCTCTTCTTAAATCCGCCGCCATATCGCGGATGATGTTCACCATCTGCAATCCTTTGCCGAAAGATTCCGCCAGTTGTTCTAATTTTGATTTAACCGCCGGGGTAATTTTGTAGGAATAGAAGTAAAATAATTCGGTTAACAGATACCCGACTGTTCCGGCAACATAGTAAGTGTACTCATCCAATTCTTTCATCGATTTCAAAAAGCTGAAACGGCGTTTCTGGCGCGCCTGGGCGTATTTACGCATTCCAAGGGACATTTCTGCCACCCAGCGGGCAATATGACCCTGCATGGACGGACTGAAGGAATGGAACACATCCAGAACCACGGGTAAATTATGGGCTAATTTTTCGTCTTCGCTTTTTGCCGGAAGATTTTTTAAGGCGTCCAAAAATTTCTCGTAATTGAGCGCTTCTTTTTTTCGAAAAATATTCGCGTAAAGAGTCAACATCCTCTTTTTCTGCTGCAAAGAAAGATCCGGGCTGTCTTCGATAGTATCGGCAATGCGGCACAATAGATAGGCGACAGCCACGGGGAGACGTAAGCCCGCGGGCAGGCGGCGAATAGTAGGCGCAAACGTCCTTGAAACTTTGGGAAGCACCTCTTCGCAATATTTTATTTTCTCTCGCATTTTTTTCTCCGTTAGTGTTTTTCTGCAATTTAGTCAATTTCGGGAATCAAATAAAGTTTCATTTAAAAAACATTGTCCAAAACCGCAAAACCACGTATTCGTTAAGCGTGTAAGGGTTAAGGGTATAAGCGTTAAGCGGCTTCTCCAATAATCGTATCCAATAATCGTAATGCGTAATGCGTAATGCGTAATGCGTAATGAGTTATCTTCATCATTGATCAAAATCTTAAAAAATTCAGCCAAGTTATTTTTTGGATAATAAAAAAGCATTTACTTCATTTCAATAAAAATTCTACTATTTTCTAACTACTACTGCTTTCTGCTCTCTGCTTTCTTAGTTCCTCTTTCTGCACTTATTTTCCGCTCTGAATTAAACAACTATACGCCTAAACCTTTTCCTCCCATCCTCCGACAATCCTAAACTTGTCATTCTCCGCTCCCTGAGCCTGTCGAAGGGAGCTTGTCGAGTCACTTGTAACTTTGTCACTCACCACTCATTACAACTTTCTTATCTCGTAATTTATTGTTTTGTTACGAGTTAAAGACCCCCCTTTTAATTTCCCCCCTTCAAAGGCTGGTCTTTACCCACACTTAAGACAGGGGGTTATGGGCCATCACGGGATTGTGTGAATGTTAAATAAATACTGGTTATAGCTTCTAAATATTGCAAACCTCGCCATAGTGTCTGTGTTCCTGGCTCTCCATCGCCTTTCCTTCCTAAAAAACCACCTAATTTTGCCACCATGCGCACGGATTCTCTCATGGTGGGAGGCTCTTCAGGCGCCTCAGTAGTATGATAAACATAACAATATAAGGCTTTCCATTCTTCGTTCTTAAAGAATATCGTACACGGCGAATCCGGTAAATCGCGACCTAACATGGACATGTGATATATGCGCCAAGCTACTACCATATCTATGCCCAGACTAACTTCCAAACTATCAGCGCTACCTAACTGACGTGTCTCTATTCGGCAGCCACTCTTTAATGTTCGATGATATACTTCTATTCCCCAACGATGGCTATACCATCTGACCCGCTCTATTGCTTCCGAAAAATCTCTTACCGGTACTGTCGTCAATAACATCCATTCTATGCCTTCCTTATCTTCTCCGTCAGCAACTTCCTTTATATATACTGACCATACGTCCAATAAGGGTAAATCTGATCTATTCTTCGGAGGAGATAATTTGACGGCGCTATAACGAACTTCTACGATCACATGCCTGGAATTTTGACTACCTTGGCGAGGAAGATGAATATGTAAATCTCCCGCTTTATCTAAGCCTGACATATACTCCCATAAATCTTGACCTTCTACTCGCCTTTTCCTACTGCGCTCCGCTCTGACTAAAAGACCGGCTCCTTTCGGGTCTTTTAACGCCTCCTCAAACAATTCGTAAATATCCGATTCCCTGTCACCTATGCTTACTAATAACGTCTCAGGACATAAATGCTGAATCTCTGATACGCGTCGATAGCTGCGAAGCCATTTCATACTCTCTTTTTGCTCTATAGGCAGCTCTTTACGACGATATTTCTTCCCGCGATCATTTTTATCCCGTGACCAACATTGGGCATCTATCACGCCTAAGGGAACTCCCTCATCGCTAAACGCTAAGGTATCATGCAAGATTAATCCGATTGATCTATCTTCTAAAGTTCCGGTAGGACCTAAGCCTTCTGTCATGGGATGTGTACTGTAATTTAGAATTGTAGTATCCTGAGGCGCTAATACCACCTTATGTTGCTTTATGCGCTCTATGGTCGCCTCGGTATGGGCATTTATTAAGACTTCCATCGTTACCTTCTCGTTTTTTAAAAATCTATATGCTGCTTTTGAACGCGATTGATTACCGCATGCCTCCGGTATATTAGCCTGAGGTTTATTATAAAAATCATCTGCTATTTGATATAGCCGCCTTTTTAGACGACTATCATATAAACGTACGCTTCCGAATTCACATTCCGCCCAATTGTGCGAATCCCTTACAACCCGCGTCGTATCTAATTTTACAGGCTCTGTTTTACATAAACGCTTCTTAAAATTACTCTGTAAAGAATATATAAATATTTTCTTGGATATTCCATCACGACGACCTGATGTTTTACCTATATATTTCCAATTCGAAGCTAAATAAATACTTCCTTTATGGCAAGTAGGATCCACATAACTCTCAACTAAAACAGGACGATAGCCATAACGTGCCTCCCAGTCATCCGGCAGACGTTTTAATACCTTGCCAAGGATATATGAAGCTAAATTCGTTACTTTAACTGTGGGAACGATTAGAAAACGATCATTACTTATTATGTGTTTTATATTTGCATGACGGGCGCTCTCAGACCAGCCAATATATTGATCACGGGCTCTTAGCTTCCAGGTTCCGGAGCTGAAAGCCAAAACGCCGATATAACCGTGAGTGTGACTCTTTACGATATATCTAATTTGTGCTCCGCATAAATTGCCATTGCCAAGATAGTGATAGCGTTCTAACAGATCAAACCAAATGGCTGAATCCTTTCTGTAGCGCGTCAGGATCGGCTCGATTTGAATGTCATTTATTTTTTCTAATCCGCCTTCTATTTGTGCAATTTTATACTTGACTTTCTTTGGCTTTTTATCTTGAAAACTGTAATAGTTGTCTGTCTTAGGTAATTGTATCACCCCTTGTTGTTCTAACTTTAACAGGGCTTTACGACAGCTCATCTCCTTAAGTTTACCGTTTTCCGACCGCCAATCTGTCTCGGTGCAAACAAAGCGAGATAATTTTGCCATCGAAATTTGTGGTTCTTCTTGTAGTTTATTTTGAATCTTTTGAATGATGGATTTAGTGAATATTTTTCCATAAATTTCCATGTAGTAAATTTAACAAAAGATACCCTCTGTGTCAAGTGTGTCCAAAGACCAGCTTCAAAGGGGGGAACGCCGAAGGCAAGGGGGGCTTTACTCAAACCGCACAGTATCTGAATTTAAGAATTTTCCTCGTTAACAAAGTTTTGTTTTGAATTTCTGTCATTCGAATTTCGGATTTACGATTTTCCTCTTCAATCTACTTTGTTACTTTGTCACTCTGTCACTCATTACTCATCACGCATTAC
>JAADIP010000203.1 GCA_013151275.1 Calditrichota bacterium | reverse complement strand
ACCACAAGCTACCGTGTTAAGGAATTTGAAGAGGTTCGCTTAACCCTTAACTCTTAACCCTTAACGAATATGTTACCGGAGAAGCCGCTTACACGCTTAACCCTTAACAAAAATCATAAAAGCAGCAGGCTGAAAAACCCGCTGCTTTATCCGCTTTTTTACTTTATCAGAATAAGTTTTTTAACCTTAACAACTCCCGCGCCGCTAAGTTTGTAAAAATAAATTCCGCTGCTCAAATCATTGGCGTTAAAACGTACTGAATACAATTGTTTCTGCAGTTTTTTATCGATCAGCGTTTTTACTTTTTGACCCTTCACGTTATAAATATCCAACGCATAACGTCCCGGTTCGGCTATGCTAAACGCAATGGTCGTCCAGCCGTTAAAAGGATTCGGGTAGTTTTGATACAACTCAAAATTCCGGGCAACCGCAGGCTGGGTTTCATCCATTCCGGTCAATATCAAATCCGATTTTGCAACGGCATCGTTAAGAAGCGACATGGTATATTTATGATTATGAACTCCCCCGCTTTCATCCGATTCGGCAAAGTCAAGGTTGTGTTTTGCTTCTTCTAAATATTTAAGCATAAGGGCATCCGTGCTGCCGACTAAAAAGCTGTCCGCCAATTCAACTTTCTCCTGAGCGATGGAATCCAGTTCCGCGTATTCGGATTGCCAGTTTTCAACAATAGTCATCGCCTTATCGGCGTTAATTCCGGTATGACAACTTGTACACGAAGCTATCACGCTGCCGTCGGGTTCTTCGGTAAATACCGACCAGGAATGACCCGCGTACATCGAGGAATTGGTGCCTTCTTCGGGACTCGAATACATGTGGCAATCGGTGCATTCCACATCCGGCATTGTTAATGTGTCCGGCACTCCCATTCCGCCCGTGCCCTCTTCGATATTGTAGCTCAAATGGTCCGTATCCGGGAATCTCAAATTTCCGTGACATTGACCGCACAGTTCCTGCGCGGAACTCATTATCTGATAATCTTTGATCGTGGAATTGAAAAAAGAAATCGTATCCGGATGCATGGGATCGTGACAGGCGGTACAGGCGACTCCAGGCCAATGCAGCGTATCGACAGGCGCCGTGTCTTCCCCGAAAACTCCGCCCGACGTGGAGAAAAAGTGATCGAGCGCCTGAGCTTCGGTCATATCTTCTTCCGTTAAAACAGCCGTCGGTGCGTGACAGGCGATACAGTTTTCGGCATCGGGACCGTTTATAACTTCGTCCGGTGTACTTCCCGCCCATTCTTCAGCCAATTCCGACGCCACGTCATTCTGCCCCTCACGCGCGTGTCTGCTGAGCAGCCAGCCGTCGAAAAGCCGATGATCCGTATCCGCGAAGCGAATAGTGCCGTGACACTGCCCGCATAAATAACTTGGATTGCGAACCGAATCGTACTGCGCGGTCGTTGAATTAAAAATGGCAAGGGTCGGCAACGTTCCGGGATGATCGGCAGGCACATCATGGCAGCTAACACACGCCACATGCGGCCAATTCTCGGTATCAAGCGCCTTGGTCGTATCGGTAAATTTTCCGTCCGTCAATGAAAAAAAGTGTGAAAGCGCCTCAACTTCGGTCATGCCTCCCAGCGCACTGACCGCCGAAGGCGAATGACAGGCGACGCAGTTTTCCCCTTCCGAACCCAATATTACCGAATCAGGCAAAAATCCAGCCCACTCTTCGGCAAGCTCGTCGGCGACGTCATTTTGAGTATCGGCGTGTTTGCTCGTTATCCAGGAATTGTGTTCCTCCGAATGACACAGGGAACAATCCAATGTTGACTGGGAGAATAAAGAGGTTGTTAAAAAAAGCATTAATATTACGAAAAACGGGATAAAAGTCTTTTTAAGATCATACGTTTCCATGATTACACCCCTAAAATGATATTTTTCACAATAATAAGTAAAATACCTTTGGCTAAATCAAGCGGTTACGTAATGCGAATTTGCGCAGTCTGTCGTTTTTTTATTACTGCGGTTCGATTTCGCATTACGGAATAAAAGATGAAATTTTGTTAATTATCGAGAACGCCCGCAATCACATCGACGAAAAATCGCTTAATTTAGTCTCCGACTTTTTTATTTCAAAAAACAAATGATAATGGAATTATTTTAGTAGCGCCTCTGAAGGGCAAAAGTCAGCCGAACTTGGATAACCTGATGGGCGGAAAGGTGTATAAGACGAGTAAATTTATTTTGTTCGAGTGCCACATTTTAACCATGCCTAAAAAGAATATTTTTACGTTAATAAAATAAGAAATATTTTTTAAGATACAAAAATTATTTAAGGTAATTTTAAAAAAAATAAGATGATTTTTCAGAATTCCGAGCCCGAGAAACTGATTTGTTTTTTTATCTGATTCTGAATTTAATTTGTTCTCTGTGTACTTGCGGTTATTGTTTAATTCGCGTATTAATTTCCGGAGAAAAAAAGAGCCCACCCGGTGCTAATGGTGGGCTCGATCATTTGTGTTTAGGAGGAGCACCAAATGATGTTCAAAACTTATTTTACCATTCCTGAAAATCCCATAAACGCCATGGCAAGAATACCCGCCACAATCATGGCGATGGGCGCGCCGACAAATGCTTTCGGAATTTCACGGGTATCCAGAGCTTCACGCACGCTGGAAAAAATAATCAATGCCAATCCGAAACCCAACGCAGACCCGAACGAAAAAATAATGGTCTCGATCAGGTCGTATTTGAACTGAACCGACAGAATTGAAATACCCAGAATCGCGCAGTTTGTGGTAATCAACGGCAAAAAAATACCCAAACCGCGGTAAAGCATGGGAGCTACTTTTTTCATTACGATTTCAACCAATTGAACCAGAGAGGCAATTACCAAAATAAAGGCGATCGTCTGCAAATAACCGATATTCAGCGGAACGAGCAGATATGTTTGAATGATGTAAGTAATGGTGCCAGCCAGCGTGAGCACAAAAATCACCGCCATGGACATGCCGATTGCCGTGTCTAATTTTTTGGACACGCCGAAATAGGGACACAGCCCCAAAAAACGGGAAAAGATCACATTATTGACAAAAACGGCGCTGACGATTATCAAAACTAAATCTGTCATCATTTGCCCCCTTCAATAACCCGAGCAATTTTGTTCATTCCCACCAGAATAAAGCCGAGCGAAAGAAAAGCGCCCGGAGCAAGTACAAAAACCAGAATGGTGCTCCAATCGCCGGGCACAAGCGCCATACCAAGCCAGCTTCCGGTGCCCAGTATCTCGCGCACGCTGCCTAAAATAAAAAGGCTGAATGTAAATCCCAATCCCATAAACAAGCCGTCAAGAAACGAATCCCATAGATTATTTTTGGAAGCAAACGCCTCTGCCCTTCCCAGAATAATGCAGTTTACCACAATCAACGGGATGAACAATCCCAATGTTTTGTGCAGATCATAAAGAGTCGCCTGCATTCCCATATCAACAATAGTCACAAAGGTTGCGATCACCACGATAAAAGCCGGAATCCGCACCCGATTGGGAATAACGTTTCTCAACAAAGAAATCACCACATTCGACGAAACAAGCACAAAGGTCGTTGCCAATCCCATTCCGAGACCGTTTTCGGCGGAGGTTGTTGTCGCCAGCGTAGGACACAATCCCAGCAACAGACCGGTCACCGGATTTTCGACAAAAAAGGATTTTAACAATTTCTCTTTAACATTCATCTTTGTTTCCCCTTATGAAGCGCTTTAAATGTCAGTAACGCTCTTTTTACGCCGCTCGTAAAGGCGCGCGAAGTAATGGTAGCAGCGGTCAGGGCGTCGATATCTCCGCCGTCTTTTTTAACCATCCATTTTGTGTTTTCCAATGTCCGGTTGCGAAACTGTTTTTTAAAATCTTCCTTTTTCATGTTGTCGCCAAGACCGGGCGTCTCTTTATGATTCAAAACGTAAGTATCCAGCACCCTGCCGGTGGAATCGATCCCGACCATCAGATCAAAATCGCCGCCGAAACCGTTGGGAGCCTTTACGATAATCGCGTAGCCGACCAGCGCGCTGTCTTTTCCGACGGCAGGAAAATATCGGGCTTCAAAATCATTTAATCTTTTTAATGAGGGATCATCCGGATAATGAATTTCTCCTAACGTATTCAATACGATTCTGACCGCCCGCTTGGTTTCTTCTTTCATATTTCTGGCAATCGGATCGCGGGTAATCTTATTCACGTACGCCAGAAGCGCGGCGGCAAAAAAGGCAATCAACACCAGCACGCCGATAATCCGAATTCCGCTTTCTTGTTTATCCATTTTTTACCATCCCAAATTTTTTGTCCGGAAAATAACGATCTAACAAAGGCACAAAAGCGTTCATAAAAAGAATGGCAAAAGAAACGCCTTCCGGATAACTCCCGAAAAGACGAATTAAGGCTGTAAAAAATCCGCAGCCAAAACCAAACAATAATTTTCCTTTAAAACTCAAAGGCGATGTCACCATATCGGTTGCCATGTACAGTGCGCCGAGAAAGAGTCCTCCCGTAAAAATATGGAACACCGGGCTGGCGTATTGGGCGGGATTGATCAGGTAAAAAGCGCCCGTAAAAACAAACACCGTTCCGATAAAGACAACGGGGATTTCCCAGGTGATGTATTTTTTGTAAAAAAGATAAAGCGAACCGATCAGCAGCGCCAGAGCCGAAATTTCACCGAGCGAACCGCCGATGTGTCCCATAGCCAGATCGCCCACGCCGATGGTTTTTATCGCGCCGATGCCTTCGGTTTTTAAAATACCCAAAGGGGTCGCTCCGGTGGTTCCGTCAAAAGCGCCGGGCAGGGGCCACGAAGTCATTTGCATGGGAAAGGAGATGAGCAGAAAAACGCGCGCCACCAGAGCGGGATTGAAGATATTCTGTCCCAAACCTCCGAACACCTGCTTGCCGATTACAACGGCTACAATCGCTCCGATCAACAACATCCACCACGGAGCATTGGAAGGAACGTTCATGGCTAATAAAATTCCGGTAAGCAAAGCGCTGCCGTCAAGATAATCGATTTTTGTATTTGAAAATTTTGCGATCAGAGCTTCGACGCCGACGGTAAAAACGGCGGTCAAAGCCAATACTCTGACAGCATCCCAGCCGAACATCCAAACCGAGACAGCCAAAGCCGGAACAAGCGTAAGACACACAGTAAACATTATCTTGCGTGTTGACTCGCCCGCCCGCCCTAATGGCGAAGAATCCATTATCAATACGCCGTTTGCTTCCACTTCTAATTCTCTCTTCTTATTATGGTTTTACCAAAACGCATCCACTGAACCAACCTGCGATCCGCGGGACAAACAAAAGCGCAGCTCCCGCATTCGATGCAATCCTGAATATGGTCTTTTGCCTCCGGCGCTATTTTATCCGCCTTTATCATTTGTGTGTAAAGCGCGACATCCAATCCCATAGGACAGACCCTGAGGCAGCTTCCGCACCGCAGGCACGGATTTTCCCGACGCTCCGCAAAAACGCGGTTGTCAAAAAACAGCAACGCCGAGGTGGTTTTTGTGACCGGACTTTCAAACGAATGCGACGTTCTGCCCATCATCGGACCACCGGCAATCAGCAGCCGAACTTTCTGCGCATCAATTTCAAACTTCTTTACAACATAAGAAACGGGAGTCCCCACAGGCAGCAAAATATTCCCGGGTCGATTCACCACATTTCCCGAAACCGTGACCACGCGTTCGGTGAGCGGACGGTTGTAATAAAACGCATCGTGAACGGCAAGCACCGTCGCCACGTTTTGAACCACAACTCCCACATCCATCGGCAAACCTTTGGAAGGAACCTCGCGATTGAGCACTGCTTTGATCAACTGCTTTTCGCCGCCCTGCGGATACTTTGCCTTTAACGGAACGATTAAAATATCGCCGTCCTTGCTGACCATTTCGTCAAGAATTTTTAAGGCGTCGGGTTTGTTTTCTTCGATTCCGACATAAACGGGAACGTTTTCAAAAAGACGTTGTAAAATTTTGATTCCTTTGATAATTTCACCGCTTCTCTCAACCATTACGCGGTGATCGGCGGTAATATAGGGTTCGCACTCGGCTCCGTTGATAATAAGCGCGTCGATTTTCTTTTCGGGCGGAGGCGATAACTTCACATGGGTCGGAAATCCGGCGCCGCCCATTCCGATGATGCCGGCTTCTTCAATCCGTTTACGGATCGATTCGGGAGTTAACAATCGAACATCGATTTCGAAGTAGGGATCGCTTTCCAGAACTTCTTTAAAACTCTTACCCGGTTCGGTAGGCTGTATCTGAATGACTTCGCGAATCAATCCTCCTAAAAGCGGAAAGCGGAATATTTTAAGGACTTTTCCGTCAACCGGAGAATGAACGTTCGAGGAAATAAATCCCGTGGATTCGGCTAAAAGATCGCCTCTTTTTACCGCGTCCCCTTTTTTGACTATTATTTTTAAAGGTCGTCCGATGTGCTGATTAACGGGGATGAGCAAATTTTCCGGAATCTCACCGAAAATAATTTTTGCATTGGCGGAAAGTTTTTCATGCGGAGGATAAATGCCTCCTCGTTTGAATGTTCTAAGCTGTAACATAGACCTCCTGACCTCGCATTTCTATGGCATTTGTAGGACAGGCAGCGACACAGTCCCCACAATTCGTGCATTTTTCATAATCAATCGATGCCAGAAAATCATTAACGTGAATGGCGTTTTGTTGGCATGATTTTTCGCATTTCATACACCCGATGCAGGCAATTTTACAGGCTTTGCGCGCGTCCGCTCCGCGATCGGTATTGCTGCACGTAACAATCACCTGACCCGAAACCGGTCTCATAAAAAGCAGATTTTTAGGACATGCGTGAATGCACATTCCGCAGCCCGTGCACTTTTCTTCATCGATAACAACAATGCCGTCTTTTAAAAGCATGGCGTCAAAACTGCAAGCCCGAACGCACGATCCGAGTCCCAGGCAGGAAAAGGCGCAGGCTTTAAGACTATTGGCGACCAACATGGCAGCCCAGCAATCGTCGATGCCATAATATTCCATGACTAACCGGCTGTTTTCATGCGTGCCTTTACAGAGTAACGTGGCGACCTGTTTTTCTTTGACTTCAACTTCAAGGTCCAGAAGTCTGGCGACGGCTTGCATGGCTTCGGCATCTGCGACCGGGCAGGGAGGATCGACGGTCTTATTATTTACGGCATTTTCGGCGTAAGCCCGACATCCGGCAAAGCCGCACCCTCCGCAATTGGCGCCGGGTAATAATTCTTCAACCTCGTCAATACGCGGATCTTCATAAACGTAAAATTTTTTAGAAGCAACGAACAGTCCGGAAGCGGAGATCAAAGCAAAACCGGCTAAAATCAAACCCGGAATGACAATTTCAAACATCCGTTTCTCTCCATGCTAAAATTCAAATCGGATTAATCTTAATACGATAATTTTTCTTGCTCAGGCGCTGACTTAATAGGCGAACGATCACAAATGCCACAAACAGACCCGCGACTCCGATGCCGAACAGCTCCAGTTCGTTTTGAATACCGAAGCAGTAACGGGCAACAAGCAAACCGCCGATAAAAAGGATTAACGGAAAAATGTAAAGCAAAAACGAAGTTCCGATAATTCGCTCGAAGCGAATTTCCACCCGCTGCCCCACCCGCAAGGGTACGTTGATTTCCGAATGGGGAAACTTTGCTATTCGTTCTCCGGGACCCATACCGCACAAAAAGCTCATGGCGCACTTGTGGCATTCTTCCGCCTTACTTTCCATTTCGATTTCTATGAATTGATCGTCAATTTTTTTAACGCGACCTGTTTCGCAATTCTGGGTCATATTGCAATTCCTTTTCCAAATTTTAATTGTTGAAGGCAAAATATGTACCACTTTTTTGAAAAAAGATCACGTCTAACAAACCTTGCAAATTCAGGCAAGAGGCAAAAAGAGGATTTTGGGATTAAAAGAATATTTTCTCAAAGGTTGGTGACAGCATTGGTTTTTTTCTCAAAAATAAGAAAAGACCCGTTCGATTTTCGTGAACGAACGGGTCTTCAATTTGTTAACAAATTCGGTTATCAAACATTAACGTCTTTATTTTCGGACTCTGTGTTCCATTCCGAATTTATATCCCGCTTCCACTGCTTTGCGGTTAATATCAATCAGTTTTTTCCGTTTGATTGCCGTCTTCAGAGTTTCGAACAACGTTTCGATGGCAAAAAATCCGGTATAACCGGCAAACGCGCCTAAAACAATCATGTTTGCGATACGCGTATTGCCCAATTCATCCGCCATTTTTGTCGCGGGAATGGCTAATACTTCAACGTCGGTTCGTGTCGGCTGTACTTCCACCAGAGAAGAATCATAAATAATTAAGCCGCCTTCCTGAACATCGTGTTCAAATTTTTCCAGAGAGGGTCTGTTCATTGCAATAAGAACGGAAGGATCGGACACAACCGGCGAGCCGATTTCGATTTCCCTGATATTCACATGGCAGTTTGCCGTACCGCCGCGCATTTCGGGACCGTACGAAGGCAGCCACGATACGTAATAATCCTGAAGCATTCCCGATTGCGCCATGGCGGCTCCGAGCAAAAGAATACCCTGTCCGCCGAACCCGGCGACTTTGATTTCGGGATTTCGGTAGCGTTCCGGCACGGGTTGACGTTCGAATGATTTTGTTTCCGTGTTTAACTGGAGCAATTCGACAATCTCTTCCGCGGAAGGTTTGAACTTCTTAATCTGGTAAGGCTCTACTTCTTTGGTGATGTCCTTGTAAACGCCCAGAGGAAAAATTCTTACCATCGCTTCTTCGATCCATTTAAGCGAATCGACAGGATCCATTTTCCATCCCGAAGGACACGCCGAAAGAATTTCCACCAATGAAAAGCCGAGATTATCGATCTGATTTTTTATCGCTTTACGTACGGCTAAACGCGCCTTTGCGCGATGTTTGTTATCGATTAAGGCGACTCTTTCCACATAAACCGGCGCTTCCAATTGACTGATCAGTTCGGCAATCTTTACGGGATATCCCTCATTATGCGGATTTCTGCCTCTGGGAGTGGTGGTGGTTCTTTGATTGATCAGAGTGGTGGGCGCCATTTGTCCGCCTGTCATTCCGTAAATGGCGTTATTAATGAAAAACACGGTAAGATTTTCGCCGCGGTTTGCGGCATGTAAAATTTCGGCGGTACCGATAGCCGCCAGGTCTCCGTCGCCCTGATAGCTGATCACAATGCTTTCGGGGTGCGCGCGTTTTATTCCCGTTGCAACCGCCGGAGCGCGTCCGTGCGCCGCCTGAATATTTCCCGTATCGAAATAATAATAAGCAAACACACTGCAGCCGACGGGACTTATAAAAACCGTTCGGTCAGCCACATTAAAATCGTCCAGGGCTTCCGCAATAAATTTATGAACATTGCCGTGTCCGCAACCCGGGCAGTAATGGGGCATCTTTTTATCGGAGCTCGGATTTCTTTCGTAAATATCATAAAAACTTTTTGGTTTTCTCAGAACCTTATTTGCCATGATTCACCCCCTCGCCTGTTCTTCTAACAGTTTATTAGCATGTTCAAGCACTTCAGCCATGGTGGGAACAACGCCTCCCATACGTCCGTAAAATTCGACCGGACATTTACCGTTCACCGCAAGACGAACATCGTCAACCATTTGTCCGTTGCTCATTTCCACAACCAGAATTTTTTTGACCCGGGTTGTCAGCTCTTTGATTTTCTTTTTCGGAAACGGGAATAGGGTCTTTGGTCTCAACAGTCCCACTTTGCTACCCTTTTGGCGCATCTTTTCCACGACCGTTTTCAGAACTCGGGAAACAATTCCGTAACCCATAAAAACAAGCTCCGCGTCTTCAAGCATGAATTCTTCGAACCGGACTTCGCTTTTTTCTATTTCCGCGTATTTGCGCTGTAATTTGAGGTTGTGTTTTTCCAATTCTTCCGGATCAAGATAGATGCTGGAAATCAGATTATGCTTACTCTCCTTGTCGGCATAAATCGCCCAGTCAAATCTGGGAAAATCGGTTTTGGGCTCGCCGAATTCAACCGGTTCCATCATTTGCCCGATGTATCCGTCGGTAAGGATGTAAACAGGCGTGCGGTATTTTTCCGCGATATCAAACGCTAACTGAATAAAGTCGGACATCTCCTGAGCGCTGTTCGGCGCTAAAACGGGACATTTGTAATTGCCGTGCCCGCCGCCTTTAACAATTTGATTATAATCCGATTGTTCGGGGGCGATATTACCCAATCCGGGACCGCCGCGCATGATATCTACAATAACACAGGGTAATTCAGCTCCGGCGGCATACGAAACGCCTTCCTGCTTCAGACTGATTCCGGGGCTGGATGAAGCGGTCATAGAGCGAATACCGCCGCTCGCCGCTCCGTAAACCATATTTATCGAAGCGATCTCGCTTTCAGCCTGCAGAAAAGTTCCTCCCACTTTTGGCAAAAACTCAGCCGCGGTTTCGGCAATCTCGCTGGCAGGCGTAATGGGATAGCCAAAATAAATCCTGCATCCCGCAAGTATCGCGCCGCGAACAATGGCATCGTTTCCCTTCACTAATATCTTCCCCATCAGGCAACCTCCTCTCCCAGGTATTCGTAACCCTTTTTGTAAACAACAATCGCCTCAGGTTCCGGACAGGCATAAAAACAAACGCCGCATCCCGTGCAACCATCGCCAATATAAAAGGCGTAATGGTAGCCTTTACTGTTAAATTTACTGTGAAATTTTAAAACCTGGGGTGGACAGGCATCAATACAGAGCCCGCAGCCTTTGCACAATTCAGGCTCAACTTTAACAAATGGTTTGTCCAAAATACGCTTTTCCATAACTCCCCTTTGTGTATTTTTTTAAGTTTTAGACCTAACTCCTTTTTTTCTAAATATATAATCCACAAGTTCCGTGCCATCTGCTTTTTATCTGTTACCTTCAGTTTAATCATTTTTTTCGTTTCTGTAAAAACAATTGCTTAAAACCGTTGCCTTCCCGAAAGCCCGGCGTCTGGTTCTGAATTCTGATAATCATTTTATTATTACTCGGAATTTCCTTCCCTTTAGCCAAAATCACCTCACTAAATTAAATACGGATTTTTGCATCTTATCCCAAACCCTGCCATCTGATTTCCTGCCGACCGTCCAAAATGTTCAGATACCGCGCCAAAACAAAAAGAAGGTCGCTCAAACGATTTAAGTAAACCATCCATTCTTTTTTAATCGACGCATCTTCTGCCCACCTTATTAAATTCCGTTCGGCGCGGCGGCAAATTGTTCGCGTTACATGACAAATTGCGCCCCTTTCTCCTCCGCCGGGCAGAATAAATGCTTTTAATCGGGGAAGCCTTTCCGAAATCTCATCGATCGTCTTCTCCAAAAATTCAATATCTTTTTTTTCAATACAATCTTTATGATTGAGACGTTGTTTTTCATCGGGCGTGGCGATTTCAGCGGAAAGAATGAATATCTGGGTTTGAATTTTAACAAGAATCTTTTGCACTTCTGCGTTTACAATTTTCGATTGCAATAATCCCAAAAAGCTGTTGAGCTCATCAAGCGTGCCGTAGGTTTCAATTCGTAAATCGGATTTGGAAACCCTTTTTCCTCCGTAAAGACTGGTTTGCCCCGAATCCCCGGCGCCCGTGTAAATTTTCATCTTAATCTCCATCTCCGTCCTTTATTGAGATTTTTAGGGATAACGTAATATAAGGATAAATTTAATTGTTTTAAACACCTTTCACGACTTTTTTAATCTAAAATTGCATTGGATTTGATTTTTACATCATAAAAAATTTCCTTAACACTTTTGAATAAGAATACAATTTAACGCTGCGCGGTGAGACGACGCGGAAAGAAGAAATCTCTTATTTTCCGCAAGAAATTTGTTCGTCTTTTTGTCTGTAAAAACAAGGGTATTTTGGCTGTATTTCCTTGTTCGGGAACAGAATCTGCGCAACGATCATCCGGCTATCCGCAATTTACGGACAATTCGGAAATGTGCGTATTTGAAGTGAAAACAAAATTCAGAGTTTTACCAACAGGAAAATTCACGCGGGGTTAATAAGTTGTTAAAGAGGAGACCGCTAATTCATACGATCGGGGGTAAGGAGGAACTTTTATGTTCTTGGGGGGAATATGAATTGCGCGGTCTCCTCCCGACCAATGACCGGTAAAATTAAGTACAACCATCATGCCAATAAAAACTTCAAAGTCAAATTAAATTTTAACCCTATTATTTCCAACAAATTATTACGTTCTTTGCCGGCGATTGCATTTTTCAGGCTGTCAAAATATCGACAAAACAGTATAAAATATTGACACAAACATGAAAATTTTTCGCCGGATATTTAAGGTGTGATGCGTAAATTTTTCTGAATATCTTATTTTGAGGAAGAAAATTTTTTAGTTAAAACTCAGAACTTTTTTAATGGCGGAATACATCTCTTCCAAACGATAGGGTTTGGAAACATAGCCGTCAAAACCGTGAACCTTATAATCAGCCATAATCGGGTCATTGGAATATCCGCTGGAAACAATAGCCTTAACCTGTTCGTCAATTTCCTGCAAATGTTTGATCGTATCTTTCCCGCCCATTCCGCCGGGCACTGTCAAATCCAGAATCACCAAATCATATCGTTTGTTTTTCTGAAGAGCGACCTTATACAAATCAATGGCTTCTTTGCCGTCATGCGCCGTGGTAACCTTCATGCCGAGGCTTTGCAAAATCTCCGAACCCACGTCTCTGATGACCTCTTCATCGTCCATTAAAAGTACGCGTCCTTTAATGGGAATGATATCTTCAGGTGATTTTTTCTGCTGCGGAATTTTTTTATCCGACGCCGGAAGGTAAACATAAAAAGTAGTTCCCTCTCCGGGTTTTGATTGGGCGGTAATATAGCCGTTGTGTTTTTTGACGATTGAAAAGGTGACCGCCAAGCCAAGACCGGTGCCCGATTTTTTTGTCGTAAAATAGGGATCGAATATTTTCTGGATACTCTTTTCATCAATGCCTATTCCGTGATCCTTAATCGAAAAGCAAACATATTTGCCTCTGGCAAGCGGCAGATCGGATCGACCGTCATGGAAAGTGTTATAGGCGCGAATACTCAGGGTGCCGCCTTCGGGCATGGCTTGTTTGGCGTTAATCACAAGATTATTAATCACCTGCGAAAGCTGACCTTCATCCGCTTCCACCAGCCAGAGGTTTTCGGTAATATCAAATTGAGGTTTCACATTAGAACCTCTGAGCAAAAAGGTGGTCGCCTCTTCCAAAAGATGCGCCAGCGAAGTGGCTCGTTTAACCGGGGTTCCTCCCTTGGAAAAAGTCAATAATTGCTGGGTAAGGTCTTTTGCTCTTAAGCAGGCTTTTTCGGCTTCAGCCAAACGGTTCTCAACTTTTTTATTGGTATGTCCGATCATTCGCGCAAGGGAAATATTGCCTAAAATAGCCGTAAGAATATTGTTAAAGTCGTGGGCTATTCCGCCCGCCAAAACGCCTATCGATTCCAATTTCTGGATTTTCATCAATTCGATTTCGGCTTTTTTCATTTCGGTTACATCCATCAACACGCCATCCGCCCTGATCAAGCCGTTATCCAGATAATTTAATGTAACCGAACTGCGGATATAGCGGACCTCGCCGTTTTTATGAATAATGCGGTACTCCATCCGCGCCTGTTTTTCTTTGTCGATAATGGCTCTGGCATTGCGGATTCGTAATTTTGAGAGGTCTTCGGGATGAACAATTTGCGACCAGGTATTCTGATCCCGATCAAAAAACGAAGGCGGATAACCCGTAATCTTTTCGATTACCGGAGAGTAATAACTGTCAATAATTTTTCCGGTATGATTGATCAGGGCGCTGTAAATAGCGTCGGGAATCGAGCAGATTACATTTTCGAATTCTTCTTTGGATTGTTTCAACGCCTCCTTGCTCCGGATCAAACGCTCGACAGCCCGTTTTTGAACCGTAATGTCAGCCCAATATTCAACAACATGAACAATCTTTCCCGAATGATCAAACAGCGGATACAAATAAACCTGATAGTGCTGTACCTTTTCGCCGATGCCATATTTTGAAATTTCCTGCATGATCGGCTGATGGGTTTCAATGATGCGGTCTAACCATTCGTTGGCTACTAATTTTTCTTCCTCGTGAATTTCGTCAAAAGTTGCGGCGCTGGGAAATTGCTTTTCCGCGGCAAAATTCTGCAATTCTATTTTACGGCTATCGGGATCGATCACAAACAGCGGATAATTTAAGGCATTGATGATGTCCCTTAAAAATCTCCAATTTCGTCGTTTGGATCTGAAGTAAAGAAAGACGGCTAAAATATTCAATAAACTTAAAACAATAATAATCGTAATCACCAAATCGTATTTCTTCTGAATAGCCAATTCCTGTTTTAATTGAGTAATCTGCCCTTCGATATTCTGCTTTTCATAATCGTTTTGAATGAGCACGCTTTCACCCGCGGCAATTTCTTTCGCCCAATCTCCCCAAAAATCGCTGTTCGCTTTATAGGCTTCGACAAAGGAATCCCAATTTCCGGTTAACGCGCTAATATCGATTAAAAAACCAAGCCCGGATTGTAATTCGTTTTTATAGCCCTGTTCACGGGCAATTTCGAGACTGATTTTTGCCATGGCGACCGCTTTGTCGAATTCTTTCCGTTCCTTTTGAATTGCAGCCATGCTTAAATACGATTTACAAAGTCCGGATAAATTATTTGCCTTCCGATAATGCCAAATGGCTTTATCCAGATAGAACTCAACCGAATCAAAATCGGATTTGGCAACGCTGAATTGTCCGAGATAATAATAACTGTCGCCGATAAGGGAATGATCGCCTGTTTTAGCGGATATGGAAAGCATCTTTTTATAAGAGGCATCAGCCTCCGGAATCCGGTTTATATTTTGATAGTATTGTCCGAGCAAACCCAAAACATACGCCTGCCCCGATTCATGATTCTGTTCTCTGAAAATAGTTAAAGCCTTTTGGTAGTGAGTAATCGCCTTATTATAATCGCCCTTTTTACAAAACCATTCTCCTTTCTGCAGCATCAATTCCGCCGTTAACCCCGTTTCATTCATCGTAACAATAATCGATTCCACTCTTTTAAATAATTCCTGCGCCTGATCATAAGCTCCCACGGTTGAATATAAATAACCGCGCAACAGGAGCGCCTTTACCATTAATTCCTGTTTTTGCTCACTTTCGGCGGTCTTAAATGTCTGCTTCAATATGTCGTTCGCCAAAGAGTAATCCCCGCGATGGATTAAGATAATGCTTTGCAGATAGTCGGATAGAATCTGTTTGTCAATTTTTCCCTGTTCTTTGAAAAGTTCACCCGAACCGAGAGCATAAATATAGGCTGAATCGTACTTTCCTTCTTTAAACGAAATAAAGGATCGTAACAGCAAGCGATCGGAAAGAGTTTCCGAACCTTCTTTACCGTCCGTTGAAATAACGGGTTGAACCGAAGAATAATACGTTGCGGAATGATTTAAATCAGGAATACATAGAGGAACGCTGCCTTCCAGCAAAAGAATGTTAAAAGCAAAAATTACCAAAATAAAAATAGCGTAAACTTTAAATAATTTTTCCATTCTTCCCTGATATTTAGAAAGATTAATTATTGTGTATCGACATATACTCGCCGAACTTAACGTTTAATAATATAAAGGGCTTATTCTTATCCACCAATCGATTTTATTTCAATTCTGGCAACTTGAATAGCAAAACAAAAGATACGACACTTATGAAGCCGTGTTTCATTTTTCCTTACAGAATTTTTCAATGAGCCATCCCAACAGTCCGCCCAGAATCAGAGTCATAATCAAAACGGGAATCAAATTCAGCGGATTCTTCCAGGCGATTATAAAAGCCGAGGGCAACAAAACAAGCAAGGCTATCAGTATTCCCTTTAAAACGGGCGCGAGTTTTATTTTGGTTGTGGCAATAAAAAAACCGACAACAATCCACAGAAAAAAAGCCGAAAGATTGGCGTCCCATGTTAATCCCTGTAAAACCATAGGGATCACGTCCAGAATTCCGACTAATATTCCGAACAACAAAGCCGCGATGATACGATTCATGCTGATTTTCCTTTTTAATGAAACGTAGCCATAATTTACTAAATTTTTGAAAATGTAAAAATTAATAACCATATTTGCTTTAAAGTTTCGATGAAAGATCGGGGATAACGCGTTCGATTGAATTTCGTTATTTGATTGATACCGCGAATTCTGCGCGATTCATCTTAAAAACCAAAAATTATGCAAAGGAGAGACGCATGTCTTTTACCATAGGACAATTGTCAAGAATGAGCGGGGTTTCCGTTGAAACCATAAGGTTCTACGAGCGAAAGGGACTGCTATCCCCCGCCCGCAGAAGGAGCTCCGGATACCGCGAATACACGGAAAACGAATTTAAGCGTCTCAAGTTTATTCGAAAAGCCAAGGAACACGGCTTTACTTTAAAAGAGATTGAGGAATTGCTGGAACTGCGCCTTTCTCCCGAATCGACCTGCGGGGATATTAAAGAACGGGCGGAGCTTAAACTCAGGATAATCAAAAAAAAGATTGCGGAATTAACCCAAATGCGCAAAGCAATAGAAGGTCTCATCGCATCGTGCCATGCCGGAGGACCCGTCGGAGAATGCCCCATTATCGAAGCTTTTGAAGAGATCGAATGAATCGCCGTAAATACGATAAACTATTTACAACGGGTTCGAATCCTAAACCCGAAAAGACAGATTGCAATCCGGTAATTTTCCGCCTTCCAAACGCGGGCGGGGATCGTTAAAATTATCGCCTGAATAATTCCGTTTAAAAGGTTGGGAGGATTCTTCTTCAGACCTTTTTTATTTAAACGGGATCGGTTTTTACCTGCATTCTAATAATTCCTCTTTAACGCTTTAAATTTGCCGTTCAAGCATTCTTTAAACGCCTCTGCTCTGTCGATCGCCAAAAACGACATTCGGAACACTCTTAAAGAGTTCAGCGAAGACATGAAGAAACAAAAAAACCAAATCCGAAAATTCATCTCGAATAAAAGTCCGCGCAGAACACCGATATTTGCGCCGAGTTTCTCGACCGGAAAAGCCCTTTGCTCGTTCAATCGGTCGAATTATTTTAGTTACCTCTAAAATGGCTTTCTTGTTTTTTAACGATTTATCAAGCTTTTTTTGTTTTGGCACAGGAATTGTGAAATAAGGGCTAAATCATAAAATAAAATAAATGAGGTGTACTATGAACAAGAAATTTTTGTTAATCGTTTTCGGTCTCTTACTGACCGTTAATTTAAGCGTCGCTCAGCTTCGACCGTCGGTGACCGTTTCATCTTATTATGACGACAACCTGTATCGCTTACCCCAGGCTGAGGGGGACGTTCTTTCGGAAATTAACGTTCGTCTCAATTACGTGCCGCAAAATTCGAATATCGCCTATTATTTGGCGGGAGCTTATTACACATATACGCAAAATTCCGAGCGCAACTTTTACATCAATGATCTCGGGTTTAATTCTTTTAAAACATTTGGCGGGCAGGATAAACACAATTTTTACTTCGGCGCCAACTGGATTATCCGAGTGAATAATTCCGCCTATGATTATTATGACTACAACCAATTTTACGGATACGCCGCTTTCAAACTCGATCTGAATTATCTCTTTCTGAAAACCGGATATAATCTCCGTTACCGAAGCTATTCTTCTCTTCCCGAACTTAACAACACGCGACATTACCTTTTTGCCCAGATCAATAAACCGTTCCCGACGCGCACAACGGTCATTCTCGAAAGCGATATCGGTTACAAAGCATTTGCCGGCGAAGATGTTTATCAGAATAATCACACAGGCGGTCGGGGAAGAGGACGCATGTATTATGAGTCAAGCGGCGCACAAGCGCAACAGATTCCCAGCCTGTCACATATCGTTCTTCTGGCGAGGGTAGCGCAGTCTTTACACAGCAAAGTCGGAATCTATGTCCAGTATCGAAAACAGATCAGCCTTACCAAAGAGACGAGTTACCAGAACGTGGAAAGTTACTATCAGGACGAAGAATTGTTTGACGATCCCTTCAGCTACGAAAGCAACGCGATTACCACTCAACTGACCTGGATTCTGCCCTGGTCGGTAAAAATGCGGGTGGGCGGCGGCGCATTGAATAAAAACTACATCAGCGAACGGGCGTTTATATCGGCTGAAGATTCCGTTGCCAGCGGAGGAATCAGAAACGATGAAAGAACCTTTTTCAATCTGACTCTTTCCAAAAATGTGAACCTCGGAAATTCCTTTATTAAAGCGGTAAACATAAGCATCAATTACAATTATGTTGACAACAGATCCAACAGTTATTGGTATCAATATCAAAACGGCGTATTCGGCGGAAATCTGCGTTTTAATTTTTAGAATCGGTTGAAACGATTCAAACAAAAAAACTGGATTATGAATATGATCCGCGGGAATAATCAGGAAAAATAGAATTTTGGTGTGTCCGCTCTGAATTCAAAACCACAGCACGCGGTTTTCGGAGCGGACTTATTGATTAAAAAAGAAAGGACGAGGTCAAGTTCGGGAGATCGGACTTTTGCCGGATCCCCGCAGTAGCTGAACGACCGACAAATCAATATACCTGTATCTGCCGCTCGTTATATTAAAACCGGCATTCCGTTCATTCGGAATCGGTGGCGGCATCCCGTGTTTAACGGGTAAGCTCATCGATCATTTTGTAGTTAGCAAACTGGGATCGGGATTCGGCATCGGGTTGTTTGTCGTTTACTTTGCACCATCGTAAAAATTCGTTCACGTCAATGCTAACTTTGACAATACTGTAACCCTGCGCTTCAAATTCTTCGATGGCGTCCGTGACCATCCGCTTCCATTCTTCGTAGGTATTCTCCAATCTCTCCGGATCAACGGCTATCCGATGCATTTTTTCCCATTCTTCCCGCGTAAACCAGACAAAACCCAATAACGACTTTCGTTTCATTTGCTCTTCGTTATTTTCGTTCTTCCATTGCTCTGTCATGTTTTTTCCCTTTTATGGTCTAAGTTCTGCCTTTATTAAAAATTGAAATTTTATTTTTTTTATCGAATCATTTAAATTCAAATCGCTTCAAATCCGTTCCGCGGAAATTTTCGTTAAATTATCCTAAATACTTTAAAATACCCTACTAACCCACCTTTTTCAAATAAAACTTGTTTCTTTTAGCACGTTTCTTTATCCAACCGGCTTCCGTTCGGATAGTTTCCAAAATTACTTATTCAATTTAACAGGCTAAAAAAATTATTAAACGTGCCGAAACAAAATGTGCAATTTTTGCGCCCAAGATTAAATTTGCGCTAACTTGTCGGAAATCAGTAAAAATTTTGCACTATTAACGAATTTTTTTATATTGTTGCAATGAAGCGATTAATTCTCATTTTCGGATTTTTATTCTTGCATGGATGCGTGTCAGACGCTCCGCACGACAATCCGCTGGACATTCAGAACGGCAAAGCAACGTTTAAAATACAGGGTAAGGTTTTCACCTATTATCCGCCTTACAAACCCGTCGCCGGGGTTTTCATCTTCTTAAAGCCGACCGATCAAATTACGGTTTCCGGACAAAACGGAGAGTACGCCTTTTCCGGTCTGGAGGCGGGCGCCTACACATTGATTTGTCAAGCCGAAGGCTACGCTGCCGATTCCGTCCGGCTCAATCTGTCGGAAAAGACCACGCACGATTTTTTTCTCGACCGCCTGCCTTATTTTAAAGAGATTATTTTACGAACCCATCATCTGGCGCGTTGGTTTCCCGTTGAAGATATCTACTATCTGGAATTGGGGGTAAAAGCCGCCGACCCCGACGGAATCGGCGATCTTAACGCCGTTTATTTTCAAATCCCGGAATTAAATTTCACCGATACCCTTCAGGCTGGGACAGACGCGGGCGCATTCGGCAAATATCTGTCGGAAAACGATCTTCCGGTTCAAAAATTAGCTCAGCTCATCGGAAAACAATTTACGTTCATCGTAAAAGACGATCCCGGCTTTTCCGCCGTTTCCGATCCGGAATTTTTAACAAGAATTATCGAACAGACCCCCGTTTTGGTTTCTCCCGTCGGATTGGAATCGGTGACAAGCGATACGGTTACCTTCCGATGGCAAAAGGTAAATCTGAATTACGACTTCACTTACAAAATCAAGCTTTTCCAAATCAATTTGGGGGTATTTACCCAGATTGACGAGATTACCGGTATTCCTCCATCTTCCGCATCTTTCTCTTACGAAACCGGGCTGCAGGCGGGCGAATATTTCTGGAGAATTTATATTGTTGATGAATTCGGTAATACCAGCGGATCAAAAGAAGGAGCTTTTAAAATTCCTTAAACTTCAGGGAAAACAGAGAAAACGAGGTAGGCATGAGCGTAAAAAATCCATATCAAACGCTTTTACGCATTAGCGAACAGATGAATTCGATTCACGATATTAACATGTTGCTGGATCGAATCATGGATTCGGCAATGGAAGCCCTGTCTGCGGAACGAGGTTTTATTTTGCTGAAAAACGCAGATGACGATAATCAGTTTACGGTTGTTACGGCGCGCAATATTACCAGGGAGACCATCGATTCCATTCGCGGTTACTCGTCCAGCGTGGTGAACCGGGTGCTGGAGACCGGAAAAGCGATTTTAAGCATCGACGCGCAGGCGGACGAGCGTTTTGCCGGTTCGGAGAGCATCATCATGCAGCAGATCAAATCCGTTATTTGCACTCCATTGATTTTTAACGGTCGCATTATGGCAGCCATTTATATGGATAGTCGGGCTTCGGTTCGTCAATTCGATCAGGAAAGCCTTGAATTTCTGAAAGCCTTTGCCACTCAGGCTACCATAGCTCTTAACAACGCCCGCATGTTTGAGCGTCTGCAACTGGAAAATCAAAAGCTGAAAAGACAGATTTCTCTCTCTCAGTCTTTCCCCGAAATTATCGGTAAAAGCGAGCCGATGCTGAAAATTCTGGAAATGATTCGCGATGTGGCGGATGCCTCAGCCTCGGTTATGATCGAAGGAGAAAGCGGCACAGGAAAAGAGCTGGTTGCGCGAGCCCTGCATTACCATTCAACGCGAAAGGACAAAGCCTTTATACCTATTTTTTGCGGCAGTCTGTCGGAAAACTTACTGGAAAGCGAATTGTTCGGTCACAAAAAAGGCTCCTTTACCGGAGCAACGGAAAATAAGCGCGGTTTATTCGAAGAAGCAGACGGCGGCACCCTGTTTTTGGACGAAATTGCCGATGTCAGTCCTACCATTCAAACCAGGCTTTTAAGGGTGCTGCAGGAAGGCGAATTTAAGCGGGTGGGCGAAAACCAGATCAGAACGGCGGACGTGCGCATTATTGCGGCAACCAACAAGGATTTGTGGGAAGAGGTGCGCAAAGGAAATTTTCGCGAGGATTTGTATTACCGGTTGAACGTCATCAATATTAAGATGCCGCCGCTCCGTCACAGAAAAAGCGATATTCCCCTTTTGGCGGAGCATTTCCTTAAACACTATGCTCTTAAAAACAAAAAGAATATTACGGGCTTTACCAAAGAGGCGTTCCGCTACCTGCAGGAGTACGAATGGCCCGGCAATGTTCGCGAGCTGGAAAACGCCATCGAGCGCGCGGTGATTCTGACGCGCAAACCGGAAATCGACGTCGATTTGTTCAATTTTCGAAAAGCCGACAACAAAATTCCGATCGGCAAGACGTTAAAAGAGATCACACGATACGCGGTTCTGGAAACCATTAAAATGACGGGCGGAAACCGCACAAAAGCCGCCGAAATTTTAGGCGTTTCCCGACGCTGGTTACACTACCATTTGAAAGAATGGGGAATGATTGATGGAGCTTAAAGGTTACAAAATAATTCGGGAAATCAGCCGCGGACCCATTACCACCGTTTATCTTGCCAATCAAAAAGCCCTGGACCGGCTCGTATTTTTAAAAGTTCTGAACGTACATATTAAAAACGAGCCCGATTTATTGGAGCGCTTTCGCCGCGAAGCCAAAATCTGCGCCCGATTAAAACATCCGAACATAGTCGGGATTTTCGATTTTGGCTCAACCGCGGAATCCTTTTTCATTTCCATGGAATATCTGGAAGGAAAATCGCTGGACGAGATCATCCGCGAATATCACCCGCTGCCCTTTCCGGTTATTCTGTTTATCTTGCGGGAAATTGCCCGCGGATTGTCCTACGCCCATAAATTCGGGGTAATCCATCGGGACATTAAGCCCTCCAATATCATGGTGGAAAAAGACGGCTCGGTGAAAATTACCGATTTCGGTCTGGCTACCAAAGCCGATTTGCCGACCGTAACGGCTCAACAAAGCGCGGTGGGAACTCCGGCTTATATGTCGCCGGAACAAGCCATGGGCAAAACCCTCGACCTTCGCACCGACATTTTCAGTCTGGGCGTTACAGTCTATGAGATGTGCACGGGAAGCTCTCCTTTTATCGGGCAGAATCTGGCGGAATCCATTAACAAGGTTTTGAGCCACAATCCTCCCGAACTAAAAACGATTTGTTCTGATATTCCGGATTGGTTTTCAAAACTGGTTCATTCCATGCTGATCAAAGACGTCAACAAGCGCCTTCAGACAACGGACAAAATTCTCGAAAACCCGCTGATTAAAAAACTTGCCGTTACCAGAGACGATCTTGCGACCTTTCTGAAAAATCCCGATTCTTTCACGGATTCCGATCAAACAAGCGCAGAAGAAAAGAATCTTCCGGCGCGAAACGAAATCAATTTCAAATTCTGGCTGCCGGTTATTTTGGGAGGCTTCCTCTCGGTATTCATGATCTTATGGTATTTAACGGGATTTCAATCCCCCGAAACCAATCCCGCGCCGGTCGGTCTTGCGGATACCGTGCAATTCCCAACCGACACCGCCAAACAAATTACCGCATCCCAAAAACCGAACGCGGCGCAATCCGAAGGCAAAGAATCGGCGTTCAAAGAAAACACAAGACTTCAGCCCCGCCGGATTTCAGCAGCGCCTGCCGATAAAAAATCCGGGAATAAAACAACGGTCGATTCCACGGGGCAACTATTCGTGATCTGCAATCCCTGGGCTCAAATTTACATCGACGGACAATACGCGGAGACCACGCCTCTCAGCCGACCGCTAAAGCTTAAGACGGGCAGACACGAATTGGGATTAAAGAATCCGAACTTTGAGTCCCTGACGAAAACTATTGATATTAAGCCGGGCATAATCGATACGGTTCGTTACAATTTAAAGCCGGCTGCGGGATTTATTAAAATTCAGGTGGTTCCCTGGGGAAAAGTTTATGTGGACGGCAAATATGTAGGCGAAACTCCGCTGGAGCTGACGATCCCGGCGGGGCGGCATGTTATTAAACTTACAAATCCCAATTTCACGACCTATTACGACACGATTACGGTGTCGGCGGGAGAAACAATAGAAAAAAGAGTGCAGCTTGCTAAATAGAGGCATCATTTTTGCCTCTTATTTTATTGAATATGAGGCAAGGAGGTTTGGTCGATAATGAAAAGATTCATAAAAATAGAAATTAGCGTATTATTGCTCCTGTTATTCGGCGGGACGGGCATCTCCGGAGAGTGGCAAACCATCGCTCCGTTGAATACGCCCAGAGCGGGAGCAGCCAGCGTTGTCTGGCAGAATAAAATTTATGTATTCGGCGGTAAATCCTTAGATAATAAGATATTAAACACAGTTGAACGTTATGATCCCGCTCTGGGAGAATGGGACGAAACCGTTGTGCCCGAATTTTCCAAAGAACGTTACAACGCCTCGGCTGTTCTCTTTGACGATAAAATATTTCTGATCGGCGGCAGAGGAGAAGAAGATGTTCTGAGTGAAGTTGAGGTTTACGATCCTGTGCAAAATTTGTGGTATGATGCGCAGGATTTGCACGAAGAACGCGAAGGCTTTAGCGCGGTGATTTTAAATAATCATATTTACGTTATCGGCGGTCAGAAAAAAGAACATTCCATGATGGATGAAATCGAATGGTACGACGAGTCAAAAGATAAGTGGGTCGAAGTAAAGGAAGATATGCCCCATCCGCGGGTGGCTCCGTTTGCAGCGGCGGTGAACGACACATTTTATATGTTTGGCGGCTACTACTTCGGATTGACCAGGAGTTTTTACAAGTGGAAATTTAAGTCCGATCACTCAAAATGGACAGCAGAGTCCGACCTGCCGACCGCCAGAGCTTACGGCGCCACAGTCCTGCGAGGCGACAGCCTTTTTCTGATCGGCGGCGAAATTCAATCCGGAAAAACCAATATGGTTGAAATTTTTGATTTAAAGAAACAGAAATTTTTCGAAGGCGTCCCGATGAACACGGCGCGGAGCGGCGTAACGGGAGTTTGTCTTAACGACAGCATTTACGCAATAGGCGGCTACGATGGAAATTCTGACGAACCGCTTGCCGTGGTTGAAGTTTACGCGGAAAAATTGACCGCCATCGACCAATCCCCTTCTTCTTCGGTTCCTCGCAGCAAGACGATTATTAACGGATACCCCAATCCTTTTAACGGCAGCATCACTTTGAACGTCGCCGTTAATCGTATTGATTATTATGAAATTGCGCTTTATAATGTTTTGGGTAAACAAATAAGAACCATTTACAACGGAAAGTTGCGGAATGGACCGTATCGGTTTCAATGGCGGGGCAGGGACGAAGCCGGGCAGGAAGTATCCTCCGGGGTGTTTTTCCTTGTTGTTAAGTCGGCTAATCAGGTTACATCTTACAAGATCGTTTATGTTAAATAAAAATTGGTTTATTTTACTGGTTCTGATATTGTTCGCAAACGGATTCAGCCGGAATTCCGCCGAACAGGCTTTAAAGGTTCAACAACTTTACGAATCGTTACAGTTTGAAAAGGCGATTGATCTAAGCCGTGATCTGTTAAAATCGAATATTAAATTCAGCCCGAAAGATCTAATACTGATCCATCAATTTGCGGGCTATTCGTTTTTTAATTTGGGACAACCCGATTCCGCAAAAAAATATTTTTTAACCATTCTGACGATTGATCCCGACTATCAATTCGATCCCGTGAATACTTCTCCCAAAATCATCAAATTTTTTAACCGGATAAAACAAAATTACCGGAATCAAACTTTAAACGCCGCTCCCATACCTTACACACGCTATGTTTTTCTGGAAGATTTAAGACCGGGAGCGAGCTGGCGTTCCGCTGTTTTACCCGGCTGGGGACAGTATTACAAAAATCAAAAGCAAAAGGCAAAATGGATGGGCGGCGCCTTTTTAACGAGCGCGGGATTTTCGCTGATATCGCTCTATCTCGAAAATCACTATCATCAAAAATATCTAAACAGCGTTAAACAGCAGGACATCAGCCGGAATTATGACAGGTACAATTTGTGGTACAAAACACGCAGGGTATCCTCTTACATCACCGCTTCGGTCTGGCTTGCTTCGGTTCTCGACGCCTTGTGGACGCCCTATCAGACCGGGCAATATTCTTTTTCGGTCAACGGAAAATCCGGCGAAGCTGCGCTAAGTTTTCATCTCCGGTTTTAACAGCCGGAAAACCTGCCGAAAACAACGGATTTAATTTCAAACCGCGTTTCAATAATATCCACAAATTTCCGGAACAGATCGGGATCCCAAAGTCCCTTTTTTGTTTCTTCGTCCATCACCTGCAGAGCTTCGGTTACAGACAGCGCGCGTCGATAGGAACGATGCGTTGTCAAAGCATCAAAACAATCGACCAGAGCAATGATTCTGGCATGCAGGGGAATCCTCTCCTCTTTTAAACCTTCGGGATAGCCGCTGCCGTTGAAACGTTCGTGATGGTATTTAATCGCCGGCAACACCTGTTGAAGGGATTCCACGCGGCTGATAAAAAGCGTGCCTATTTCGGGATGCGCTCTGATAAATTCCTGCTCGGCGGAATTTAACGCCCCGTCTTTTAATAAAATGAAATCGGGAACGGCTATTTTACCCACATCATGGAGCAAACTTCCCTTGTGCAAAATTTTCAGTTCTTCTTTCGGCAATTCAAGAGCGCTTCCGCATAAACCGGCGTAATAAGCCACCCGCTCGCAATGCGTCGGAGAATAAGGATTGACTTTGACATCCGATAAATGCGCCGATTGAATTAAAATTTCTTCGGCGCGGGAGGTTGTGCTTAAAAAACGGCTGAACTCTGCTATTTTGACGATCCACTTTTCGGGGAAATGTGCGTAGTTGATATTCATAGTTTGAAGACTTCTCGTTTGAATTGACGTTAGAAAATTCCTGATCATTTTCAGTGCCCTTAATCTTTGAAAAAATCCCGCAAACCGTCAATCACCTGTGTGCGTCCGCGGCTTGAACTTCCCTGTTGTTAAAGATCATAAATTATTTCAAACCAAGGCGGCTTTCACCGGCATCGGATATTGAATGAGCGTCCGTGCGAATTACTTTTTTCAAAGCTTTCCGAAAATATTAAAAGCCCTGTCTTTGCAGACAGGGCTTTGGCAGTGTTTTGATTCGATTATTTGATTAAAAGCATCTGTTTGACCATGGCTTTTTGGTCAACTTCCAGCCGGTAGATGTACATGCCGGAAGCTACCCTTTGAGAAGCCTCGTTGCGTCCGTCCCAGCGGAATTTGTAGCTGCCCGCGTCCAGAACGCCGTTGAACAGGGTTTTTACTTTCTGACCCAGCATGTTGTACACTTCCAGTTTAACATTGGCGAATCCGCTGCGGTTAAGTACAAACTCAATCGTAGTAGATGGATTGAAAGGATTGGGATAGTTTTGTTTTAAGTCGAAAGAACGAATCACGTTATTTGCTCTTAAATTCCCGACCGATGTAACTGCTGTGTTGTTTACACTTTGAATCTGCAAGGCATCGTAACCGCCGTCTGAAGAAGGCACAGCCCAGACAGTGACATTGTCGCCCAGAGTCAGACCGGAGAGATCGATCACATTGTAATTACTGTCCACAACAACCGTTGAAGGGGAAACTTTGTACTCGGTATTGGCGATAATTACGGTCGTTTCCGATTTGCCGCCCAAAGAGCTGTTAACCGTAACCATTTCCGGATCGTCTTCCAATTCAATTTTCATCGCCCGGAAATTGCCGTCTGCTTGCAAAACGCCTTTTACTTCCACGATCTGATCGATTTTCAGGTCCGCGAAAGGCATGGGATTGTCCTGTAAATCGTAGATAACCGTGGCGGAATCCACAAAGAACATCACATCGTTAACCTTAACCGAATCCGCGCCAATGTATTGAATCGGACCCGTTACTTCGATGTGAGTCTTGTTTTTGTCGGTTAATTTTACGGTTAAAGCGAGATAACTGCCGTCCGTTTCGCGCACCGCCTTAACCTTGACTGTCTGTCCCACGGTCAAGTCGGTGAACTGAATTGTGGTGTGATCGTAATTATAAAATACTGTGGCGGAATCTATGTTGAATGTAACGCCCTGTACGGTAATCATATCTGCGCTGAGAGCTTCAATTACGCCTTCAATATTAAAATGCGCCATCCAAAAATCTTTGGCTTTAATTTTGTAAGCCAAAACGGAACCGTCGTCCTGAACAAAACCTTTGACTTTTACAATCTGACCCTTTTTAAGATCATTCAGAGTAGCGGGCATATAGCGACCGTCCAGAATTATCGTGTTAGTATCAACATAAACGGTGTAGCCCAACAGAATGATGAAATCGGCGCCCAGCGAATCGATAGCGCCGGTGAATTCGATTTTTTGATAGCCGTTTTCACCGTCCTCAACTTCGATTTTAACGGCTAACAGCGAACCGTCGTTTAACCGCAGGGCTTTAACTTCGATCTTCATTCCGATTTGCAAATCGCTTAAAACGCCTTTCTGATGTTTTTTGATTTCAATTTCGGTTTGATCGGTAACCAGAATTTTCTGCCCGCCGATCACCAGATAATCGGTTCCCACCGAATCGATGGCGCCTTTTATTTCAATTTCAAAGGCTTCTTCTTTTCTTTCTTCCACTTCAATTTTAATCGCCAGGTAACTGCCGTCATCCAGAAGCAGGGCTTTGATTTCCACGAACATACCGGCGGATAAATCGGACAGCGTCAGGTAGGAATCATGCTGACCCTTGATTTCGGTCTTGGAATCGACGTAAAACGTCTTACCCTGTACGGTAACCGAACTATCGGTTACGTCTTCAATGACTCCTTTTGCCTTAACGTAATTTTTATGATGATGACCCATTTCTTCCTTCAATTCAATTTTAATCGCAAGATAGGAGCCGTCGTCCAACAAACGAGCTTTAACTTCTACAAAATCGTTAACCTTTAAATCGCCAAACGAATAGTTGTGATCGTCTTTGTATTCCACAACCGTATTCGAATCGACGTAAAAAACGTAATTATTGATAACCAGACTATCGTCGCCGATGGATTGAATTGATCCCTCCATTTCCATGTAGCTGTAAGATGAATCGCTATCGGAATGTTTGTAATAAAAATAGGCTTCCAGCTCAACTTCATGGTCGCGGTTATCTTCCAATCTGGCTTTCCATTCCCATTTTCCTCCTTCGGGAAGTTTGGACAAATCGAAAGACGCGGTGAAGGTGCTGTCGAAGTTATTGGTGAAATCGCCGGAAAATTTGTAATCCATGCCCATTTCATGTTCGCCTTTAGCGGCGTTCTCGATTGTCCATCGCATTTTTTTCATTTGCCTGACATCGAGTTCATTAGTGTGCACGTACATGTAAAGAGTGCTTCCTTCGGCGAAGAAGGATTCAGATGTATCTGCGCCCGAATGCGATGAGAGAATAAAAGAATTCTGTGCCTGAACATTAAAGCTCACCAAAAAAGTAAGCATTGCAATGAACAGTACGCGGTAAAAGAGTGAACGGTTAATTCTGCGAGTCATAACTGACCTCCGTTGTTTTTATTGAACATTTTATTTATTCGTTTATTATATAAGCAATTGATATGCCACATATCGGCAGGCAGGATAAGTCCTTTATTTACAACATCAAAACGGACAAAAACCGATCAGGCGATTAAAGGTTGGAAAATACAAGCGCAAGATTTGCACAAGCGAAGGATCAAAATTGCGCACGGTAGGGGGATAGTTAAGGGTTAAGGGCGTAAGCGTAATGAACAATGAACAATGAATAATGAAAATCTTTATTAGCACGCATTACGCATCACGATAGTTCGTTAAGCGTGTAAGGGTTAAGGGTTAAGCGGTCTTCTCCGGTGTCTCGTCACTCGTTACTCATCACGCATTACGCATTACGCATCACGACCTTGTTAAATATCGATTTATTCTGCATTTAAGACCCCCCTTTTAAATTCCCACCTACAAAGGGGGGAACGCCGAAGGCAAGGGGGGTCTTTAATCAAACGGCACAGTATCTGAATTTCAGAATATTCCTCGTTAACAAAATTTTGTTTTGAATTTCTGTCATTCGGTCATTCGAATTTGTTTCGGATTTCGATAT
>JAADIP010000236.1 GCA_013151275.1 Calditrichota bacterium | reverse complement strand
CATTCCTCCTATCTACCAGAATTACGTCGGTTTTAAATAATAAGCAAAAATTTTTAATTATCCTTAACTTTAAACATACAAGTGACAAAGTGACAAAGTTACAAAGTAACAAGTGATGAGTGATTGGAGAGGTTCCTTTAACCCTTAACCAAAAACAACCAGTAACCAGCAACCAGAGACAAGCGACCAGTAAACGGAGAAGCCCGCTTAACTCTTAACTATTAACTCTTAACCCTTAACCCTTAACCCTTAACGAATTAGCGACCGGTAACAAGTGTCAATGCCGTTGCGAATAACCACCGAAACCGAAAACGGCATATTGATAATTCATCGAATAATTTGTAATTTAAAAATTTGTAATATGCTTGATTTTAACCATATATTGCGAATTACCGGAAAACGTATTCTGACGGTTTCCAATTTGTAAAAAAATTAAAAAGGTGAAAATTGAACTTAGAACAAAAAATAAAAATAATCAAAGCGCATCCCAACTTACCCCGTCATATCGGTATTATTATGGATGGCAACGGTCGTTGGGCAAAAAAAAGAGGATTGCCGCGCGTCGCCGGACATAACGAAGGCGTTAATTCCGTCGAACAGATTGTCGAAATTTGCGGCGAGCTGGGAATTGAGTATCTGACTATTTACACCTTTTCCGAAGAAAACTGGCGCAGACCGAGCTGGGAAGTCGCTTCGCTCATGCAATTGCTGGTGACCACAATCAACCGCAAAATCAAACGATTGATGGAGCAAAACGTAAAAATTCTAACAATCGGACATCTGAATAAGCTGCCCGACTATGCTCAAAACGCCATGAAAAAAGCCATGGAAATGACCAAAGACAATACGGGTTTAATATTAAACGTGGCGTTGAGTTACGGCGGAAGGCAGGAATTGGTCGATGCCTTCAGGAAGCTGGCTCGCGCGGTAAAAAACGAAGAACTCGATGTGAATGATATAAACGAATACGATGTTTCGCAACAACTTTTCACCGCCGGTCAACCCGATCCCGATTTAATCATTCGTACGGGCGGAGAAAATCGGATCAGCAATTTTCTCCTTTGGCAAATTGCCTATGCCGAAATCTACTTCACGACCGACTTCTGGCCCGAATTCCGGAAACCGCAGTTCATTGAAGCTGTCTGGGATTATTTACACCGTGAACGCCGATTTGGCATGGTAAGCGAACAATTAAAGAAAGATATGATGCTGCAAAATATCTGATGGTACAATCACCTAAAAAACAATTAAAACATTATAGCGTTTCTTTTAAATTTTTCTTTTTAGCCTTCTGGAAAACGATTGTCGCCTGGATCTTCATAGTGACGTTTGTAGTGGTGGCAATTCATCTGAATGTGGATAAATCGGTTATCGGCGGCGCCGTTGTCATCTTCGGAATTATTTCGCAGGCTTTTGTGGGATTGTTAAACATCATCGGTTTAATCCCCGTAATCGGTCCCATTGCCGCAAAAGTTCTGGCGCTTCCTTTTTTCTGGCTGTTAAACGCCATGGGCTATTTCGTCTCTATTCTGGCTATTAAGCGCGGATACACCTCGCAGGTTGTGAATTACCGCATCTTAACCGTTGTGTTTTTAATCGGAATTGTGATCGGATTTATTTTGGGTAAACTAATTTGAATTATGGATAATTACCGGCAAGCCATTCGGGAAATTTACGGTCTTCAGGAATTCGCCGTTAAATTGGGGCTGGAAAACATCGCCTTTTTATGCGAAAAATCGGGCAATCCGCAAAAGAGCTACCCCACTGTCCACATCGCCGGGACCAACGGCAAAGGTTCCACCGCCTTTTTTATCGCCTCCTTTTTACAAGCGCACGGTCTGAAAGTTGGTTTGTACACCAGCCCTCACCTTTGCGATTACCGCGAACGCATCCGCATCAACAATCAACTGATCGAACCGGCGTTTATTACCGATTTCTGGAAAAAACACAAAGAGTTGATTTATGAACGAAAGGCAACCTTTTTCGATACGACCACTGCTCTCGGATTTTCCTACTTTGCGCGCAATAATGTTGATGTGGCGGTAATCGAAACCGGTCTTGGCGGACGGCTGGATTCGACTAACATCATTCAACCCGAAATCGCGGTTCTCACTCCCGTGCATTTTGATCATCAAAAGCAGCTTGGAGATACGCTCGGTTTCATCGCGCGGGAAAAAGCCGGTATCATCAAGCCGGGAGCTCAAATTTACTGCGCCCCGCAACCCGCGGAAGTATTGGAAGTATTTTTACGCCACATTAACCGGACAACCGCCTTCTTCTATCAGCCGGAAATAACCGAAATACAATTGAATGAACAAACCCTCGACCGGATGCGTTTTTCGGTGCGCTTTAAAACCAAACCACAGGAAGTCCGGGAATTTACCAGCAGACAGGTCGGTCATTTTCAGGCGCAAAACATTGTTTTAGCCATGCTTGTAGCCAAGGGTTTTTTAGAAAAGAAAAACATCCGCTTCCGGTTTTCGGCGGCGCAACAAATTTTACGGGAACGAATCTGGCAGGGAAGGTTGCAGACGATTCGCCTAAAACCGCGGATTATTTTTGACGTGAGCCATAATATTTCCGGCATTCGCGAAACAATCGCCTATTTAAACAAAACGATGCCTCAAAAACCGATTCATCTTTTACTCGGTCTTTTGGATAGTAAAGACTATCAGAGCATAGTTTCTTATTTGAGCGGACAAAATTTTCATCTCTGGGTTACCGAACCGCAGGTGCCGAAAAAACTGCCGGCGGACGTCTTGCAGGAGGCGTTCGGAAAATTTGGCAGAAAAGTCGAAAAAATTAGCGAACCTTTTGAGGCGTTAAATCATATAATAAAAAAAACAGAGCCGTCTGAAACTTTATTGGTAATGGGGAGTCACTATTTAATCGGCGATCTTTTAAATCGATATAAAACCGAGTCAAACTTTGAAAATTAGCTTTGGAAACAAAATTTTAGTCAAAGACATCTGGGATAAAGAACGTATAATTTGTAATCGGAAAGGTAATAAATTTCCTGTTCCGCAGCCGAATCCAAAGATAAAGTATTTGATTTAACTACAAGCGGTCTGAAAACAATATAATTGGGAGGAAAAAATGGAAATTTCATTTGACATACGAGAATAATCCTTTTATATTGGGCTTTGCGTAGCTGTGTCTCGTAAAATCCGTTCACTCATACCCTGGTTGTCAAACACGTACTTTAAAAATTCCTGGTTGATATAAAAAATGAACTAACAATAAACATAATGAGGTTAATCTATGTTAGATATTGAAGAATTAAAGAAAAAAAAGATTACTGAATTAAGCAAAATTGCTCAGGAGATGAATATCAGCGGAATCTCAGGATTAAAAAAATCCGAGTTGATCTACCGCATTCTCGAAGAACAAACCGCTCAGGAAGGTTTGATTTTTTCCAAGGGCGTTTTGGAAATTCTTCCCGATGGTTATGGTTTCTTACGTTCTCAGGATTACAGTTATCTCCCCGGACCGGATGATATTTATGTTTCCCCTTCGCAGATTAAACGCTTTGTATTGCGCACGGGCGACACCATTACCGGTCAAATTCGTCCGCCGAAAGATAACGAACGCTTTTTTGCGCTTTTACGTGTGGAAGCGGTAAATGACGAAAGTCCCGACAAGGCAAGAGAACGGAACCTGTTCGAAAACCTGACCCCTCTCTATCCGATGGAGCGCCTCAATCTGGAAACCACCACCAGAGACTATTCCACGAGAATAATGAATTTACTTACCCCGATCGGTAAGGGTCAGCGCGGGTTGATCGTTGCGCAACCGCGAACCGGTAAAACCATTCTTCTGCAAAAAATCGCCAACGCCATCATCAAAAATCATCCCGAAGTCATTTTAATGGTCTTATTGATCGACGAACGCCCCGAAGAGGTAACGGACATGGAACGTTCGGTTGACGCCGAGGTCATCAGTTCCACGTTTGACGAGCCCGCCGAACGACACGTGCAGGTTGCGGACATGGTTCTGGAAAAAGCAAAACGCCTGGTAGAATACAAACGAGACGTGGTTATTCTTTTAGACAGCTTAACCCGTTTAGCCCGTGCTCACAACACCGTTGTTCCGCACAGCGGTAAAATTCTCTCCGGCGGTATCGACTCCAACGCTCTGCAAAAACCCAAACGCTTTTTCGGTTCCGCGCGTAACGTGGAAGAAGGCGGAAGTTTAACGATTATCGCCACGGCGCTGGTTGATACGGGTTCGCGAATGGACGAGGTTATTTTCGAGGAATTCAAAGGCACCGGCAACATGGAGCTGATGCTTGACCGTCGTCTGACCGACCGCCGTATCTTTCCTTCGATCGATATCAATCGTTCGGGTACGCGTAAGGAAGAATTGCTGCTTTCGAGAGAAGAATTGGCTCGCGTTTGGATTTTGCGCAAACTGCTTAACGAAATGAACCCGATCGAAGCGATGGAATTCTTGCTGGATAAGATGGCGGAGACAAAAAACAACCGCGAATTTCTGCGGAACATGAATTCCTGAGCAAACGGGAATAAAATTCTTTGCAATTCGCTTTAATATGATTTAAATTATATGATTTGAATATAATCACCGAGGAGGTCCATTGTGAAAAAAGGTGTGCATCCTGAATATAAAGTCGGAACCGTGACCTGCGCTTGTGGGAACACATTTCAAGTTCGTTCGACTATCGGGGATCTGAAAGTTGAAATTTGTTCCAATTGTCATCCCTTTTTTACCGGAAAGCAAAAGCTGGTTGACTCTGCGGGTCGTGTTGAAAAATTTATGCGAAAATACAATTTAAAATAATTTTGTTTCAACACTTTTCCATTCTAAAACGGAATGAAATGGGTCCCCATATCATTCCGTTTTTTTATTTAAAAATCAAAAATTTGAGGAATTTATGCCGGAAAATTTTAATGAAAAAATAATGCCCGTTGGCGGGCAGGCGGTCATCGAAGGCGTGATGATGCGTTCGCCAAAGCGCATCGCAACCGCAATCCGCAGAGCCAGCGGTAAAATAGAAGTCCGCATCGACGACTTTCAATCCCTGATTCAAAAACGCAAAAACTTAAACATTCCCGTTCTCAGAGGCGCTATCACCTTAATCGAAATTATGATTCAGGGAATCAAAACTCTCCAATGGTCGGCGGATAAAGCCATGGAAGACGCCCATGACGAAGAGCGCAAAAGAAATCCCGAAAAAGCTAAAAAGAAAAAGAAAAAATCGGGTATGTCCACGCTAAGCGCCGTTTTCTCTTTGACAATCGCTTTAGTAATCGGCATCGCTCTGTTCTTTGTTTTACCACTCTATCTGACTACGGAGATATTCAATATCGAAAGACAGGCGTTGACTTTTAATCTACTCGCGGGTCTGATTCGAATTACTTTTTTCGTAGCCTATGTTTGGGGTATTTCATTTATGAAGGACGTAAAACGGCTTTTTGCATATCACGGCGCAGAGCATAAAACGGTTTTTGCTTTTGAAAACCGAATTGTTCTTTCGCCGGAAAACGTTAAGGCTTATTCCACTTTTCATCCGCGCTGCGGAACCAGTTTTTTGGTCATCGTCATGATCATTAGTTTACTGTTCTTTGCGCTGGTCGATACGATTATCATGATTTTTACCGGACAAATTTCTCTTTTAATTCGTCTGGCGGTGCATCTGCCGTTGATTCCGGTGCTTGGCGGGATAAGTTACGAGGGGCTTAAGGCTTCGTCGAAGAACATGGACAACCCGTTTGTTAAACTGATGATTATGCCGGGATTGTGGTTACAGCGCATAACAACAAGCGAGCCCGACGCCGCGCAGTTAGAGGTTGCTATTGTAGCGTTAAAGGCTGCCCTCGGCGAAGAATACGCCGGCGAATTGGCTGCGGAACCTGTGATTGAGTCCGAAGTCGTACCCGTCTCAGCTTAGGAGTTGGAGCCATGAAAAATAAAATCATTAAACTTAAAGAACGATTGGAAGAGCTAAACCGACAACTTTCCGAGCCGGACGTTTTTAACGATCAAAGAAAGTACCGCGAACTTACCCGTGAACACAGCGAACTCAGTAAAATTCTGGACGTCGGTATTCCCTATTTAAAAGCTCTTGAATCGTACGAAGAAAACAAAGCGATTCTGGAAGAAGATGTCGATCCCGATCTGGTTGCCCTTGCCCGCGAGGAGAATCAGGAATTGGAGAAAAAGATCGCGGAATATACCGAAAGACTAAAATTAATGTTAATCCCCAAGCATCCGGACGATCATAAAAACGCGATCATGGAAATCCGCGCCGGTACAGGCGGAGACGAAGCCGCCATCTTTGCCGGAGATTTGTACCGCATGTACACCCGCTTTTGCGAGGATCACGGTTTTAAAGTCGATTTGATGAGTTCCACGCCGTCCGAGCGGGGCGGATTCAAAGAGATAATCTTTTTGATTGAAGGACCCGAAGCTTACGGCACTTTAAAATTTGAAAGCGGGGTGCATCGGGTGCAGCGCGTTCCCGATACCGAAACGCAGGGACGCATCCACACTTCCGCTGCTTCCGTGGTTGTTCTGCCGGAAGCGGAGGACGTGGACATCGACATCGATCCCAATGATCTGCGCATCGACGTTTTTCGCTCCAGCGGTCCCGGAGGTCAAAGCGTGAATACAACGGATTCGGCTGTTCGCATCACGCACGTCCCGACCGGAATTGTCGTAACCTGCCAGGATGAAAAATCGCAGCACAAAAACAAAGCCAAAGCCTTAAAGGTTTTGCGTTCGCGTTTGCTTGATATGGCGCAGCAGGAACAGCGATCCGTTATTGACGCCCAGCGCAAATCGATGGTAGGAACGGGCGACCGAAGCGCCAAGATTCGCACCTACAACTTCCCGCAGGGACGCGTAACCGATCACCGGATCGGATTAACGCTGTATAAGCTGGATCGAATTATGGAAGGCGATCTCGACGAATTAATCGAAGCCCTGCAACTGGCGGACAGGAACGAAAAACTGCAATCCGAATTTACCTCTTCGGGTTAAATTTATCGGTCTGAATCTCCCGACCGGTTACTTCTCTTGCGGATTAAAATTTTGTTCATGAGCAATCCCCCTAAAACCATAAAAACGGGGAAAATTATTAAATTCCGAATCAAAATAGCCAGTCCGGCAAAACCCTGATACTCCGGCTTCTGCAATTCCGCATACAATTCTTCCCAAAAGGGAGGCAATGTTTCCATATTATCCATAGCCTGAATCATCCATTGAACCTGCCAGTTCCCGTAAATTTTAAAAACGATGTACTGAAAAACAAACGATAAAAAGGCGCCGAACAATCCGGTCAATAATCCCAGATGGATTACCTCCGGAGTGGTAAAAAAAGATTTATCTTCGGCATTTCTTTGCAACAGCCATAGCGGAATCATCCCCCCGACAACAATCCCCGCGCAGAACAAACAATTAACCAAATTTAAAACCGGAATGCTGTCGGTTAAAGCGGCTACGAACGCTCCTAAAAATATAGCCTGGTAATAATCTGTTTTTACCATGAATTTCCTTTCGTTTCAAAAATCATTGGTTATTACTCTTTTATTTGTCTTCGATTCCTGTCCGGAGAACTTTGTTTGAGCCAGAAACAGAGTCAGAATCAAGCCGCTCAAAAATCCGCTGACCCCTCTTAAAACAGCCCAATTGGTATATAAGCCTATTTTTTCGGAAGATATCTCCGCGACCACAAAAATCGCAAGGGTCACCAAAACAGCCGAAGGGATATTAATATCCCGTTTGAACAACAAAACAATAATTCCGACAAGCCCTCCGAAATACAAAAAGGTACAGCGCACGCACAAAGCCATCGGTATTTGATTAATAAAAATAGATCTTTGGGGGATTTGATGACATAAGGGATCAAAAAGAAAATAAATACCCGCGCCGAAGTATTGGAAAATTCTCCATGAACTTGCGGCTAAAACAGGCGCCGCCAAATTCAAAAAGTTTAAGCCGATTAAAATTATCAGCAGCGCTTTAAGAAGCGGATTGTTTTTCATGCTTTTTTATTCGATTCGTTATTTCGACATATCGGGTAACTTAATTTGAAACGATAACTTAGTGGAATTGTTAAAAAGATGCAAAACTTGTCGTTTAATAAAAAATAGTTCTCCCCGATCTGCCGCCGGAAAAGAGGAAAAACGCGCTTGTTTTTTTCCGCTTCCCTGTTTTAATTTCATCTTTTCTCACACTTAACTTGCATCCGTTCAAAAAAATTTTAATTTTAAAAAATTAAAGCAGGGAGAATTTGTGAAGCAAAAACCCGTTATATTGCTTGCGGATAGCCAGAACTTATTCTGGCAGAAAAACGGTCAGGCTTTTTTGGAATCTATTCTCGAAGGCAATTTGCCGTTAAGGGCTGCCTATATCGGCGCTTCCAATGACGACAAACCCGAATATTTTATGATTTTCAAAGCCGCCATGGAGCAGATAAAAGCCAAGGAAATTCTCCACATTCAAAAAGAATTTTCGTCCGCCGAAAAAGAGTATCTGGAAAAATCGGACTTAATTCTTCTTGCCGGGGGCGATGTTGAACTCGGATGGAACACAATCAGTAAAACGGGAATGGCGGAAATTATTGTTAACCGCTATTACAACGGATCGTATCTGATCGGGGTTTCCGCCGGCGCCGTGCATCTCGGTCTGATGGCTTTAAACGCTGGGGACGAATTATTTGAGACCTTAAAATGCGTTCCTTTTATCGTCGATGTTCATCAGGAAGAGCGCGGATGGGAAAGGCTGAAAAAAACGCTGAGCAAGGTTAAAAATCCCTTCGTCCACGGACTCGGAATTCCCATGGGTTCGGGTATTGTTTATCATACCGATCACACAATCGAAGCAGTTCGGAAACCGGCGTGGTTATTCGAACAAACCGATAACGGGTTAAAAAGTCAATTGCTTTTACCGAAAGATTTTAAAGAAACCAGTCAAAGGAGTTATTAACGCTAATGAGACAAATAATCGCATCCGTTAAACAGCTTTTTGAGACCTATCCATGGACAAACGATGTGTTTTTTCTTTTTATTATCCTGACGGCTTCTTATCTGGCTTTCTTTGTTACCACAAAATTTTTTCTCACTTTCGCCAAACGCTTTGCCCGAAAAAGCAAAACACGTTTCGACGATATTTTAATCGAAAACAAAGTATTGCACACCATTTCCTACTTTGTGCCGCTGCTTCTGATTAAGAATCTGACATTTTTAACGCCCCTGATCGGTTCCGTTATTAATATGCTGGCGGACATTCTTCTGATTCTGGTAACCGCCAGAACAATTTCTTCGATATTATCAACCGCAAACAGCTATTACGAATATAAGCACAAATCCAAAAGGCGACCCATTAAGAGTTACCTTCAGGTTGTTATCATCATTAACTATATTGTCGCCATCATTCTGGTTATCGGCGTTTTAACCCATCAGCAGCCGTGGATGCTTTTAAGCGGTCTGGGCGCAATGACCGCCATTATTCTGCTCATTTTCCGCGATACCATTCTTTCGTTTGTGGCTGGCATGCAAATTAATATGTACGATTTAATCCACGTCGGCGACTGGATCGAAATGCCGCAGTTTGGCGCAGACGGCGATGTTGTTGACATTGCTCTGCACACCATCAAGGTTCAGAACTGGGATAAATCGATTACCGTTGTTCCCACTTATAAACTTCTGGATAATTCGTTCCGCAACTGGCGGGGAATGGAGCAAGCGGGCGGCAGGCGAATTAAACGCGCCATTTACATCGACCAGAACAGCATTAAGTTTTGCGATCAGGCGATGATCGAAAAATTCGAACGCATCCATTTGATCAGCGATTATGTGAAAAGAAAATTAGAGGAGCTTGAGCGCTACAACCGGGAACACAATATTGACGACCGTGTCAAAGTCAACGGTCGGAGAATGACCAATATCGGCACCTTCCGCGCTTACACAATTGAATACATCAAGAATCACCCGAAGATTAATCCGAACCTGACCAAAATGGTGCGTCAGCTTCCTCCGGGTCCGCAAGGGCTGCCGATCGAAATTTACGCTTTCACCAATGACATTCGCTGGGAAAATTACGAAGCGATTCAAGCCGATATTTTTGATCACCTTTTATCGGTTGTTCCCGAATTCGATTTGCGGATTTTTCAAAATCCCAGCGGAAAAGACTTTTACGAATTGAGCGCGCGAATCCATTCATCCTGAAAGAATTCATTCTTTGAAATTTATCGCTTCTATTAAGGCGCGATAATTTTGTTGCCAGGCTTTTTCCGGCGGAACATCGGGTAGTTCCAGGGTGATTAACGGAATCTTCAGTTCGTATCCGGCATAGGTGCCGAAAGAGCCCGGCGTGGGATAGCCCACATCGCCGGTCACGGGATAACCGTTAAATTTTGACATTAGCTCGGCAAGCCTTCGGGCGGGACCGTTGTAATTGTTCATTCTCAAATCGGAGTGGATCGAAATGATCCGATCGGGTTTGTACTTATCGATCAACTGAAGCACGGTCTGGGTTTCCGACTCCGAAGAGGGTCTTATGCCGGGATAATACTTCTTTTTCGTGTACACCGGCGACCAGTCTCCGGTGGGGAAGTTCCGGTTGATATCAACCCCGTTGGCATTGGTTCGTTTGCGCGACAGCAAACCGTCGGGATTAACGACGGGGATTAACACGGCAAGCGAATGAATTTGCTCCGGAGCTTTGTACAGTGTTTCAGCCAATTGGACGACCAGGTGAAATCCGACCTGTTCGTCGCCGTGAAAGGCGCCCATGATCATTACCGTATCTTCGCCCGCGCCGACTTCCAAAGCGTAAATCGGACGTTCTTTTTCCGAATACCCGATAATCTTCCAGGGGATGTTGCTTTTTGTCAGGTTGTTGTACAATTCTTTGGTTTGACTATGGAGCTTCAGGTGGCGGTAATAGGGTAAAAACACCTTGTAAAACAAAATTATTAAAAGTATCAGGACAATAAAATAAAACCCTTTGAAATTAACATGCATAACTTGTTCCCTGTTAACTTGTATTCTAAATCACTGAAATTAAAATAAGTCGGGAATAAATTAGAGTCAACGAAATTGAGCCGGACTTTTGATCATCTTACATTAAATTCATAAAAATCAAACCATGTTAAACGGAGCATATTATGAAAAAATTTTTATTTGCTCTTTTTATTTTTGCGGCGGGCGTCTTTTTTGCCGTAAAAGTATTGCCCGAAGTGTCGTTATTTAAGGTTCGGGAGAATCCTCAAAATAATATCTCGCCAAAGCTGTCCAAAATAATCAGCGGAAAAGACGAATCGCAAGAAGCGGCAAAAGACCGTCCGGATCAGGCTTTTCTTTACGAAAAATTGCTCCGTTCGGAAATTGGCAAACCGTTCTCTTACCACGGAAACTGGCGGTTCGAAGCAATGAAACAGGCTCGCGCGCAAAATATTCTTCGTAAAAGAAGTTCTTTAAATTGGGTAGAGCGGGGACCCGCTAATATCGGCGGTCGTTCCCGGTCTATTGTGATACATCCGCAAAATCCTGACATCTGGTGGGTAGGCGCCGTCGGAGGAGGGGTGTGGAAAACCGAAGACGCCGGAGCTCACTGGCGCCCTTTAACCGATGACATGCCGGTTATTTCCGTAACCACGATCGATATTTGCAAAAACAAACCCGATATTCTCTATGCCGGAACCGGCGAAGGGTTCGGAAACTATGATCAGATCATCGGCGACGGAATCTTTAAAACCACGGACGGCGGAGAAAACTGGATTCAGCTTCCGGCGTCCGCCGGCAATTATAATTTCCGCTATGTAAACCGTTTAGTGGTGCATCCTTTTAATGCGGATACCGTTTTAGCCGCCACCAACGCCGGCATATTCCGCAGTTTAAACGGCGGCGATTCATGGGAACATGTTTTTAATCCCGGCGCAAGGGTTCAGCAAATAATCGCCAATCCGTTAAACTTTAACACCCTCTTTGCCTGTGTTAACAATATGGGAATTTACAAATCAACAGACATGGGAAACACCTGGAATTACGTTAGCGAAGAAATTTCGGATCATCGTCGCGTTGAGATGGCTATTGCTCCTTCGGACACCAGCTACCTGTACGCCGCCATGGTTAATTCGAGCGGACAATTAGCCGGATTTTACCAATCGACCGACGCCGGAATAACATGGAATTTTTTAGGAAGTTCGCCCAACTGGCTGGGAAAACAGGGCTGGTACGACAATACTTTGATTGTGCATCCCTTTAACAAAAATATTGTTTTTGTGGGAGGTCTCGACCTCTACCAGGTGCAGGTTAACTCCGGTTCCATGAGCGCCACGCAAATCAGCAGTTGGTGGGGAGGTTACGGTTTGCCCTATGTTCATGCCGATCATCACTTTTTAGCTACCATCCCCAAAGAAGACAGCTCGTTTGCGTTGCTCAGCGCCAACGACGGGGGCATTTATTTTTCTCCCGACGGAGGAGTAAACTGGCAAAACAAAAACTATCAATACAATGTGACCCAATATTACGACGCCGACCGCCATCCCTTTTTGGAACAATACATCGGCGGAACTCAGGACAACGGCACTTCGCTTTCTCCCGTAGATCCGGACTCCAAAACCGGCTGGCATCAGGTTGTGGGCGGCGACGGCTTTGACTGCGCCTGGGATAAATTCGATCCTTACATTGTTTACGCCACGATTTACGATTCCCGCGTTTTTAAATCAACGGACGGCGGGAATACTTTTCAAAGCATCAACAACGGACTGCCCGAAAGCGAAATTTTCCATACGCCGCTGGTCATGGATCCGTTTAATACGGACAAATTGTTGACCATTTCCGAAAGCAATAAAATTTACATCACTTACAACGGCGGCTTGAGCTGGAAATCTTTTCCGGTTCAACTCAACGGTTCCCGATGGGTCAGAATAGCCGTGTCTCAGGCTGATTCTTCGATTGTCTGGATCGCCTCTTCTTCCGGTTACATTAACGTTTCCGCCGACGGCGGAAAATCGTTTACAACAGTCCCCAAACCGCCCAACGCTCCGAACGCCATTGTAAGCGGAATCGCAACGCATCCTTCGGACAGCGCCACTGCTTTGGTCATGTTCGGCGTTTCGGGATACGGAAAAATTTTTCGCACCCGCAACCTTGGGAATACCTGGGAAGACATCACCAACAATTTGCCGGACGTTCCCGTTCACTGCGCCGTTTACATTCCTTACGATACCAGCCAAATCTGGATCGGAACGGACATCGGTCTGTTTATCTCACAGGATAACGGAGAAAGCTGGCAATTTGCCGAGGGAACCCTGCCTTCGGTGGCGGTGCGCAGGTTAAAAATTGTCAATAAAGAAATTGTAGCTGCCACTCACGGACGCGGCATCTGGTCGTTGTACGACGAGCAACTGCCCGAGTTGACCGTACCCACGCGCTCTCCCGTGTTAAGCGCCGTTAATCCACCTCATCCTTCCACAAAACGGATGAAAGTTTTCTTCCGCACGCGCTCGCCGTACGATTCGGTTCACGTGGAAATTTATGAAGAGCCTGTCGTTAAGCTGGGACCTGTTCCGGCTTATCGCGACACCTTTGCGATTATTACCGTGGAGCCGCCGGATTATCTTGAAATTCAGACCGTGGGCTTTAATAGCGGGAAAAAGTATATTTCCAATAAAAAATCGATCGTCGTTTACGAGAAGGTGGACAGCGTAAAATTCCTGTTTAATAACGGTTACAGCGATTTTTACGGCGACTTTTTCATCGATAAGCCTCAGAATTTCGGCAGCGCGGGTTTGCAGACCGAGCATCCCTATTCGAATAAACGCGATTATATCTCCATTTTGGGAACGCCCGTCGTAGTCAGCGAAAATCTTGTAATGACTTACAAAGACATTGCCTTGGTGGAACCGGGAGAAAGCGGTTATTTTTATCCGGATTATCGAATGTGGGATTATGTCACGGTAGAAGGCTCGCTTGACGGCGAAAACTGGGATGTTCTCATCACGCCTTATGATTGCCGGTTTGATCCTTCCTGGAATCTCTATTACAACCAGGACAAAAAGCCGGACGACAGCCTCTACCGGACGCACGAAATCGACTTAACCGAATTTTACGATCCCGGACAAATCATCTATGTTCGTTTTCGCCTGCACGCGGACGATTACACCACCGGCTGGGGATGGATCATCGACGATGTTAAAATCAAACCGTCCGTGGGCACTGCAATTGCCCGCAACAACGTTGCCGTAAAGTTTCAACTGCTGAACAATTATCCCAATCCCTTTAATCCGCAAACGACTATTTCGTTTACTCTGGATCGGACGGGCGATGTGAGCTTAAAAATTTACAACACAACAGGTCAATTGGTTCGCACGTTAATCAACAACGAATATCTTTTTAAAGGCAATCTCTATAAGTACGTCTGGCGGGGAAGAAACGACAAGGGTAATCCGGTGGCTTCCGGCGTTTATTTTTATCATCTGACGACAAGCCGGCACAAAATCGTCAAAAAGATGGTATTAATGCGCTGATCAAAATGATCTCTTTTTAAAACGGCGTTTTTTTATTCTTTTTTACGGGAACCCGAAATTTGAAGCAGCGCGGTTTTTACGTTGCGAATAAAGTCGGAATATTTTGCCCGTTTTACCGGCGTGCCTCTGAACAAATCTTTGAATTCGTCTTCGCTTAAAGAAGAAAGCCGGGCAAGATCGGGCTGCACCAAAATCATATCGACCGGATGATATTTGGGTTCGTCGGTTTCGCGGGCAAAGCGGTTCCAGGGGCACACATCCTGACAAATGTCGCAGCCGAACACCCAGTTTTGCATTTTTTCGGCAAGATCGTCCGGAACGGGCTGATCCCGATATTCAATGGTCAAATACGAAATGCAGCGCGAGGCGTCAAGGCGATACGGCTCAAGGGCGTTTGTGGGGCAGGCTTCGATACAGGCGTTACACCGCCCGCAATAATCTTTAACCGGCTCATCATAAATCAGTTTTCGGTTAATAACCAAAAGACCCAGAAAAATCCATGAGCCCATCTCTCTGGTAATAATATTGGCGTTCTTGCCCTGCCATCCTATTCCCGCTTCTGCCGCCCATAATTTTTCCTGCACCGGAGCCGTGTCCACAAAAATCCGACCCTCAATCGAAGAATCGATTTCTTTTATCTTTTGCAGAAATAGTTTCAGTTTTTTCTTTAGAATTTTATGGTAATCCCTGCCCCAGGCATAACGGCTTATTTTTCCCTTTTCCGGGGATCGGGCGTGTTCGTAAGGCGTGTAATAATTATGCGCAACGACTATCACCGATCGCGCCTGCGGATACAATTGGGAAATATCCAAACGTTTTTCCGGATAGTTTTCCATCCAGTGCATTGCGCCGTGTTTGCCCGCAGCTAACCAGCTTAAAAGATACTCCGAATGGGCGGGTTTTTTAACCGGCGCAATACCGATTTTGTGGAAACCCGTTTTGTAAGCGATTCTTTTAATTTCTTCCGTTTTTTCCCGCAGATTCATTTCATTCTCACAATAAAGTTTGATCGGGAATAAAATAAGGAATTTAGCTCATCAATAAAAGAAGAGGTTTTGGGAATAACGCACGAACGCGACTTTTTGACAATAAGGCGATAAAAAGTCGGTAAAATTCGGTTGGGTGAGCAGACGGCTACGACGGTTATTCGTTTTGAGTTTTAAGTCTTTCCAGTTTTGCCTTTAAATAATGCCTCAGTTTCTGCTCGAGCATTTTCATATTTATCGGTTTGGAAAGGTAGTCGTCCATTCCGGCTTCAAGGCAGCGGTCGCGGTCTTCTTTTTGAGCATGAGCGGTCATGGCAATAATAGGAATGTGTTCATCGCTGTTCATCTCGTGGATTCTGATTTTTTGAGCCGTCCGCAAACCGTCCATAACGGGCATCTGAACATCCAGTAAAATGAGATCATATTTGCGTTCCTCCAGCATATCAAGCGCTTCCTGCCCGTTATTGGCAATATCCACTTTATAGCCCATGTTCTCGACCATCCTTTTAGCCATACGCTGATTAATCACATTATCTTCCACAAGCAATATGCGGATTTCGTCCGCATCAGAAGTCTCTTGCTCCGATTTAACTTCCGCAGGTTCAATCGGTTTTTGTGCTCTTTTATCGTGGGTCAAAAACAATGAAAAATCTGGTAATTCTTCCAGCTTTTTGTCTTTGGCTTTAGGAAAGGTCAGAATAAATACGAAACAACTCCCCTTTCCTTCTTCGCTTTTTACCTCGATTTTGCTTCCCATCATTTCAATCAAGCGACCGGAAATAGCCAGACCCAAACCCGTTCCGCCAAAACGACGAGTCAGAGAAGAATCAACCTGTCGGAACGATTCGAAAATCAACCGTTTCTTCTCCTCGGGGATTCCGATCCCGGTATCTTTGATTTCAAATTGCACATCCGCGTCGTCTTCGGTTTCGCTGACCAGACTGATATTTAATTCGATTCCGCCCTGCTCGGTAAATTTTATGGCGTTGCCCAGCAAATTCACCAAAACCTGCCCCAACCGCGTAGGATCGCCGACAACATGTTCGGGCACCGCTTCATCCCACGTTAATTTGAAATCCAGACGCTTATTCTTTGCCATAATATCAAACGCATTGGAAATGTTTTGAATCAGTTTTTTCAGATCAAAGGGGATGAATTCCAATTCCAGTTTTCCGGATTCTATTTTACTGAAATCCAGAATCTGATTGATAATTTTGAGCAGTTCCGTGGCGGAAAAGCGGATTGTGTGCAGATAGTCTTTTTGGTCCTCATCCAAATTCGTTTCCATTAAAAGATCGGATAATCCGATAATAGCGTTCAAAGGCGTGCGGATTTCATGGCTCATGTTGGCAATGAATTCGGATTTTGCTTTATTTGCCGCTTCGGTTTGAATGATGGCTCTTCTTAATTTTGTCTCGGTGAGTTTTAATTGGGTAATGTCGATAGCCACGCCGAGAGCCCCCGTAAGATTGTTTGATGAGTCGTACAGGGGCGAAAACCAGAATCTGTAATAATTATTATTAATTTTGCGGATGCTCTCGAACGATTCGCCCTTTAACACGCGTTTGCAATCTTCGTCGAGTCCGAATTCTTCTTCCGCTCCGTCACATAAATTCAGTCCCAAAATGGGTCGATATATTTTTTCAAACTCTGACAAACCCCGACCTTCGGCAAAGGTTATCTTTCCGTTTAAGTCAACCATAAATAAAATAATCGGAGCGTTATTGACAATGGTTTTTAATTTTATTTCACTCTTCTCAAGATCAATGGCTATTTTCAGACGTCTTTGGCGTTCCCTGATTAATTGCAGCGAAACCAGACCGATTAATATTACCGCCAACAAAGAAATTGCAAAAGCCCACGAAGTCAAATACCACGGGGCGACGACAATCAAATTCAACGAATAAACGGGACTCCACCCGTAACCTATGTGTCTTGCCCGCACCTGTAGCGTGTAGCTTCCCCTTTTGATTCCCGGAAGAATAATCACCGGATCGGTCGAGGGCAAAGACCAGTTGTCCTTTGATCCGATCAGCCGCCACTGATAGATGGTTTTGTACGCCGGGTACATCAACGATGCTACCCTGATGCGAAGCGTGGCGTGGTATGGTATTTTTTGCGTCGGCGTGTTAATTTTAAAAAACTGGTTTTCATTAATCCAGAACTCGACAATCTTCGGCGCTTTAGTGGTCATATCGTTTCTGAATTCCTTTTGCTGAAAATAAATTCCGTCGTAGGTGCCAAAATAGATATGTCCCGATGTGTCGGAAATCGCCGAACGAAAAGCAAACGTCTGATTCCCCAGACCCGAGAGCTCGTCAAAATAAACCAAACCCGTGTCGATCAAACAATATGCGCCGTGCTCGGTGCCTATCCACAGCCGCTTTTCCCGATCCAGCGTAAGCGAACGCGCGGTTCTGTTTCTTTCGAGCGGAAAGACTTTTACTTTTCCTTTCCGAATTCTCAATATTCCGATATTCGTCGCCAACCAGGTTGTCGAATTATCCGTCTGAACGACTAAATCGTAAACCTCCAGTCTGGACGACTTTAACGGCGGAACGGGAACGCTTAAATTTTCGAAGGTTTTTTTCTCTCTGTTAAAACGAAACAAATAGTTTGTGTTCCCTATGCTGCCCACATAAATGTATCCGTCCAGACCCTCTTTTACCACCTGAGCGGGAGAATCCATTCCGTAGTCTTTGGCATAAACCTGCAAATTACCGTTTTTGTCAAGCTTGATTAGTCCCGGCATGCCGCCCTGACAAATCCACAATTCACCAAAATGATCGATAAAAAGCGAAAAAATGGTATTGTTTGAAGGAAGCTTTATCTTTTTGATCGAATTGTTTTGCAATATGGTGATTGCTCCGTCAATATGTCCGGCGACAATTCTCTTTTCATCCGCGGCAATGGTGGAGATCATGGATTCGCTGTTCTCGAGCAAAATCCGGCTGGTAAAACGATTTTTAGTCTTTTTAATCTCGTAAATTCTCAAGCCGTCCGTGGCTATTATTCTACCCTTAACATCCTGAAAAAGCGTTTGTACCGAGTAATTGGAAAAATTCATAATTTGCGTAAAAAGCGGATCATACAACAGGGCTATTCCGTTATCCGTGCTGATCCAGAACCGATCTTCCTCCGTTTGCCGGATTTGGTTAATGACCTTTAAATTTAGCCGGTCAACATGTTTGATTTTAAATCCGTTATTCTTGGGAACAATTAAATACAAACCCTGCCCGCCGGTTCCGACAAAAATATTGCCTTTGGTATCCGTTGCCAGAGCGTGAACATTCGGAATATCGGCGATCTTTTTCAACGTAAAACCTTTTAAAGCTTCACTGAATTTAAACTTGTACACACCGGTGGACGTGCCGATCAAAAAAGTATTTTTCTTAAATTTCAACACTTCGCTCACAGCCCATTTTTTCGGACGGTTTATGATCGGGACTTCCGTAAAAGTATCCGCTTTTGCTTCGTAACGCAGCAGGTATCCGGTTTGTGAAATCGCAAAAAGATCCCGCTTTTCGTTCTCAAAAAACGAAAAAGAATGAAGATAGCTTAATGCCTCGAATTTTTGGGAAAAGACGTATCGTTTAAATCCCTTCCCGTCTTTTTTAAGCCGGACAATTGAATAAGGCTCGGCAATCCATAAAGTATTGCCCGAATCTCTGTAAATTAATTTCGGATAAAACAGCGTGCTGTCGGTAAGCTTTATCGAACCCGCTAAAAACTTATTGAGCGTGGTTTTTACGGAATTGTAAGTTACCCTGACAACTCCCAAATCGGTGGTGACAAGTAATTCGCTGTCGCTTAAGAAGAATAAATCTTTAACATAATTGCTCGGCAATCCGTCCGAGAATGAAAGAAACCGCTGTCCGTCAAACCTGACCAAGCCTCCGTCCGTTCCGATCCAGATGAATCCCTGGCGATCCTGTTTAACTACTTTCACAAGATCGGAAGGCAGACCGTCTTCATAATTATAATAATGAATAAAAAAATCGTTTGCCGTTAATGTGCTACCCCACAGCAGCGCAACCAGGATCAGACAGACAAAAAGCAGATGTTTCATAGCGATTCCATATTTTTTCATTCTCAGGGTTTTAAATATCGGCGTGAATTTAACTTTTTTTAATGAATCTTTTTAAAATAATTAATCGCAGCCGATCGACATTCAGTATTTGAATCTGTTTGTAATCATCCGTTGTAAAACAATCGGTATCTTTAACCCAGAAATTTGAAAACAGAAGTCCGGAGCAGGGAAAAGATATCGGATTCTTTTCGACTAATTTTTTAACTTCGGGCTTTGTTCTATTATGCCGTATTTTTTCACAAAACGCAAATTTCCCGTTATCCGGTAAACATAAACATTCGTCCGACGATATAAGGTTCGACAAATTCCTGAAAAGTTATTTTATGTTCATTAATCCGCATTTAACAAATTCGTCGATTCGTAATTTAACAAAAGATTTGAATTCAAAATGCTTAAGAATTAAGTTACAGCACTTTAAACAATATTAATCGAAACGAAAGAAGGAAAGCAAATTATGCAAACTATCCGCATTGCGCACAGTCCCGATTCCGACGATGCTTTTATGTTCTACGCGCTGGCAAAAGAAAAATTCGACACCGAGGGTCTTCGCTTTGAGCACATTCTGAAAGATATTCAAACCTTAAACGAAGAGGCGTTAAGCGGAACTTACGAAGTTTCCGCCATTTCCATTCACGCTTACCCCAAAGTTTCGGACAAATACATCCTGTTGCCGACCGGAAGCAGCATGGGCGATCGATACGGTCCCATGATTGTTGCCAAAAAACCTTTTTCAAAAGAGGAACTTAAAACCATTACCGTTGCGGTTCCCGGCGAAATGACCACCGCTTATCTGGCGTTAAGGCTCTATTTGCCGGAAGTCAGGCACGAGGTTGTGCCTTTTGACCAAATTACTTCCGCGGTTTTGGAAGATCGTTTTGCGGCGGGATTGATTATTCACGAGGGGCAGTTAACGTACGCCCAAAAGGGTCTGCATAAAATTATTGATCTCGGCGAATGGTGGTACGAAGAGACCGGGCTTCCTTTGCCCTTGGGCGGCAACGTTATTCGTCGTGATTTGGGAACCGAACTGATGCAAAAGGTTTCGCGCCTTATTCGCAGGAGCATTAAATATTCATTGGATCACCGTGACGAAGCGCTGAAATACGCCCTGCAATTCGCCGGCGATATGGACCCCGATCTGGCAGACCGCTTTGTGGGGATGTACGTAAATCACTGGACATTGGATTACGGCGAGGCGGGAAAACAGGCGGTTCGCACCTTGCTGCAGCGCGGCTTTGACGAGGGAATTATTAAAGATCCCGTAAATGTTGAATTTCTGGAAGATTAAAAAATAAAAGGCTGCCATCGGCAGCCTTTTTTATTTTAGAATTTACTCTTCTTCCGTTTCTTTTTTGGGCGGTATCTTCTTCTCTTTTATCAACCGTTCGTATTCCAAGGGATGGTGATGTTTCAACTCTTCCAGTGAAATTTTGCCGTCCATCCAGGTCACGTTCATCGGATAATGTTCCGGGTGATACATGACAAAAAACCAGTGCCAAACCAGAATTGCCAGAGACGCCAGCCAGGCTTCGTAGTAGTGAATAATTTCTGCCGCCTCAAAAAACCAGCTCGGCATAAATCGGGCAAAAAATTCCGGAAACCACAACATAAAACCCGAAGCGCCCATGATAATGATTCCCCAAATCAGAGCCAGATATTCCGCTTTTTCGCTATAGTCAAAATGATCGAATTTAGGACGCTCTTTACCAAATCCGAGATAAAACTTCATATTCTGCCAAACATGGATTAAATCCATTCTGGTGGGCATCATTGCTTTAAATTCTTCGCGACCTTTCGGCGAAAAGATGAAGAAACCGGCTTGCACCAACGAGACTATAATCATCAGCACCGCCGCGCTGCGATGCAGGGTGCTTCGGATAACCTCATTCATTCCCAAAGCGTAAAGAGCCCTCACCCAGGCAGTATCGGGGAATTTCAGAGCAAAGCCCGTAATCGCCAGAATACTAAAGCTCAAAAAAAGCAGAATATGTTGGTAAACCTCGAACGACTGAAATCTTGGTATCAGCTCGGCATATTTTTTTGAGCGGCGTTTTTGACGGATATGATAAATAACGATTATTAAATTATGGACGAACATTCCGCCTATTACCAAAACAATCATCCACTGATAGAAAATTTTTAAAAGATAAGCGGTGTAATTACGATTTTCCAAACCGATGGGATGAACTTCAATTTGAGTAAAACTTTGAGTTACGTTTTCATGGCATTTGCCGCAGGTTTTGATCAGGTTTGAGCGGTGGATTGTCGATAGCGTATCGCTTTGATTACGGATGGCGTGAACTTCGTGACAACTGGTACAGGTTGCCGCTCTCGGCGACCCTTTTAATACAGCCAGCCCGTGGTAGGTTCTGAAATACGATTCGAAACGTCGATAGTCCAACCCGAAACGGGTCATCAAATTTTGCGAAGCGTGGCAACTGGCGCAAATTTGAGTGGCGCGTAATTCTGGATTCTTAAACGGTCCGCCGTTTGCAAAACCTTTTATTTCATGCTCTCCGTGGCAATCGGTGCAATTGGGCGCCTCATGATGCCCGCGCTGTAAAGATTTCCAGTGAACGCTTTGCTTATAGTGATCTTTTTCATTTGTGTGACACTGACCGCAGGTATTGGGAATATTCAACTCGTTCAATGAAGCGTCCGGATCGATCGCCGGTTTAATATTGTGGCTGCCGTGACACGAAATACAGGTTGCAACATGCGCTTCCGGGTTTTTCTCGAATATTCTTCCGTGCACGCTTTTGGCATAAAGCGCTACAGGATTCATCCTCTTGTGTCCGAATTGGCGCATTACCTTTGTTTTGGAATGACAACTGGCGCATGTCTCTAACAAGTGCTTTCCGTAAACCTTGGAACTGGTATCGCTTACAGCCCGGATGTTGTGCGTCCCGTGACAATCGGAACAGGTCGCCGCAATTTCTATTCCCTGCTTACGACCCAGCCCATGAATACTCTGATCGTACTCTGCGGCTATATCGTCGTGGCAGTCGCCGCATGTCGGTTCGCCCAAAGGAACGTCATCCGGATGATCTTCGGTTACGGGATGGCAGGAAACGCAATCAAAATCTTCGTGAACGGATTGCTCGAATGCTTTTAAATCAACAAACAACGAAACTTCGGTCGTATCATTAATCTGCCGGGTCAGTTCCGAGTCCGAATGGCATTCCATACAGGTTTCGTTATCCATTTGCGCAAAAGCAAATCCGAAGACAATCAGAACAAGAAAAATCCTTTTAACAATCCATTTCATAAACAATTTCAACCCTCTCTATTTTAATTTAGTCGTCTTTGCCTAAATGACAATCCGAACAAGACGGGGCTCGATAATTTAATACTTTGTGACAATGATTACAAGTAAGATTGTCTTCATGGGCTACGACAAAAGCGCCGTGGTTTTTCGGGTCGGAAAACCTCATCCACTCGGGAGGATGAGGATAACTAACAGGCTCTGTTTGTTTTGAATGGCAGTTGACACAAAAGCTGTTGTTTTCCCCTAAGTTGTTTCCATGGCACGAAATACAGGACACCGTTCCGATGGCAATCACCTTGTTTGCGTGAAATTCCGGCGACGCTTTTTCTGTCCATCCGTGCGGATGACTTTTAGACTCTAACGGCGTTTGGAGTTTGGCGCAAGCTATTAACGCCAGACCCGCAAAAAGGGTTAAATAATATCGCGGCGTGTTCATTCTACTTATTCCTTAACTTGTCTGTTACGGATCTGCTTAAATTATTGACCGTGGCAAGTTGTGCAAACCACGTCGGTATAGGCATCGTTATGGCAACTCATACAGGTATCAAAATCGATTTGCGCTTCGCGCGCATGTTCTCCGCCGTCGCCTTTAATCCTATTACTCCACAAAGGCAGAGAATGATTTTTAGGCATCACCCGCTCCCTCCGATGGCAATCCACACAAAAGGCAAATTCCTGATGACAGGTTAAACAATTTTCTTTGTTCCCTTTTGCCGCTAATCCATGAGTAAAACGATAATTTAAAGGATGTGTTTTGCGGTCAAGATTATCTCCTTCGTGGCAGTTTGTGCAATAGCTGTTTTTATGACAATGGGAACAGCTATTTTCATCCTGTTGTTGAACAATGCCATGATCTTTTACCCAGTTCAGGCGGTGCGTTACGGGCGTGAAATTCATATTGGCTTCGTGGCAGGTCAGACATTGCACTTTGTTTTCCCCATAATCCGCCGGATGACAGGAGTTGCAAAATTCCCTTGAAGGCAAATGAAATTCTTTCTCTCCGGTAGAGCTTTCCACGCCTTTGTGACACAACAGGCAATTCGTGCCTTTTTTATTCAAATGCATTTTATGGGGAAAACGGCTCTTAAAGCCTTTCAACCGCCGCCCGATTCCCGGCTCATCGGCATTTGCGTGACAGGCGGCGCAAGGCGTTTCATCTTCATCGTGGCAGTTGTAACAAGTCCGCATATCAGGAGTCAAAACATCGGTTTGGCTTTCGCTTTCCATTGCCTTTTGGTGACAGTCCAGGCAACCGATTTCCTGCTCCATTACATGGAACTTGTGCGAAAAGATGATTTGATCTTCCTGAGCTTGTAAAAATCTTGCCAAAATAAAAATCGAAACAAATAAAAAGAACCAACGATTCATCATAATAATCGCCTTTTCTACAAAACAAAACTAATGTGATTTAAAAGTCGTTGATCGGATTTAAAATCGGCATTTTTCAGCCATTGATACTCAAGCCTGGTGTTCCAGTGTTTCGAAAACCGGTAGGTTAAACCGAGGGCATTAGCCAACTGATTTTCGTAATCGAACCGCTTTTCAAAACGATAGCGGGAAAAATCGACACTTAAGGTAACAAACAGATTGCGCATCAGCGCGTAACGATAATCCAATACTACGCCTGATTGATTTCCCAAATCGCCGCTTTCGTAAAGCAATCCGACAGAACCGTTATTATCGCCCAAAGAGACAATAAAGCGGTTTCCGTATCCTTCTTCCAACTGAACTCCCTGAACCGTTGCGGTAACGGTATATCTATCGCTTAACTGACAGGCAAAATTAAAGCCGCTCAGCAGATAACGTTTTATTCTGAAAATTTGAAAGTAGGAATTATTGTAAACCTGCGGATATTGCCGTTTAAAATAGGCGTTGATCAGAAATTTGGAACCCAGTTGATATCGTGCGGAAAGGTAAAAGCGATGCAAACGGCGATTCAGCAAATCGTAATGGGATTGCAGGAGAACCGTCAAATTTCGGACGCTGTAATTGCTGAGATTTACGCCCGCCAACCGCCACTGCGCTTTGCCGTGGTAATTTTTTTGCAAATAGATCAGATGCCAGTTGGTATTCAACAGATTTTTAAATTTGATTCGAGCGCCAAAAACTGTTGCTTCGTCCGGGTTATAAACTTTTGCCGCTCTGAACAGATGCGATTCTATCCCGCCATATAGCTGCCACTCCGTCCATGAAAATGGTCTGAGCAGCAGATTCAATCCGTCCAGACTCCCCAGTATTACGCCCGGATACAGAAACTGACGACCCAGTTCAAAATCCAACAAATTGTTAAACAGCCGATGTCCGGAAATCGAAAGACGATAGGCTTTAAATCGCTTGATATCCCGCAGTTCGCTATCATTCAAATCCGTTAAGGTTCTGCCGGCAAAATGGAAGCGGAAGGTATTGAAGCCGGGCGCGCCGACATCCAATCTCAAAGATTGATATAATCGCGTGTGCATTTCGGCGTCGGTTGAAGCCGGTTCTTTTTGCGCACTATAGACATAAACGGAATTTCTCACAAATCCGTTTATCAAATTTATTTGAGCGACTAAGGTACAGACCGGAAAAAGAATCGCCCATATTCCGAAAACGATAAGCTTTTTCATAGTTTTTCTCGCCTGATCATTTTAGTGAAAAAAGCCGGATTTTATTTGCCCTCCCGTCGATGCGCTTTATTTTACAAAAACAGGTTCATTCGCCTTCAATTCCGCATCCAGGTATGCGGAATCCACATCCGCCGGAGTAAGCAGGAGGTTGTCAAAATTTCCGTGACAGGATTGTCCGCACCATGAGGTGCCCGTGGTATCGGTTTGGGGCGTCCGGCGCTGAATATTGTGCGGGGTAGCGTATTTCCACGTTGGCGCCGTTTCAAAAGATGAAAGCGAAATAGAACCGCCCCAATTATCGTAAGTATCCGGCGCAATCGGAATATGGCGCACTAAAACATAGTCGTATTTACGAAATGCGCTCCGATCCTTTAAGTAATTTTTACCAATTTTAAAAGTCGGATACGAACGACCCGTAATCCCTTCGCCGACATGACATCCGTTGCAGCTTTTGTACGTCTGCGAATGACAGATTTGGCATTGAAGGGTCTTATCGCCGAGGACGTGCGTTTTATGATAATTATTCTCCGTGTTTTCATCGATAGGATGGCAATCTTCACAGCGCGCCACAAAATCGGCATTATCAACCAGACGATAAGAATACAGATTTCCGTCGCCGTGCATTTCGGAGGCGTCATGGCAAAAATCACAACGATATCCTTTGTTGTAATGAACATCGGCTTTAATTCCCTTTTGCCAGTATTTCTCGCCGGCATGTAAGCCGCGATATTCCTCGCCTACCCGCGATCCGTGACAGGCTGTGCAGTTCTCAACCAAATCGGGCGTACGGTAAAATTTGTGAGCGGAAACCAGTCCGCTGTTAACCGAAATCGGACGAATAACGTGGCATTGTCCGCAGCCGGCATGACATTTGGCGCAAGCCTGTTGAAAACCCGCAGCCATTTTGGAATCATCTCTCAAATCCTGCCCGCCGGCGCGTATTTTAAAGCGTTCATAATAGCCATTTTGAGTAAAATGCAAAGAATACTCAAAATCAGAAGTAATATCCGAATGACAGGAGCCGCAATAGATTTTAAACTGTTCACCCGGATAGGCTACAAAATCAGCCTGAACCGAGTGAGCCTGCGCTTTTGCCTCTTTGGTTAAAGCTGTGTTCGGATCTCCGCCGTGGCACGAAACACAACCGATTTGTCCGTGAACGCTGCTTAAAAATTCTTCGGAAACAAAAACGCGATCTTCAGGCTCCACCGGAGCCACTGCGCCGCCTCAGCCCTCGCCCGCTTCGCCGCCGCCGTCGCTTAACGGTTCGGCTACTTCTGCTAATAGCGACTTATTTGTGTGGCAGGCAACGCAGCCCGACTGCTCTTCCACATCATAAAGCCCTTGTTTTTGGGCAAAATCCGTTTTCTTTTCCCGGCAGGATAGCGAAAGAGCCATTACTGTTGCAAACAACAGCATAATTTTTAAATATCTTATTATCATAGCACTCATTCTTTGTGATTCTTTCTGTTTGTTTATCTTAAAAACAAGACCGGGTAACACAAACCTTAGTTACTCATCAGAAAACAAATTATATGTCCGCTCTAAAAAGGTCTGTAATTGTCATTTCTATGAGCATAGCGACGAGAAATCTTTTGTTTTTATCGGAGTCTCTGCGTTCGAAATGACACACCCCGGTTCTTATGGCGGACTCATCTATTGATTCTTCTCAATTGTAAAATCATGCGAATCCGTATCATCATTAAACGGTTTGGCAACCCGAACATCCGCATTTTTTGTCCATGATAAAATTCCGTATTTAAGGTTTACCGCATCGTAACCCAATAAATTCAAAGCCGTGGCTGCAATAGCTCCCGTATGTCCCGTATAGCAATAAACAACAATCTTACGACTCGGATCGAGCTTTTCCAGATTATCCTTTTGAGCAATGGTTTTCCATGGAATATTAATGGCGCCGGGAATATGACCTTTCGCATAATCTGTGGCGCTTCTTACGCTGACAATTTGAGGATCATCCGAGGTATCTCCGTCATACAATTCATCATGAAGCACGGTTGCGGTTATAACGGGCGCCGGATTTCCCGCCAAATAAACCTGCGCCGCTTTTTTTAATATGAGCTGTGGATCTTGAGAGTCGAGGTAGTTTGGATCTGCTAATTCATAAGTATTTGTCGGATTATTTACCTTGGTTTCTACGTCAAAATCATTTGCATCGCTATCCTCGTCAAACGGAGTTGCAACCCTTGCCGTAGCGTCTTTAGTCCAAGCCATAAACCCGAATTTCAGATTATAGGCATCATATCCGAGAACGTTTAGAATCGTCGTGGCGATAGCACCCGTATGACCGGTGTAACAATAAACCGCAATCTTTTTATCCTTGGGTAGTTTGGCTAAATTTTCATCCAAAGCAATTTGAGTCCACGGAATATTGATAGCTCCGGGAATATGACCCAAAGCGTAATGCTCCGAAGATCGGACACTGACAATAAAATAATTGTCTTTCGTGTCGAACAGCGTTTGAGCGGTAATAATGGGCGTTACGTCTCTTGACAGCGATTGATCTACCACCGGCTGAATCAGTTCAATATTACCGGCTTTTTCTTCGTTACTATCATTGGAAGAAGAGCAGGAAAACAAGAACGATAATCCCAAAATAAGCGCTAATATTGTTAATCTTTTAGTAAACATAAAACCTCTCCTTTCTAATAATTGATAAAATATAATTGTTTGTTTTTTCACATTGACGGTCGCAAAAGATATACCATAATTTCCGAAAACAACTTAAACCCATAAGATTTCAATGAATTAGGCAGAACGCAAAAATGCATCTTACCTTCGCCTTTTGAAACATTTTGTTTCCCAAGTTTGTTATTTTTTTCATTATTTCCTTTAAAATCAATTAGTAAGAATCTCTGAAACCTATTGTTCAGACTGTTTCACCATGAAACAATCTTTTGTCTTTTAAACTCTTCCCTATCGATCGGTCACAATCTCAGCAGTTGCTTGATTTTACTGCAATTACGCCAAACATCAGCATGGTTGAAATTTAGATTTTCTGCTTGTTATTTTAGGTACAAATTTTGCTGTTTTAAAACGATAACAGTTCCGGAGGTTCAAAATGGTCAGCTCTAAAATTTCATGTAAAAAAATAACCGAAATCATTCTCGATAACATTACCGACGGCGTGTTTACCATTGATCGCGATTTTAACATAACTTCTTTTAACAAAGCCGGCTGCCGAATCACCGGCTATTCCAATGATCAGGTGATCGGTCAAAAATGTTATGACATATTCAAATCGAGTATTTGCGAAAACCATTGCGTATTAAAACGCGCCCTTCGTACGGGAGAAAACACGCTCTCCAAATCCATTTTCATTATTAACAAGAAGGGGGAAAGAATACCCGTAAACATTTCGGCTGCGGCGTTGAAAGACAAATCCGGTAAAATCATCGGCGGCGTCGAAACTTTTCGCGACTTGAGCGCAGAAGACGAATTACGCAAAATTATCGAAAAAAAATATTCCTTCCACGACATCATCAGCAAAAATCCCAAAATGTGGCGGTTGTTCGATATCGTTCCGCAGATTGCCGAAAGTAACAGCACGGTTTTGCTGGAAGGCGAAAGCGGAACCGGTAAAGAACTCTTCGCGCGGGTTATTCATCAGTTGAGTCCGCGGGCAAACAAGAACTTTGTCGCCATAAATTGCGGCGCCCTGCCCGATACGCTGCTGGAATCGGAATTATTCGGCTACAAAGCGGGCGCCTTTACCGACGCGCGGCAGGACAAAATCGGCAGAATCGCGCTTTCCGAAGGCGGCACATTGTTCCTTGACGAAATCGGCGATATTTCTCCGGCGTTTCAGATTCGGTTATTACGTTTTCTGCAGGACAAGACGTACGAACCTTTGGGTTCCGTCGAAACCTTAACAGCCGATGTGCGGGTAATTGCCGCCACCAATAAAAATTTAGAACAATTGGTTGAGCAGGGAACATTTCGGAAAGACCTTTATTACAGAATCAATATCATTAAACTGGAAATTCCGCCGCTCCGCGATCGTAAAGAAGATATCCCTTTGCTGGCAAACCACTTCATTAAAAAGTTTAATCACTTGCAGGCTAAAAATATTGAGGGCGTAAGCAACGATGTTCTGGAAATTCTGATGCATCATTCTTACCCGGGCAATGTCCGTGAGTTGGAAAATATCATTGAGCACGCCTTCGTCCTTTGTTCTGATGCGATAATTCAACGAAAGCATCTGCCCGTTTACTTGTTTGAAAATAAACACAATAACGATTCCGAAAATTATCATCAAAAACTCGAAGACATCGAAGCGGAACTCATTATCCGTACCTTGCGCGAACACCATTGGAATCGGCAA
>JAADIP010000070.1 GCA_013151275.1 Calditrichota bacterium | reverse complement strand
TTTTTCCGCCCTTTAGGGCAAAGGTGAATGGTGACGAGTAAGAAAAATGAAAAAAGAGAGAGCAGAAAGCAGAAAGCCGTGATGCGTAACGCGTAACGAGTGACTAGCAACCTGCAACTTGGAACCCTTAACCCTTAACCCTTACACCCTTAACCAAAGGAAAAGCAAATTCATCAATCATCAATCATAAATCATAAATCAAATCCCTGTTCCTTACTTTTTATTCCAAAAGATAAAACTTACGGCGATCAAAATTAAAATCGATCCGAAATAAAAATTTGTCGGCGGAAACTCTTTTAGCAAAAGAGCTGCGTAAACAGTCGCCAATACCGCTTCGCCCTGCATCGCTAAATTTACCAGATAAACAGGCATTTTTCGCGAAGCCCGGTTAAGTAACGAATGTCCGATGAGATTGGGACCAAGGGCAAGCAAAATCAAATAAAACCAACTTGCGGCTGGCATTGTTGCCGGGTTGATTCGTAAAAAAATTATTAGTAAAAAGGTGATTGCCGCTGCCGCCGAGTACACCTGTAAAAGGTAAGGTAAAAGCGATATCTTCTTTGCAAAAGCCCGGGCTATTAAAAGATAAGCAGCCAGACAAAAAGCGGAAACAATGGCTAACAAATCTCCGGTAACCGAAGACGGGTTTTTTCCGAAATTACCGGCAACAATTAAATACATACCCGCCATTGCCAGAATAATACCGCCCATGGTCAAAATTGTGCTTCGTTCTTTTAAAACAAAATAAGACAGGATCAATGCAAAAACAGGATGTGTGCTTTCCAGAAAGATGGAATTTCCCACGGTGGTCAGTTGTAACGATTTAATCCAGGTGAAAAAATGCAAGGCTAAAAAAAATCCGGCGAGTACATAAAAAAGGGTATTGTCGCGTGAAAAACTCTGTCTCCGTAAATTCGGACGACTAATCACAAAGGGCAATATTACGACAGCGCTGAAAAATAAACGGTAAAAAGAAATAACCAACGGATGAACCGCGCCCATCCATCGAATTAAAATTGAACTCCACGAAGTGACAAATACGCCGAATAAGAGAATAATATATTCTAACATACTATTTTGAGTTATCCTTAGTTTTAGTATATTTAAGCGATAAGTGTAATGTGATCAAGTTTTTTTAATGATGAACAAATTTAAATCAATAGCCGAACGAATGATCGGAGCGGCTTTGGAAGCGGTTGACCCTTATCGGTTGATTAAGGATCAGATTACCGTTGAAAATGACAAGCTGACGGTAAGAGACCGGGAAGTTGACCTGGGAAAATTTAAAAACATCTATGTGGTAGGAGCGGGGAAGGCGTCGGCTCCAATGGCGGTTGCTCTGGAAGAACTTTTACTGCCGAAAATCACGGATGGTGTGGTCGTCGTTAAATACGGGCATTCAAAAAAAACGAAAAAAATTAAAATTGTCGAAGCGGGACATCCCATCCCCGATAAAAATTCCTTGCTCGGAACAAAAAAGATTCTTGAGCTTATCGACCGCGCCGGTCAAAATGATCTGGTATTTGTGCTTTTAAGCGGGGGAGGATCGGCTCTTCTGGAAATGTTGCCCGGGGAGATAGAACTTAATGATCTCGAAAATCTGAACAATGCTTTGCTCTCTTCGGGCGCCTCTATCGATGAAATTAATACCGTTCGCAAACACGTTTCGCTGGTAAAGGGCGGGCAATTGCTGAGTCGGACTAATTCCGCAACGGTGATTACTCTGATTCTTTCCGACGTTATTTCCGATCCCTTGGAAAGCATCGCTTCCGGACCGACTGCTCCCGATCCGACGACGTTTTCTCAGGCTTTGAGTATCCTGCAAAAATATGATTTGCTTTCCAAAACAGCGCCTTCGATTCTCAATAGAATTAAACAGGGAATAGAAGGCAAAATCAAAGAGACCCCGGATGAGAATGACAAAATTTTCCGAAGGGCGCAGAATATCATTCTTGGAAACAATTTATTAGCCTTGAAAAAAGCCCGCGAAATTGCCGTTCAGGCGGGTTTTAAATCATTAATTTTAACCGATCGGATAAACGGCGAGGTAAGAGAAATCGCCAAAGTATTGGCAGCCGTTTTTGAAAGCAGCGTTAAAAACAAAGAGCCTCTCGGATCGCCGGGCTGTTTTCTTTTGGGCGGTGAACCGACGGTTACCATAAAGGGCGCGGGATTAGGCGGAAGGAATCAGGAAATGGTTCTGGCAATGCTGCTTTATCTCAAAAACGTAAAACAGCCGTTTTATTTTTGCAGCGTCGGAACAGACGGCACGGATGGACCAACGGATGCCGCCGGCGCCTGGATCGATGAGAATTCATTCCGCAAAACGCTGGAATTGAATTTGGATCCTGCGGCTTTTCTTGATGAAAACGATTCCTATCATTTTTTTAAACAAACAAACCAACATATAAAAACCGGACCTACCGGCACCAATGTAATGGATCTAATGATTTTTCTATTCTAAAATTAAACATTTCACACAAAACGATCGAATATAAAATTGATTTATTAAAACGTTAAAACAAAACTTTAATCGCTGAAAACGGAGAGAATTAACACAATGGGCTGGCTGCAACTCCTTCAGGAAAAATCGGAGAAAAACGCTCCTGCGGAAGGCAAAGGCACAATTTTAATCATCGATGATGAAGTTGAATTAGCCAATACTCTCGCCAATTTTCTCTCGCTTGAAAATTACGTGGTGTATGAAGCCAACTCGGGGGAAGAGGGTCTTAAAATCTATTTAAAAAGACGCCCGCAAATTGTGATTACCGACTTAAAAATGCCCGGTATTTCAGGGCTGGAATTGTTGGAAAAAATTCGCTCGCATGATGATTCGGCGGAAATTATCGTTCTTACCGCTTACGGAGACAGCAACTCGATTATTCGCGCTCTTAAAAGTCAGGCTTCTGATTTTATTTTAAAGCCGGTCGATTTGCAAACGTTAAAATTTACCGTGGAAAAGGCTGTCGAAAGATTAAAGCTTAAACAGCAGGTTAAAGACTACACCAACCGCCTCGAAGAATTACTGCAAAACGTAAAATATACAAAAGAATATTTGCAAAAAATCGTCGAGAATTCACCGCAGGCTATTATTGCCTATAATTTGGACGGAAAAATTTCGGAGTGGAATTCCGAAGCGGAAAAGATTACGGGCTATTCGTCTAAAGAAGTCATCGGAAAGCTGCTGCACGACATCTTTGTTCTGGAAGACGTTCTCATCAAACCCGACCAGGACAATAAAAAATTGCAGATCAAAAATGTTATCGGTCAAATATTGACTAAAAGCGGGGGACTGCGTTTTATCACCAGAAATGCCAATGCCATTTTGGATGAAAAGCAGAATATCATCGGAGGAATCGAAAATTTTTACGATGTTACCGAACAGGTAAAAAATGATCAGCTTCTGGAAAAACGTTATCTTCAACTTCAAACAATCAATGAAATCGGAAAGAAAATTGCCAGTTGTAACGATCTCAATGAAATCAGCCAGTTTGTGATCGACCGATTGGTAAAAACCTTCTTCGAATCTTCTCAGATCACAATTTTTTATTACGATCCCCAAGAAGACCGCTTAATCCTCACGGCAATGGCGGGACTCAATATTCAAAGAGTAAAAAAACGCTATCCCATCGGTACGCCGTTTGATAAAAATCAGGGTATAATCGGGCATGTTTTTAACACGGGAAAATCGATTATCGCAGAGGATGTGAACGAAGTCCCCTTTTACCATAAAGGCTCCATCAGCGAAACCCGAAGCGAATTTGCCTTTCCTATTCGATTCAAAGACCGTGTTTTCGGGGTGTTAAATATTGAGAATATAGAGAATATCACCCTTGATGAGGCTGATCGGTTTATGATTGAAGCCATCGCCGAATATCTTGGAATCGGTAAAGAACGCATCGAATTGATGGATCGGATAACCCTGCAAAATATCCAACTGGAAAAGCAGGCAAAAGAATTAAAGCAGGCGCTGAAAAAGGTTGAAAGCCAGAAAAAGATTATCGAAGACCAAAACAAACGATTAATCACCGATCTCCACAAAGCCAGTGAATTTCAACGAAGCTTATTGCCCGAAAAATTACCCGATTTACCCGGACTTCGGTTTGCCTCTTTGTATGTTCCTTCCAGTCAATTGGGCGGCGATTTTTACGATGTTTTCGAAATAGATGATCGCTATGTGGCTATCGTAATGGCGGACGCTTCGGGTCACGGAGTGGCTGCGGCTATGTTGTCGGCAATGTTTAAAATGACTCTGCACAAATACAGCCCGGAAATTTTAAATCCCGCCGTTGTTTTGCAAAAAATGAACGAAGATTTTTGCGGCGTTTTGCAGATGGGCGAATTTTTCAGCGCGTTTTTGGCTGTTTATGACCGAAAAGAGAAATGGTTCCGATATGCTAACGGCGGACATCCCAGACCCATGCTTCTGGACTATTCAAAAAATGAAGTCCGCGAATTGGATACAAACGGTATGCTTTTGGGAATAATTAGCGAGGGAGTTGAATATGAACAAAAACAGTTGATTCTTAACGGAGAATTTCGTTTAATTATCTATACCGATGGCATTAACGAAGCCATCAATGCAAAAGAAGAGCAGTTCGGCTTAAAGCGGATTAAAGAGCTGTTGTTAAATAATGCAAATAAAACGCCTGATGTTTTTATTAAAAATACGCAAAAAATCCTTGCCCTGTACAGCGGTTCGAGGAATTTTGATGATGATGTTACGATAATTGTTGTTGATAAACTCAGGGAACCACAACATGTTGAAAGTAAGCAATAGCAAATGGCAAAGAATCATCGATCAATGTTATCAAAATGGTCAGGGACATATTTTCAGATTCTGGAGCGAACTATCCGAGAATGAGAAAAGGCTGTTTATCGAGCAACTTTCCAGAATAAACTGGAAACAGATGAATCATTTAATAGAATTGGCTCTTAAACCCGAAAAAAAGATCAAACTCCGCTTGGAACCCGCGGATGTGATTACTTTAAATCAACGTAAAAAATCGGATGAAAAGGCAATTTCTCTCGGAGAAAAAGCTTTGCGCGCGGGCAAGGTGGGCGTGTGTCTGGTTGCGGGCGGGCAGGGCTCACGGCTGGGCTTTGAAGGTCCCAAGGGCTGCTTTCCGGTAACTCCCGTTAAGAATAAAAGCCTGTTTCAACTGCACGCGGAAAAAATAAGAGCAACCGCTCAAAAATACAGTACAACCTTTCCCTGGTACATTATGACCAGCCGTTCAAATCATCAAACAACAATCGATTTTTTTGAAAAGCATGATTATTGGGGTTTGGATAAAAAGGATGTCTTCTTTTTTATGCAGGAGATGATCCCCGCTGTGGACTTTGACGGAAAATTTTTATTGGAAACCAAATATCATCTTTTTGAAAGCCCGAACGGACACGGCGGAGCATTAAAAGCTCTGTGGGAAAGCGGGGCGGTCGAAGATATGAAAAAGCGCGGCATTGAATATATCTTTTATTTTCAGGTGGATAATGTTCTTGTGCAGATGTGCGATCCCGCTTTTATCGGTTATCACATCATGGAAAATGCCCGCATGTCTAACAAAGCGGTGCGAAAAATCAGACCCGAAGACCGGGTAGGCGTTTTTTGTAAAATCGACGGAAAAACGGGCGTTGTCGAATACAGCGATTTGGATGAAGAGAGTATGTACGCCCGTACCGAAAAAGGAGAATTGAAATTCTGGGCTGGATCCATAGCCATTCATATAATCGATGTGGCATTTATCGAGGATGAAAATAAAAACGGGTTTAAGCTGCCGTTCCACATCGCACAAAAATCGATACCATATCTCGACGAGCGGGGGAATCTTGTTAAACCTCGGGAGAAAAACGGTTACAAATTTGAAACATTTATCTTCGACGCCTTATTAGACGCGGATAAGGTTTGCACCATTGAAGTCGATCGCAGCAAAGAATTCAGCGCGGTAAAAAACAGAGACGGTTTTGAGAGTCCGCAAACCGCCCGCGAAGATCTCATGAAAAATTATGCCCGCTGGCTGCGGGAAGCGGGAATAGAAGTGCCGATGAATAAAGATGATTTACCGGTATTTCCCATTGAAATAAGTCCGTTGTTCGCCCTGAATGCCGATGACCTTAAATCCAAAATTAGTCTGATACCCGAAATAACAAAGCCGCTCTATCTGGAGTAAAAATTTTAAGAAAAATTGCAAGCCTGCCGTAACTTGTTTAAAATAGCGGAGGCTGGGTTTAAGCGCAGCCGGAAAATTGTAACAAGCAGAAAATAGGATTTCAAAATGGAAGAAACCTTTCGAAAAAAAGTCAGACATCTGTACCGCGTCAATCGCATATTGTGGATCGGAATTTTTTCCGGAGTTGTTACTTTGATTTTGGTCGGATTAATCCTTCATCAATTCGGATCGATTGTTCCGCAGGGCGCTCAGGCTAAATCAAGTATCGGAACTATTTTTCTGATTATCGCGCTCGTTTTGTTGTATCTGGTTTTTTACATGAAGCGCACCTATCTGGAACCCAAAAAACTGATCATTCGCGCTCAGAAAAAAACTCTGGAAGTCACATCGGTTGACCTGGCGGATTTTATTGCCGAGTTTGGCGAAAAAGCCGATGTCATGGCAAAAACGCTGATTCTTTTGCGGCGCTATTACATGGTGATTTGGTCGATCGCCAATCTGATTACGCTTTTGGGATTTATTGAATTTGTGGTTACCGGTGAAATACGCATTTTAATGATCTATGGCGTAGTCAGCCTGTATTCGCTTATAATCAATTATCCTTCGTTCGGGATTATCGAACGCTGTTACGAAAAACTGAACTCTGAGTAAAAAGGTACGATTTACATTTATGATTTATGATTGACGAATTTCCTGTTCCTTTGGTTAAGGGTGTAAGGGTTAAGGATTCCAAGTTGCAGGTTGCTAGTCACTCGTTACGCATCACGCATCACGGCTTTCTGCTTTCTGCTCTCTCTTTTTTCATTTTTCTTACTCGTCACCATTCACCTTTGCCCTAAAGGGCGGAAAAAAAGCGGAAGGCGTCTTTGTCCCCAGCAATAAATTACTGGGTTAATATCTTTTTATTTCTACTGAATTTATCCTAAACAACTAAACTTCTAAACACCTAAACCTGTAACTCGTCACTCGTCACTTGTGTCACGCCCTCTATTTGGGAACCACCCAGATGTTGTTTTTAATTTCAAGTTTTACATCATCTAAATACACAGCCTGACCCGATCCGCCAGGTCTGAAATCGGTGACAATATCCACATGCTGAGCGGATTTATTGGCAATTCCCTGTTTGTAAAAGGATTCCAATTGTTGCTTCGACTCATCCGATCCTTCGTCATCAACAAAACATTCCGGATAGCTGGCTCCGATGGCAATATGCAGAGTGCCGCCCACTTTTTCCACAAACAATGGATGTTTTAAAACTTCTTCGATGCCGTTGTTCATGCCAAGCGCCACCTCGCCCAAACGGT
>JAADIP010000002.1 GCA_013151275.1 Calditrichota bacterium | reverse complement strand
GGAAGCCAAACAATATTCTCCCGAGGCAATAAACCTGGCGGTAAGGGCTTACATTCGACACAATGAAACCAATTACGATGAGCTGTTGATTAAGGGTTACGAAAGATATCAAGCCAGAGAGATGGTCGAAAGCCGGGTATCTGAAATACTGCGGAAATGGGAGAGCGGTTCATAAGTCTGCGGATCGGTTGATTTTCTCATCTGATGCGCTGTAGCCGTAATCGGTTAAAAAATTTCTTTACTAACAAAAAAGGCTGCCTGCCGGCAGCCTTTTAAGCGGTTGTCAAGGTAAATTATTTCTTGCTTTTGGATCTGATCACGTTCAACGCCGAACCCGCCTTAAACCATTCTATTTGATGGTCATTGTAAGTATGATTCGCTTTAATCGTATCTTCGCTGCCGTCGGCATGGCGCAGCACCAAGGTTGCAGCACCAAGGTTAGCTGCTTCTTCGGCGCAAAGTCAACCAAATCGATAACATCAACGGTGTCGTCTTCCCGAACCTTATCGTAATCTGCGGGATCGGCAAAGGTGATCGCTAAAATTCCCTGCTTTTTCAGATTTGTTTCGTGGATTCGGGCAAAAGAACGCGCCAAAACCACACGTACGCCCAAATGCCGCGGCTCCATGGCGGCGTGTTCGCGCGAAGAGCCTTCGCCGTAATTTTCGTCTCCGACAACAATTGTGGGGATGCCCTTCGCCTTGTAAGCGCGCGCCACTTCCGGAACGGGACCGTATTCGCCGGTGAGCAGGTTCTTGACGGCGTTGGTGCGACCGTTAAACGCGTTCACTGCGCCGATAAGCAGATTGTTTGAAATATTGTCAAGATGTCCGCGAAATTTCAGCCACGGTCCCGCGGGAGAAATATGATCGGTGGTACATTTGCCTTTGGCTTTGATCAACACTCTCATTCCGGTTATGTTCTTTCCGTCCCACGGTTCGAAAGGCTCTAATTTTTGCAGCCGTTCCGATTTCGGGTCAATTGCAATTCTGATATCTTTGCCGTTTTCCACAGGGGGGATTAAGCCGCGGTCTTTTACCTCGAATCCCTTGGGAGGATAGAGCATGCCTTTGGGTTCTTGCAGTTTAACTTTTTCGCCGTCCTCGTTTATCAGCGTGTCGGTTAAGGGATTAAAAGTAAGTTTTCCGGCAATGGCTAAAGCGGTAACGAGCTCCGGCGAAGTCACAAAACTGTGGGTGTTGGGATTGCCGTCGTTGCGCTTGGCAAAATTGCGGTTAAACGAGGTTACTATTGTGTTTTTACGATCGCCCACATCGGCGCGCGCCCATTGCCCGATACAGGGACCGCAGGCGTTTGCCAACACTTTGCCGCCGATCTTTTTGAAAATATCGATGTAACCGTCCCGTTCGATGGTTTGGCGGATCTGTTCCGAACCGGGAGTAATGGTAAAATCAGCCTGCACTTTCAGTTTTTTGTCAATAGCCTGTTGAGCCACCGAAGCGGCGCGGGTGATGTCTTCGTAAGAGCTGTTGGTACAGGAACCGATCAAGCCGACTTCAACCTTTTCGGGCCAGTCGTTTTCCTTAACGGCTTTCGCTAATTGAGAGATAGGCCAGGCGCGATCAGGAGAAAACGGTCCGTTCACGTGCGGTTCCAGCTCCGATAAATTGATTTCGATGACTTTATCGAAGTAGGTTTCGGGATTTTCGTAAGCTTCCCGATCGCCGGTCAGGTATTGCTTAATTTCGTCAGCCATGTCAGCAATTTCTTCGCGACCGGTGATTCGCAAATATTCGGACATCATATCGTCGTAACCAAAGGTGGAAGTTGTGGCGCCGATTTCGGCTCCCATGTTGCAGATGGTTGCTTTTCCGGTTGCGGAAATTTCTCTGGCGCCGGGTCCGAAGTATTCCACAATATATCCGGTTCCGCCTTTTACGGTAAGCAAGCCGGCGACCTTTAAAATCACGTCCTTCGGCGAGGTCCAGCCGCTGAGTTTGCCCGTTAATTTAACGCCGATAAGTTTTGGAAATAACAATTCCCACGGCATGCCGACCATCACATCAACCGCGTCTGCGCCGCCGACGCCGATGGCGACCATTCCCAATCCCCCGGCGTTGGGCGTGTGCGAATCTGTGCCGATCATCATTCCGCCGGGAAAGGCGTAATTTTCGAGAACAACCTGATGGATGATTCCGGCGCCCGGCTTCCAGAAGCCGATGCCGTATTTTTTGGAAGCGGATTCCATGAAATCGTAAACTTCGCGATTAACGTCTATGGCGTATTTTAAATCTGTTTCCGCGCCCACTTTAGCCTGAATAAGGTGATCGCAGTGCACGCTGCTGGGAACCGCAACCCTGTCTTTGCCAGCCATCATAAACTGGAGCAACGCCATTTGTGCGGTAGCGTCCTGCATGGCAACGCGATCCGGCGCAAAATTAACATAGGCTTTTCCTCGTTCGTAAATCTGTTTCGGCTCTCCCTCAAACAAATGTCCGTACAAAATTTTTTCCGCAAGAGTGAGCGGACGGTTCAGCAACTTACGGGCGGCGTCAATACGACCCGGCAGGGTGGAATAGACGCGTTTAATCATATCTAAATCGAACACCATTTGTAATGCTCCTTTCTTGTTTTTTAACCGGAATTCTGCAAAATGAATAGATATCATTTTATTGAAATTTGTATCCCTGATATAAACAAGGGATTCCTCGTCGCAAGCTCCGCGGAATGACATTCCGACGCATCATTTTGCAGAACTCAAATTTTTTTAACCGCTGTAAAAATAAGAAATGTTAAACTTAATGTCTATTAAAAGATAAGTAAAAAGGGGAATATTTCGGACAAAGCGGCGAATAAAGCAAGAATATTGACGCTTTACGGCGTAAATTGCGGAAAAAACGTGGCGCGATTAAAGAAGCGGGATTTTCACGGGAACATCGGTTGCGCTTAAACAAAAAAAGCGCGATGTGAAAACACCGCGCCTCTAATAATCGTTTAAATAAAACGTTATTTACAATTTGAATTCGTCGGCGTGTTTGCTGAGATAATCTTTTACTCCCTGGGGATCAGCCTTCATCGCTTCTTTGCCTTCTTCCCAGTCAGCCGGACAAACCTCTCCGTATTGCTCAAAATGTTTGAGAGCGTCAACCATACGAATCATCTCTTTAATATTTCTGCCGAGCGACAGATTGTTGATCACTAAATGCTGCAAAACGCCTTCTTTGTCAAGCAAAAAAGAGCCGCGCAAAGCAACGCCTTCTTCTTCGATCAGCACGCCGTAATCGCGGCTGATCTGTTTGGTAAAGTCGGCAACCAGAGGAAACTGAACATTACCGATTCCGCCGTCTTTAAGATCGGTGTTTTTCCATGCTAAATGGCTGAAATGAGAATCGGTCGAAACGCCGATTATTTGTACGCCGCGTTTTTCGAATTCGGGTAAGAATTTGTTGAATTCCAGAATTTCGGTCGGACACACAAAAGTAAAATCCAGAGGCCAGAAAAAGACCACCACGTATTTGCCCCGGTAATCTTCCAGTTTAAAATTATCATTGAACGAATTATCCGGCATTACAGCCGTGGCTTTGAATAACGGTGCTGGTTTTCCCACTTGAATAGACATAATTCATCTCCTTTCAATTTTTTTAATTTAATTATTTAACAGGAAACATCTAACGAGCGGGTTTGAAAAATTATTCCTGAATTTCCCGTTAATTTTTAAAAAAATCAGAGATGAATAGCCTGCCCTTCCGCGTCTGCTGCCGCTTCCATAATCATTTCCGATAGCGTGGGATGCGCGTGAATGGTATGGAACAATTCCGCGGGCGTGGTTTCCAGTGTTTTGGCGATTCCCAGTTCGGCGATTAGTTCGGTCGCTTCCGAACCGATAATATGCGCGCCCAACAGTTCGCCGTACCTGGCGTCGAAAATCAGTTTTACCAGTCCCTCCCGCGCACCGATGGCTCTTGCTTTGCCGGAAGCGGTGTAAGGGAATTTACCGATCTTTATTTCGTAACCTTCGGCTCGAGCCTGCTCTTCGGTTAAACCGATACTCGCCACCTGCGGCTGGCAATAGGTGCAGCCGGGAATATTTTTGTAATCCACCGGGCGAGGCTCCAGACCGGCAATTTTTTCCACGCACACAATGCCTTCGTGGGAAGCGACGTGCGCCAAGAGAGGGGCTCCGATAATGTCTCCGATGGCGTAAACCCCTTCAACATTTGTTTGATAGCGGTCGCCGACTTTAATAAAGCCTTTTTCGTGTTCAACGCCGATACTCTCAAGATTAAGCCCTTCGATATTGCCCTGAATACCCACAGCCAGCAAAGCCCTTTCAGCCGAAATTATTTCTTCTTTTTCGCCTTTTTTGATGTGAATTTTCACGCCCTCGTTCTCCGTTTCAACTTTAGTGACCATGGTAGAGGTATGGATCGCAATCTTCCGTTTTTTGAAGCTGCGCTCCAAAACAGCGGCGATCTCTTTGTCTTCCAAGGGCAGAATGTGATCCAACATTTCGATGATCGTAACGTTGGTACCTATGGAATTGTAAAAATAGGCAAACTCAACGCCAATAGCTCCGGCGCCGATAATCGCCAGAGATTCGGGTTTTTTGTCGAGCGTCATGGCTTTTTTACTGCTGATGATCTTTTGTTCGTCAATCCGGACGCCCGGAATGGATTTGGGTTTGCCGCCGGTGGCGATAATGATGTGTTTCGCCGAAAGAGTTTGTGATTTGCCCTTTGAATCGGTTACTTCCAAAGTTGATTTATCCTTAAATCGGGCGGAGCCGGAAAAGACATCGACTTTGTTTTTGCGCATTAAAAATTCAACGCCTTTGGAATTTAAGTCGGCTACCTGTCGGCTGCGCCGAATTACGGAGGGAAAATCGATTTCGGCGTTTTCGACTTTAATGCCGAAACTTTTGGCATGATTGATCTCGTCGAACAGTTCGGCGCTTTTTAACAACGCTTTTGTGGGGATGCATCCCCAATTGAGGCAAATTCCGCCTAAACGGTCACGCTCGATCAAAGCGGTTTTTAAGTTTAATTGAGCGGCGCGAATCGCGGCTACGTATCCGCCCGGTCCCGAACCAATAATGGCAATATCATAATTTGTCATAACAATCTCCTGACATAAATGGTTCTCTTTTAAAAGCTTTTCAAATTAGATGTTTATTTTAGTAAAAGCAAGAAGGGGTAAGGGTTTTTAAGTTTTTTTCGTTTGTATTTGCGGTCTTGCTGGAAACAGGTATCAAAGTTTCCTTATATTAATGATGAACGTTCCTCAAATTAAGAGATTTTAATCATGAGAGTTTTTGTCCCGATTTTTTATCCGCTTCTTGTTTTATTTTTAATTTCCTGTCAGCAGCAGGATAAAACAGATGCCGGAAGTAAAAAGGCAGGCGCTTTGTGGGAATCTTACATATTGATTAAAAATAGCTTTCCCGTTGATATTCCCATCGAAGGCAAATTGGTTGCCTGGCAAAAGATGGATTTGTCCGCATCCAGAAGGTCAAGATTGATCTCTTTGCTGGTTGAAAAAGGAGACGAAGTGCGAAAGGGAGATTTTCTTTTAAGTTTGTGGACCGTGGGTAAAAGAGCCAATTTAACGCCGATTGATTTTTTCGCCCCTCTTAAGGGAAGAATCAGCGAAATAAATTATCAACTGAACGACACCATTCCGGAAGGCTCGGTTATTTTAACGATCGAAAACAGGGAAAATCTGATATTAAAAGCCGCTCTCTCTCCGGGGCAAATCTACTATGTCAAACGAAATGCGAACGTCACTTTAACTTCGGGCGATTTGGAAATTAAAGGAGCCGTGCTTAAGGTCGATAAAAAAGCGCAGCAGGTAACGGTGATTGTTCCTAATCAAAGATTAAAACTGAATCGCGACCTGTTGGTAAGGGGCATGATTCATCTTAAGGAAGTAAAAGGGAATTACCTGCCGCTGAATGTTTTTCAGGAAAGCGATTCCGTCAGCGCGAGGGTGGAATCGTACATTGAAATAACTATTTACAGAGTGGGGGTTGTTTCGGATTCACTGGCTTTAATATTTCCGACAATTCCGGATGTGAATCAAATACAAATCAAAAAAAATCTTGACATTATCAAATAATGTTTTATATTTTAACAATGATAGTTAATTTTAAGTTGGCGTAACATGCGTCGTTTTATAATCAGTTGGTTTATACTTCTCACGGCATTTTCATTAGTTATTGCGGATAATGTTTTTGTCGAGTGTTCCGCTATGCCCGGCAGTAATCAGGTAAAAATTACCTGGATTACGCGTTCGGAGGACGGCGTCGCTCAATTTGTAATACTGCGGTCTAATGATGACGCCAATTATGTGGAACTGGAGCGCATAACGCCGAAAGGCGCGGGCTCGCAATATGAATTTACCGACCGAAACGTCATGTTCAAAGACATTTCGGTATTCTTCTATAAAGTCCGTGCGGTGGATAAAGAGAATAAGGTTCTTGACGAAACTTCGCTGATTGTTCATCCGAGCATTTCCGATATTTACCGCACCTGGGGTGCGATTAAGGCAATGTTTCGTTGATGCTTTGTAAAGTAAAATTTTCAAATAAAGCCCTTTTCTTTTTCAGGAAAGGGTTTTTTTGTTTCTGCAAAACGGTTAACATTTTATTAGGCAAAAATTTGAAATATGTTAAAAGGTTAACATTTTGGGCTAAAACCCGGTGGAATACAGGCATATTATAAAGGATATAACCTTTATAATAGAAAAATCAAAACTATAGCCTTAAAAAATGTTAAATTCTCAGGAACTTCAAATTGACCATCTGGATTAAAAAAAATGTAATTTGAAGTAAGGAGGTTAATCTTGAAATATAGATGGATTATTTTAATAATAATTTTTATCCCTTTGCAGATATTTGCCCAATACGAAAAATATCTGCTAAAAGATCCTGAACCTCAGGTTTCCAAACAGGGCGGGGTTGCTTTCAGTGTTGTGGAACTCGGCACCGGTTTTGGCGGATTCTATTCCGTTCCGTTGAAAGGATTTTTTCATGTCGGCGTCGAAAGCGATATTTTTCTTCTGAGAGACGAAAATCAAATTGACGTGATTGACCCCTGGACCGGGCTGCCTATGACCATCAACAAAGAAAACAATGCCTATATGATGGATTTAATGGTTACGCTTAAAAAACGGCTGCTGCCTTACGATGTTGACGATTCATTGCGTCCGTTTGTTATTGTCGCCGTCGGTCCCGTCTATGGCATTAATTTCCCGGAAGACAAGAGAAAAAAGGATGAATATCGTTTCGGCTTAAGCGGATATGGCGCGGGCGGCGTGGATATTGCTTTGGAAAGCCAGTATTTTTTGGGCTTGCGTTTACAGTACAGATTCATCAAATTCAATGATAAATTTGCCGGTAAATCGAATCATTCCACATTTGATATTCGTTTGGAAATAGGGAAATTGTTATAAGATATGCAGCAGGTTTTATTTGTTGAATTGTCCATCGATAAAAAGAATCATTACATCTGCGATATTATTGAAAAGCTGTATTTGCAGGGCAAGCAGATTCACGTTTTCGTTAAGGAACGAAGCAAGGCGCTTCAGCTTAACAGAGACTTATGGGTTTGGAAGCCCGACAGTTTTATTCCGCACATTACTTTTTTTGAGAATAACGAGAACGGACAATATTTCGAAGAACCGGTGGTTATAACCACAAGAAGCGTCCCCGCGGCGTCGGATGTTTTGATTTTGCACGATCCCGTGGATCTGGAAGAAGCCCGTCGTTATCCGCTGGTAATCGATTTTGCAGAGGTGTATAACGATCAAAAGCTCAATGCCAGTCGTCAGCGATTCAAGGCATTCAGGGACAGCGGCTGGTTTGAAGTTGCTTTCAGCAAATTGGGCGCCTTTTTGAAAAACCAATAACCGGGTTTGAAATTATCTTGAATGGATTACAATAAACTCCTTCAACAGCTCAATCAGGATCAGTCTCAGGCTGTCAAGGCTCCGCGTCAGCCGATTTTACTTATCGCCGGACCAGGCACCGGTAAAACGCGCACCATTATCGCCAGAATAATCTATTCCATCGAAAAATATCAAATCCCTCCCGAACAAATTTTGGCTTTAACGTTTAGCAACAAGGCAGCCGATGAAATTAAACAGCGTTTGTCTCAGGCTTTAAACGAACGAGCGGAAAAAGTTTTTTGCGGCACCTTCCATTCTTTTTGCCTGAATATTCTGCGCAAGAACCATTCGGCGGCGAATTTGCATCCTTTTTTTTCGGTGTGCGACGGCGAGTATCAGCAAAATCTGGTTCTGGAAATTTTAAAACGCCGCGCGATTTCGGACCCTCATAAAAAGGTCAGAGGCATTTTATTAGCCATTTCCAACCATCGTTTAAAAAATAAACCTCTTCCCGGATTTTCGTCTTCGGTTTTCCATGAATATCAGAAACATCTGGAACAACACAAATTGATCGACTACGATCAAATTCTTGTGCTGACCAGAGATTTGTTCGAATCCCATCCGGACGTGCTTGAGCAATACCGCTTTTTGTATCAGGCGATTATGGTCGATGAATTTCAGGATACCGACCGCGTTCAGTATCAAATCGTAAAAAAATTAGCGGAGAAGCACCGCAACATTTTTGTCGTTGCCGACGACGATCAATCCATTTACTCATGGCGGGGCGCTAATCCGGAGAATATTCGTGAATACGTCAAAGACTTTCGTATCGAAAAAATATTCCTTCTGGAAAAGAATTATCGCTCCGGGCAGTCGATCATCGAAACGGCTCAGATTATTTTGCAGGACACCGATCGGATCGAGCCCGAAAAACGCATTCAAAGCGTAGCCGGAAAAAAAGCGAATTTAGCGGCGTTTTTCTTTGACACCGAATGGCAGGAAATCCGGTTCATTATTAACAAAATAAAAACCTGGCAGGAAAACGAACAAGCGGATTACAGCGATATTGCCGTGCTTTACCCGTTTCATCGCATCGGCGAGCGCATTTCAAATTACCTTCTTAAGGAGCGAATTCCATTTCAGATGGCAATGGGGAAGAATATTACCGACCACCCTTTAATGAAGCGTCTTTTGCTTTACCTCAAATTGATTCGCGATCCTTCGGATCCCCTTATTCTGGAAAACTTAATTCGCGTGGAACTGGGCGAGCATCTTTACAAAAAGCTGCTGCAGTGGGCGGCTGTCAAACGCGTTTCTTTGCGCAGGGCTTTGAACGAATTAGCCTCGGATTCAATGAGCGGCAGTAAAATCCGGAATCAACTGGAAACTTTTATCGGGAATATCGCCAATCTGGTGAATTTAAAGACCTTTTTTACCTTCGATCGTTTGATTCAGGAAATAATCCACAACATTCAGGATTTGCAATCGTCTTTTCTGAAAAACAATTATCATCAATTGGAAACGGTTCGCTTTAAAAAGGAGCCCTATCTTTTTTCCGGAAAACGAAAAATCTGGGTTTACCATCCGAATGCCGAAATACGCTTTATTGCCGCGCAAATGCTCGAGCAGGCGTTCGGACAAAAGGTTGAACAATTCGACGAAAAAAAGATAGTGCATGTGGATAAACACGACCTTGTGCTGCTGCTCCGTCCCTGCGGCAAAGAACCCGTTTCCGACTATGATGTGCAAATTTACCGGATCATCGAAGACGGGCGCAAAGGCAGTCTTACCGCGTTATTCAGATGGCTTCAAATTCAATTGCACCCCTCGGAAGATCCGATTTTTCAGAACTACGTCGTGTTTGATCTGGAAACCACCGGGCGTAATCCGGCAAAGGCGGGCATTGTTGAAATTGCAGCCGTAAAGGTCAAAGACGGCGAGATTGTCGATAAGTTTGAAACGCTGGTCAATCCCTCGATTCCCGTTGAACCGGAGGCGCAGGAGGTTCACCATATCAGCGAAGAAGATATTCGCAATGCTCCGCCGGTTGAAAAGGTCATTCCGGAATTTTTCAAGTTCATCGGCAAGCAAATGCTGATCGCTCACAACGGATACGCCTTTGATTTCAGGTTTTTGGATCGATACGCCAAAGAATTAAATTTACCGAAGCCGAAAAACGTGCGATACGATTCGCTGATTTTAGCCAGAAACCTGTTTCCCAACCAAAACAATTCCATCGATGCGCTGGCTTATCGGTACAAGTTGGATGTCGGCGCCCGGCATCGGGCTCTGGATGATGTGATTGTGTTGAATAAGATTTTTCGGATTTTATTAAAAGAAGTCAAAAAACGGGACATTTTAACTTCAGGGGAAGAATTCGCGGAATTTGTGGCGCTAAGCAACGCCGTTGAAAACGAATATTCGCAGCGGGAAGACAGAATTCTTTTTCAGGCGGGAATTCACAAATTGCTTTCTCCGTTTTCACGGATTCGCAAACCGTTTGTTCAACAATTTCTAAAAGACGAAAAAGAGTTGGAAAGTAGTCTGCAAAAGATTTCGCAAAGCCAGAAATTGCAGGTGAATTATTACAATTCCAATCACGAGTTTTTCAGCCGGATTCTGCAAATGGCGTCCGATTATAAAAATATGCCCATCGATGTGTCCATCAGCGAATATCTTGCTTTTATCTCTTTGATCAATACTCAGGATAATCTCGAACCCGTGAACGCGGTTTCGCTTTTAACGTTGTACGCCGCCAAAGGTCTGGAATTTGACAAGGTGATTATTTGCGGAATGGAAGACGAGAATATTCCCAGCGGTTTTACCTATCGTGATAACGATGAAGACGATCGCTCTTTCGACAAAAAATTAGACGAGCAAAAACGTCTTTTATACGTTGGAATAACCAGAGGAAAAAGCGAAGTGATCTTTACCCTGGTTCGCAACCGTTTCGGACGGGCGCATAAATCATCGCCGTTTTTAGAGTCGATAAAATCCAAAATTGATATTAAGACTTTTACGGAATGAGTCTTTGCTTCCTAAATGAATATTATGTATAATTGCACAGATAAAAAGCGGAAAATGAAAAAGGAGTTTATTTAGATTGCGGTTACCTAAAAACGAATGGAAAATTATAAATAGCGATCCCTCGCGCTCTATTGTTGAAGTAATATTGGAAAACCGAAAGCTGCCGCCCTCTCATCTGGAAGCCTTTCGATTGTCCGAAAGAATGCACGATCCTTATCTTTTGCCGAACATGAAAAAGAGCGTGCAGCGCGTTCTTCGGGCGATCGAAAAGAGAGAAAATATCATTGTTTTCGGCGATTACGATGTGGACGGAATTACTTCCACCGCGCTGATGTTGTATTTCTTCAGAAAAATCGATTATCCTGTTCAGTATCTTTTGCCAAACCGGCAGAAAGACGGCTATGGTTTGCGGACTTCCAGCGTTGATCAGATGGCGGAGATGAAAGCCAATTTAATCATCACGGTCGATAACGGCATCTCTTCGTTTGAGGCAATTGCTTATGCCAACAAGTTGAACATTGACGTGTTGGTAACGGATCACCATCTGCCCGAAGGTCAAATGCCCCCCGCTTATGCCATCATAAATCCCAACCATAAGGATTCCGAATATCCTTTTAAAACGATTTGCGGCGCCGTTGTTGCCTACAAATTGGTCTGGGCGCTTGCCAAAGAGCTTTTGCCCGAAGATGATTTCAAACAGTTTTTATTGGATCAGCTCGATTTGATTACCATTGGCACCATTGCCGACGTAATGCCGTTGCGCGACGAAAACTACGCGCTGGTAAAATTCGGCTTAAAGGTACTTTCACGAACCAAAAAACCGGGACTGATCGAATTAAAAAAAGTGGCGGGATTGAACGGCAAAAACATTACTCCCATTTCGGTGGGATATTTTCTGGCGCCGCGGCTGAACGCCTCGGGACGGTTGGAAGAAGCCGATACTTCCGTTAAATTATTGATCGCCGAATCAAAAGAGCGGGCTCACTATCTGGCGTCGTATCTGAATAAACTTAATCAGAAACGCCAGAATTTACAGCAAAATTATCTGGATACGGTCATCTTGTCTTTACCGCAGGATACTCAACTTATGGAAAAGGTGATCATTGTGGAAAACGATGACTGGCATGCCGGGTTGATAGGCTTGATTTCCGGTAAATTAAAAGAACGCTACGGGCGTCCCGTGCTGGCGTTTACAAAAGACGAAGACGGCAACCTTGTCGGATCAGCCCGCAGTATCGACAGCTTTCACATTACCAACGCTTTAACGCAGTTCAATCATTATTTTCTGAATTACGGGGGACATCAAAAAGCCGCGGGATTGACGATCGATCCCGAAAAATTTCCCGAATTCAGAGAGCGGTTTATTGAATATGCCAATAAAACGATCACCGAAAAAGACCTGATTCCGCAAATCACCATCGATTCGGTTGTCGATATTGATCAGGTGCATTTAAATATGGCTAAAACCATTGAGGAGCTCGGTCCGTTCGGCGAAGGAAATCCCGTGCCCTTGTTCATGTTTCAGGGAGTGACCATTCGTGAAATGTATCCGATGAGTAACGGGAAGCATCTAAAACTTATCGTTCAAAAGGGAAATCAGACCTACGAATGTGTCTGGTGGAATTCCGGAGAGTACAAAGATTCGTTGAGTTTCGGGCAGCAGGTGGACATTGCCTTTAGGATGGGCATTAATAATTGGCGGGGCGCTACAAAAGTTCAGTTGGTTGTGGAGGATGTTCGACCTCTTGAAATATGATTTGAAACACAGCATTGAAGGAAAAATAAATTTAGAATGACGAAGGAACCTGAGATTGAGTCAATCGTAGAAAAGCTCAATAATTGAAAAAAATATAAAGAGAATTGTCATGCAGGAAAAATTAATTGAAATAATCGTTTATTTGCTTCAGGAGTTAAACAGACCTGAATCAAAGGGCAATTACAGTAATTTGTCTCAAAAATTATTGTCCCGCGGTTATAGCGAGAATGAAATAAATTTAGCTTTTACATGGATTTTTAACCGTTTCCCGGAAAAGACTTCATTACCGGAAGAAGATCTGGAGTATTCGAAGCGTTCTAACAGGGTGCTGCACGAAGTTGAAAAAATGGTCATCGATCCGAACGCCTATGGCTATTTACTGCAAATGAAGCAATTGGCGCTTTTGGATGATTACGAATTTGAAATGGTGATAGAAAAAGCATTAACGATCGGAACGCCCACGATAACAATAGAGGATATCAAAATAATAGCCGCTTCTGTCATTTTTGACAACGATGTCGGCAACCAGAGTTCCTGGAACGGTTTTTTGTTCCCGTTCGGTTCAAATACAATTCATTAAAGTAAATTTGCATTTGCATTCTTTAGAACATTCCATTATTATTTACTAAGAGAGAGGAGAGACGTAAGTTTTCTTATGGCTAAAAAATCATTGGTAGTCGTCGAGTCTCCTGCGAAAGCAAAGACAATAAATAAATATCTTGGCTCCGGTTTTGAAGTTGCCGCCTCTGTCGGTCACATCATCGATCTTCCCAAAACCAAATTGGGAGTGAGCATCGAAGAAGGGTTTAAGCCTCAATACGTCCGGATCCGCGGCAAAGAAAAAATTATTAAAGATCTGCAGAACAAAGCGCAGAAATCGGAAAAAGTTTACATCGCCACAGACCCTGATCGTGAAGGCGAAGCAATTGCCTATCACATCTCTTCGATCTTAAATAAAGACGAATCCGATATTTATCGCGTGGAGTTTAACGAAATCACCCGCGGCGCGGTTGATGAAGCCATGAAGCATCCGCGCTCCATCGATATGAACCGGGTGTATTCCCAACAGGCTCGGCGCGTTTTGGATCGTATTGTCGGTTACAAAATAAGCCCCTTTTTATGGGAGGTGATTTACCGCGGATTAAGCGCAGGACGGGTTCAATCGGTTGCCCTGCGTTTGATTTGTGAGCGCGAAGAGGAAATCCGCAATTTTACCCCCGAAGAATTCTGGAATATCTTTGCTTTGGTAAAAGCCGAAGAATACGACCCCTTTCGCGTCAAACTGGTAAAATTCAATAATAAAAAAATTAAAATTCATAATCAGAAAGAAGCGGAAGAGCATCTTGCCGCCCTGCGCAGCGAACAATTCGGTATCGCTTCGGTTCAGCGCAAAGAAGTCAAGCGTCAGCCCGCTCCGCCTTTTACCACAAGCACAATGCAGCAAGTGGCTTCGCGCCGGTTGCGGATGTCCACCAAAAGGATCATGGGCATTGCTCAGTCTTTGTACGAGGGCGTTGAAATTCCCGGTCAGGGCAGCGTGGGACTGATCACGTACATGCGTACGGATTCCACGCGTATCAGTCCCGTTGCCATCGATGCCGTGAGAGAGTTCATTCAGGGAAATCTGGGAGAGGAATTTGTGCCCGATCGTCCCCGGCATTTTAAGACCAAAAAATCGGCTCAGGACGCTCACGAAGCCATTCGCCCGACCTATCTTTCACCCGAATTTTCACCCGAAGCCCTGAAGGACAAATTAACGGCAGACCAGTTTCGGCTGTACGATCTGATCTGGAAGCGTTTTGTGGCGTGTCAGATGACGCCGGCTGTTTTTGAAAAGACCACCGTTGAAGTAAGCGGCGGAAAGTACATTTTCCAGGCGGAAGGCGAGGTCATGAAGTTCCCCGGTTTCATGAAAGTTTACAAGGAAGAACTCGGCGAGAACAACAATGAAGACCGCTCGGCAATTCCCGCTAATCTGAAAGAAGGAATTCCCTGCCAATTGAAAGAGCTGATTCCGGAACAGAATTTTACCAAGCCGCCGGCGCGCTATACGGAAAGCACTCTGGTCAAAGAATTGGATCGTCTTGGCATCGGGCGTCCGAGCACGTACGCTCAAATTGTCAGCACTATTCTGCAAAGAAAGTATGTGGAAAGAAAAGAGCAAAAGTTATTTGCCACTGAATTGGGCGAAACGGTAAACAAAATTTTGGTGAAGGGTTTTCCCGATTTGTTCAACGTTTCGTTTACCGCGAAGATGGAAGAAAAGCTGGATGAAATTGCCAATAACGGAGCTTCGTACGAGCAGGTAATGACGGAATTTTATAATCCGCTGATGACCAGTCTGGAACGTATTCAAAAGGAAAAAGAAGAGCTGAAGTCGCTTGTTGTTCAGGAAACCGAACAAAAATGTGAAAAGTGCGGGCGACCCATGGTTATTCGCTGGGGGCGGAACGGTCGCTTTTTGGCGTGCAGCGGATTTCCCGAATGCCGGAACACCAAACCGCTGGAAGAAGATCAGCAGCAACCGGAAGAGACCGGAGAAATTTGCGATATCTGCGGCAGCCCGATGATTATTAAACGCGGTCGTTACGGCGCTTTTCTGGCTTGTTCAAACTACCCGAAATGCAAGAACACCCGACCGTTAAGCACGGGTATTTCCTGTCCCCGCGAAGATTGTGACGGCAAAATTGTCGAACGGCGAACAAAAAAAGGCAGGGTGTTCTACGGCTGTTCCAATTACCCGAAATGCGACTTTGTTTCATGGGATAAACCGGTGAACAAGGAATGTCCGCAATGCGGAAATCGTTATATGGTTGAAAAGAACCTTAAGAGCAAGGGACTTATACTGCGTTGTCCGGAATGTAAGTACGAAGAGTCTGCTTGAAATCATTTAACATGTAGAATACATGAACAAAAACATTAGAGCCTTTCTGAAATATTTATACCTGGAAAGGCGTTATTCAGCCAACACAATCAAATCTTACGGAACAGACTTACGGCAGTTCGAAGAATTTCTGCAAACTCATTTCGGAAGCGAGAATGTTTTTTGGGATCTGGTTGACAAGAAGATTATACGTTATTTTCTTGTCCGTTTGCAGGAACAACAAATTTCACGCAGATCGGTCGCGCGGAAACTCGCCACTTTAAAATCGTTTTTCAGGTATCTGTTACGTCAGGGTGAAATAAAGAGTAATCCTGCATCCACGCTGAAAATGCCCCGTTTCGAAAAAAAATTACCGGAATATCTGTCGCTCAAAGAGTTGGAAAATTTATTGGAACAACCCGATTACAAATCATTCGAGGGATTACGCGATTTGGCAATCATGGAGCTTTTTTATGGAACTGGTTTACGACTCACGGAGTTAATCAATCTAAAGCTCGGTCAGGTAGATTTTAAGGAAAAACTTATTCGAGTCATCGGAAAAGGGAACAAGGAAAGAATAGTGCCATTTGGCGGAAGCGCGCAGTTAATTTTAGAAAAATATTTGTTAATTAGAGCTCAATATGCCGCAAAATCAGTCGATAATATTTTTGTGCTTAAGTCGGGTAATAAAATGTATCCGATGGCTGTTCAGAGGATTGTAAAAAAATATTTATCCAAAGTGAGTGAAATTCAGAAAAAAAGTCCGCACGTTTTACGCCATACGTATGCAACGCATTTATTAAATGCAGGAGCCGATATCAGAGTTGTCAAAGACCTTTTAGGACACGAGAATCTTTCCACCACACAAGTTTACACCCATTTATCCATAGAACATTTAAAGAATATTTATAATCAAGCCCATCCGAGGGCTTCAAATAAATCATCAAAAAACCGAAGGAGGTCGTGATGAACATCTCAATCACCACAAGAGGGTATAAAGCGCCGGAGCGATTGAAGAAGTATCTTGCGGATAAGTTAAAACGTCTTGACCGATTTGCAGACCAGATCATGAATATAGATGCTATTTTTTCGTACGAAAAAATAGATCAGGTGGTGGAATTTAAAGTTCAGCTTCGCAAGAAGCACTTTATTATTAAGGAACGATCCGATGATATTTTTAAATCGATAGATTTAGCCATAGATAATGTGGAACGACAAATAACAAAAATCAAAGAGAAAATAAGGGAGCACGATAAAAAGAAAATCGGCGAAATGATCGAAGAATAATTTAAAATATTTAAGAGGCGTTTGACCAACGCCTCTTTTTTATTTTGCAAGCGCAATGTTAGTTTTTTAACTTAAAGACACTATGAATGAATACATCACAGTAAGGACTTTATTAAGAGAAAATCTGGAACGTCTTAAACTTCAATTGGTTTGTTCCGAAAACGGTTTGAATCGTAAGATTGTAACCAGTGAAATTCATCGACCGGGTCTGGCACTTTCGGGATTTGTGGAATTGTTTACCTGGGATCGAATTCAAATTTTGGGCAACACCGAAATCAAATACCTTTTTAGTCTGCCTCCCAGACAACTTGCCCGCTCGGTGGTTCGTTTTATGGAATTCGAAATTCCGGCTATTATTGTCACGAACGATAACGAAATTCCCGAATACTTAATCCAAACCGCGACAAGGCGTTACATCTCCGTTTTCCGCACGCCCATGAGCACCACCAGGCTTGTGCACTTGTTAAGCGAATATCTGGAAGAAAAATTTGCGCCGCGCATTTCCATGCACGGATCGTTAGTGGATGTCTATGGAATCGGAATCCTGTTCAGCGGACGCAGCGGAATCGGAAAGAGTGAAATAGCGCTGGATCTGGTGGAGCGGGGTCACAGATTGGTGGCGGACGACCTGGTCATTATTACCCGCCAGGCAGAAGAAGTTTTAATCGGGAAGGGGCGCGAAATTGCCCAGCATATTCTGGAGATTCGCGGCGTCGGTCTTATTGATGTCAGGCGTATTTTCGGAATCCGCGGCGTTCGTATGCAAAAACGGGTCGAGGTGGAGGTCAATCTTGTGGACTGGGAAAAAAACAAAGAATACGATCGCACCGGTCTCGAAGACAAAACCACCGAAATCCTCGGAGTTGAAATTCCTCAAATTACGCTCCCAATTCATCCGGGAAAAAATATTACCGTGATCGCCGAAACAATAGCAATGAATCATTTGCTTAAAACCTACGGATATCATACCGCTAAAGAATTCAATAAAAGGCTTAAAGAATACATGATGAATAAAGACGAGGTTCCGATCTATCAGGATCGCGACTATTTAAAGAAAGACCTGGAATGAAATGTAAATTTTTGACCTTTTTGATTACGCACGGCAATTTAGCAAGCAGTTTAGCCAATGTCAGTGAAAAACTGATTATGCCGACAACCAAATTATATTGTTACTCGAATCAAAGATGGTCTTCCGAAGAAATCGAAAAGGACATTATTCAAAAAATCAAAGAGGAGCAGGCTGAAAAAGTTATTATTTTTGTGGATCTGGTCGGCGGAAGTTGTTGGATTATTGGCAACCGTATTAAACACATAAATCCGGAAAGCGCCGTAATCGGCGGGGTTAATGTTCCCATGTTGGTGTCGTTTTTTGTTAATTGTAACAGGCTTGACTGGAACGAGCTTTTGGAAAAAATAATAACCGACGCCCAAAAAGGAATTGTTTTACGTTAAGGAATGTCGATGGAAATTCAATTATTCCGAATCGATGACCGATTGATCCATGGTCAGGTCGTAATAGGATGGGCGAGTCATTTAAATTCCGATACGATTATCTTGTGCGATGACTCGGTTGCCGAAAACGATTGGGAAAAGGAGCTGTACCTTTCGATTGTGCCGGAAAGTCTGGCTGCCCGCGTTATTCCCGTTGGTGAATTAGCGAGAGAGTTAAAAGAGTCGAAAAACAATTTTTGCAAAACAATCGTACTGGTCAGTTCTCCGTTTACTGTGGAAACCTTGTTAAAAAAGGGCGTCGAGTTAAATAATATAAATATCGGAGGCATTCATTTTAAAGAAGGACGAAAAGAATATCTGCCCTATCTTTATCTGAGTAAAGAAGAAGTGAATGCCTTTCATCGCTTGATGCAGAGGGGAATCAAATTTTTCTGCCAGGATGTGCCTACCGCCAAGCAGATTCCCCTGGAAAAAGTATTAGAAAAAAGAACAGCGTGAACATGAAAAAAACCATTTTTACAACAGAATTAAAGGTGGGAATTACCGTTATTTTCGCCATCTTTATCCTGATTTTCGGGATTATTTGGGGTAAGGGTTTCCAGTTACAAACAAATAAGTACCAAATACAAATTATCTTTGACAATGTGGGCGGCATGGTTCCCGGCGACCCGGTAACGGTGAACGGGGTGAAAGAGGGAAAAGTATTGCGCATCAATTGGCAGGGGCGCAAGGTTCTTTGCACAATTGAATTGAACGATCGCGTTCAGTTGTACGAAGACGCCACATTTACGATTATAAGCGCCGAATTATTAGCCGGAATGAAAGTTGAAATTTACCCGGGCAAATCGAACCAAAAACTGAATCTTGCCCATCAGCCCTTTTACGGGAAGTATGGCGGACGTATTGTGGATGTGGGATTAACAATCGATAAACTGGCAAAAGACCTGTCTTCTTTAACTTTCCGGCTGGACACCACCACATCCACGCTAAACAGACTATTGCGCAAAGGCGATTTGCAAAGAGACTTGACATCCGTGATGTCGAATCTGAATCAGATTACCGAAAAATTTAAAACAGTGCCCGATAGTTTGTCCTATACTTTGTCACAATTAAATCACTCGGTTAAAAAAGTTAATCGATTGATAGAAGACAACCGCCAACCAATAGAAACTTCGTTAAAAGATATACAAAAAGTCACCAAACAAGTGGATTCGCTCTCGATTTCGCTGAAAGGAGTGCTGAGGACTATTGAAACGCAGCAGGGAACGCTGGGCAAAATGATTTACGATTCAACGCTTTACATAAACATCAATAAAGCCTTGTTGTCGGTAGATTCCCTGGCAAACCGATTAAGGAAAAAGGGCTTAAAGATGAGTTTGTTTTAAGATGATTTTCAAAAGAAATAAATTTGCATCGATATTTATGAATTAATAAATTTGGAATCTTTGATTATCGGTTGGCGCTTTAGCTCAGTCGGTAGAGCAACGGACTGAAAATCCGTGTGTCCCCGGTTCGATTCCGGGAGGCGCCACCTGAAAAAGGCTGCCTTAGGGCAGCCTTTTTTAGTGTTTTGAGCGGTAAATAACCTGCCTTGCCCCGATTAGCATTCCCGACGGAAGATCGTTTTGTTTCTTTTACTCGCCATTCAAATTATTCATGATTTGTTGTTTGGTTGAAGAATTCCGTTTGATCGCGCTGTGAGCCAATAATTCGGCGCTCTATAAAATATTTTTTTCTTAATCGATAAATCTTACTAAAATTTAAGCCTGCATCAAATATTAAAACCGGGACGAAAGGAAGAACAAAACGGCAAAAGGCGTCGTATAACCCGAAAAAACAGACCATAAGCTGAGTCCGATTCCTGTTTTAAGTTGAAAAATTGGATAGGTTAAAGTAATTTAAATAAAATAATTAAGGATAATTAAGGATTAAGAATGACTGCCCAAAAAAGAAAGTGGTTGATTTTCATTTCAGGTTTGATACTTCTCATTTCTTATTTCCATTACAACACGCCCACCTCAATTTGGCAGTTTCATCTAATCTTTATGGAATTGTATTTTATCCCCATTCTGTTAGCAGCCTTTCAGTTCGGAGTCAAGGGCGGCGTAAGATCGGCAATCGTCGTCACCATTTTTTATCTGCCTCATGTAATGTTACAATGGGGAGGATTAATCGAAACCAATCTTTTGCGATTTATGCAAATTGTTCTGTTTAACGTGATCGGATATTTAACCGGGTTAAAAGCCCAGGGCGAGCAGGAGAAAGCCGAAAAATATCACCAATTGGCGCTGAAATTGGAAAAGTTGAACGAAAAGCAAAAACAACAAACCGAGAAGATGCTGGAGTTAGAAAGAGAATTGCGCGCCGCGGATCGCCTTGCGACCATAGGTGAACTAACGGCAAGTCTGGCTCACGAAGTGCGCAATCCGTTGGCTTCCATCCACGGAGCCGTGGAAATAATTCGGGATCTGGTTCCCGAAAAAATAAAAAAATCGGAATTTTTCGATATTCTTTTTGAAGAAACAAAGCGGCTTAACACTGTGGTGGAAAGCTACCTTGCCTTTGCCAAAAAACAGCCTCATTCGGTATCAAGAATCGATTTAAAAGAAACGGTTTTGACTCTTATTAAGATGTTGGAAAGCCGGGCAAGAAAAAACAAAATCATTATCAGAGCCGAATTCGGAGAAAAGCCCATCATCGTTCACGGAGACCCCTACTTGCTGCAGCAGGTTCTTATGAATGTGTTATTGAACTCCGTTCAGGCGATGACCGACGGGGGGAATATTATTTTACGAATCAAAAAAATCCGCAACTTTAAAGACAACGGCGATCTGGACGATCCGAAGGTTTTAATATCGATTCGGGATGAGGGAAAAGGAATTCCGAAAGAATATCTGAACAAAATATTTAAGCCGTTTTTTACGACCAAAAAAAGCGGAACAGGATTGGGTCTGGCAATTGTTAAACGTATTGCCGACGAAAACGGCTGGAAAATTAATATCCAAAGCGAAATTAACAAGGGGACTACTTTTGAACTGGAAATACCCATTAAAAACGGAAAAAACTAATTAGCTTTTTGTCTCAAAACCTTAAGTCCGGTTTCGCCTTCGGAATGGGCGATGAGAACAGCCCCGCAACTGTCGCTCCAAACGTTTATCGATGTCCGCAGCATGTCCAGAATCCGATCGACCGCTAAAATTAATCCGATGCCTTCTAACGGCAAGCCGACCGCTTTCAAAATAATAGTAATCATTACCAGTCCCGCCATGGGAATCCCCGCGGCTCCGATACTTGCCAACAAGGCGGTAATTACCACTATGAGCTGCTGCCCGAAACTCAAATCTATTCCGTACACCTGAGCGATAAACATCGCCGCCACGCATTCGTACAGAGCCGTACCGTCCATGTTGATTGTAGCGCCCAGGGGAAGGACAAAACTGCTTACCTTGTTTGATACTCCGGCATTATTTTCAATGGAATCGATGGTCAGCGGTAAGGTTGCGGAAGAAGACGAGGTTGAAAAAGCCGTCATCAGGGCGGCGGACATTGCCTTAAAATGAGCCAGGGGCGAAATGCCGCCCAAAAAGTAAACAAGCAGCGGTAAAGTAATTGTGGCGTGAAAGAGCAATCCCAAAATAACGGTAATCATATACCGGAAAAGGGGAGCAAAGGCGTCCAGACCCGTTTGAGCGATAATCTTTGCTATCAACGCAAAAACACCGATCGGAGCAAACTTAATAATAAGATGGGTTAACCGCATCATCACTTCAAACACACCCTGAAAAAAATCGGTGAGCTGCTGACGATAAGGATCGGGCGATTTGGTAATAAAAAATCCGAACAGGATCGAAAAAAAGATGGTGGGAAGAATATCGCCTTTTACCATGGACGCTAAGGGATTGGTGGGGATAATGCGAAGAATAATATCCCCGAAACCCTGGGCGGTGGTTTGCAGATTTTCGGGCACCTGTTGAAACCCGAAGTTTGCGCCGGTTCCCGGTGAAATCAGATTCACGAATAATAATCCGATTAAAATGGCGAAAAGGCTGGTTGTAATGTAGTAAGCAAAGGTTTTTAACGAAAGTCTGCCGAAATTCTCTGCGTCGCCGATATTTGTTACTCCCGAAATGATGGAAGAAACAATCAGGGGCACAATAATCATTTTAAGCGCCCGCAGAAAAATCGTGCCCAATATTGCCACCCGCTCCGTGACAAAAGGTTCGAAATTAAACATTCGAGAAAAAACAGCAAGAAGGACGCCGGCAAGTAATCCGATGAATATTTGCCAATGCAAAGCTAAATTTTTAATTCTCATAGCAAATCCCGTTCAAAAACGTTTAACCTGATTAAAGCTTTAAAGTACACGAAAAATATTTCAACATAACGGTCTATTCCAACTGCAAGTGGAATACAAGTTTAAATATTAAATTCGTTTAATATATCGAATAAACAAATCGGGTTCAAATTACAAAAGTAGATTCACGGACAGTTCGAGGAATTTTGCCATGATTTTGTTTTGAAATGCGGAAGGAATATCGGCGGTTTAAGAGAGGTTAGCGAAATCGCCCTCGTCTTCGTCGCTAAATTTTTGCGAAGACGGTAATAATTTTCTTAAATATTTGAGGGAATTCAGATCATTGTATTCGTGATGATCGCCGAAGGGCAAAAATTGAACGCCGACGAAATGGTGCTCCACATTAGAATTGGTTTTTTTCCATTTTACCACGCCCTTTAAAGGGATGCACATTCCGTCGGGGAAATAGGCTTTAATATATAATTTATCGCCGATTTTTAACGGGAAGGTTGTTTCGAACGAAAGACCGCTCTTGGAAAGATTTAGTAACTGAAAGTGCGGGGACAACCTCGCCCAGAACATACTGTTGCTCAGCTTTTTAAATCTAAGCGTTGTATCATTGATTGTCAGTCTCGACAATCCGCGTCTTTCCATAATAAATATTCCGAGTTTTAAGTAAAATAGAGAATTACTAAGTATCAACGAAAAGATAAGCAATATTATTCTCTAAAGTATGTGACAATCATCATATTTCAATTTTTAGGGAAATTTTTTAGTGGTTTCGGCGTTAATAAATAGTAGGTCACTTCAACATCCGTAAGAAAGGGGGCAATATGAAACGTACCATCCCATTCCGGAACGAACCTAAAAATCCTCAAAATCCTCTGTTTTTCAATTTAATAAAAAAGAACCTTGATAAATCATATTCCTGGCAAATACATCACATTAAAACGCTCCGTACTTCGGGTCGGGGCGGAAAGGGTCATTTTGTCGGAGGCGCGCCTCACGGCTGGAATCGTAAAGGGCGCTGGTAGAAAAAAGCCTTCCCTTTGAGGAAGGCTTTTTATTTCAATAAAATTAATTTTTGACTGTTCGTAAACGTTCCCGCTTTAAAAGACAAAAGATAAATTCCGCTTGCCAAATCATCTGCCGTAAAGGGAATAGTGTACTGTCCGGGATTCTGCGTTTCGTTCATCAATTCTTTAACCAGCCGCCCCCGAATATCGAAGATTCGGATTTGCACGAGGCATCTTTTTGGAAGTTGATAACGAATATTCGTCCGCGGATTAAAAGGATTGGGATAGCAGGGTTCCAGAAAAAACCGCTCCGCGATGCCTGTTTCGTCAAAACCGATTCCCGTGGAAGGAATGAAATCCGTTCGGAAGCGCGGACGCAATTCATACCCCTCACTGGCGGGAGTGAGGCTCGTGTATTGATCGACAATAGCAACAAGACGGAATTTTCCCGAAGGCGGCGTCCAGCCGTCAAGATCGGTATCTTTATCGATGAATAAAGCCAGCGTGTCTGTGCCGTCGGTAACTTTCACCTTGGAGCCGTTTTTTCCCTCGGCGGGCCATTCGCCGGGATTTATGATCTGAAGATTGTCGAACACGGCTAAACGTCCTTCAACGCTTTCGTCTATTTCGGAAAGCGTTAATTTCAAAGTGTCAACCGAATGCTTTCCCAGTTTTTGAATAAGGGCAAGTGAATCGATTTTCAGTTCGGTCAAACCCTTGTATTGCGTCAGATAACCGGCGACAAAAACGCTGTCGCCGATTTGTAAGTCAGCGGTAAAATCAGGGCTGTAAAGCAGAATGCCTCCGGTTTGGTCGTTTAAAAAATATTGAAGGCTGCCGCTGAAATTCGGAGAAACGATTGTCCCGCGCAGCGCGACAAATCTGCCCAGCAGATCGGGAACAAAATCATTATTATCGTCAATTTTAGATTCGCTGATTTTCATGATTTTGGGCTGATAATACGATGCGCGCGTAGGGAGAGAAGTGGTAAGGGAATTAAAAGAAGAAACCGCGTAAAAATAGCTGCTGTCCGCCAGAGGAGTTGTGTCTAAAAATTCCCTGAGATCTGGATCAACGGTAGCGATCACTTCCATGGCGTTTCCCGTTGTGTCGCCCCGGTAAACGTAAAAACCATCAATTATTCCCGATTGATCAACGCGGCTGACGCGGGCTGCTTTTTCCGCAGAGAGCTCGCCTAAATAAACGGACGAAGCCTGGTCGGGCACCCCGGGATAAGGGATACCGTCCGAATTTCGGGAAACGTCAATTTTTGAGCCGTTTATATTGATCCACAAATCAAGAATAAAATTGGTGGAATTGGGCGATATGTCAAATAATTCCCAAAAGTTTGTGTAATTAGGGTCCTTCTTTAAAAAAGGATCGTTCACATCGACCAAATAGTAACTGATTCCCGGGATATAAGCGCTGGAATCCGACATCAGGGCTGGAAAAGTATTTACGCTGTCGGGCGTAGAAAGTCCCTGAATAAAAATACCCACTTTATTCCGCGCGGGGACGGAGCCGAGGGGAACTCCTATCTCAAAGCGGGGAAGGTCATAAGAATCTCCCGCCACAAGACTGTCAATAGTGTAAAAAAGTTTGGAGCTGTCCATATCAAAAAACAGAATGCGATAGTAATAAGGTCCGTGCATTAATTCGCGGCTGAAATGTACAAAGTCAATTTGTTCAAGGGTGGCGTCGGGAAATTCGCTTAAATCAAAAACACAGCCCAGCGCCTGATTTAAATGCGGTCCCCACATTCCGCTGGGTTTACTGTTGTTAAAGGAAAGGACTGTATCCGGTAAATTCAAAGTCCACGAAATTTTAGCGCCATCGTTTGTTGGAATAACGGAAATACGCGTCGGGGCGTGACTGATAACGGTTGATTTGGCAAACAGAGACGTGGAAAAAAACAGGATTAAAAGCATGCCGCTGATTTTGTAAGCCATTTAAAACTCCTTTTTTAAACTCTTATTCGACTAAAAATAAAAAAAATAAAATATTTATTTGTGATGAAAAACCTAAAATATGAAGGAAAAGCCCCCCGCCCTTTTCAGAGCAGAAGGCTTTCTTTTTGGGAGGTTTGATATTTGTAATCCAAACAATCGTTTTTCGGCGATTATTTGATTAAAATAAAAACGAATTAATCATCCGAAAATCAAGTTTAAAAAAATAATCATATTCAAACAACAATTTTTCCGTTATCGCGAAAGAACAATTCTCTTTTGCGCAATCAGCGGTTAAAATAACCAAAAGTACACAATAGAGAACAAAACAAATTTTCTGATTTAAGCATAAAAATCAAAAAAGTCGATTCAATCAGAGCAATCTGCAAAATCGGCTTAACCTGCGGTCAAAGTTATCTGATCCTTCTTCCTCCGTCAACATCAATACACGTTCCGGTAATGTAATCGGAGCCTTCGATTAAAAAGCGAACCGTGCGGGCGATGTCTTCGGCGCTTCCTTCTCGTTTAAGCAAGGTCTGCTCAATGGCATATTGTTTATCTTTGTCGGGAAAAGTTTCGGGAATTAAAACAGGTCCCGGATTGATGCAATTTACCTGAATATGGGGTGCAAGCGCTTTTGCCAGTCCGATTGTCAGAGCCATTACGCCCGCCTTGCTGATACTGTAAGGCAAATATGACGGAAAAGGGTGAACGGCTCCGCTATCGCCGATATTGATAATTTTTCCCTGTTTGCGCTTTAACATTAATTTTGCGACTTCCTGCGAAAGGAAAAAAACGCTTTTTAAATTGACGGTCATTAACCTGTCCCACTGCTCTTCGGAAACGGAGCCGAAAGGGGTTTTGAAAAAGACAGCGGCGTTGTTGACCAAAACATCGATTCTCTTAAAAACAGCGTGAACCTCTTGCGCCAAGCGGACGCCGTTTTGCGGATTATTGAGATCGGCTTTGAACAGCCTTATCCGCCCGCCCTTGCGTTCTATTAATTGTTTGAGCTCTGACGCCCGTTCGTCGCTTGAGTTGTAATGACAGCAAACCACGGCGCCTGCTTCAGCCATTTGCAGCGATATGGCGCGTCCTATCCGAACGGCTCCGCCGGTAATTAAAACTATGCGATCTTTTAAGTCCATTTTCCGAGTCTCGCAGGATATTGAATTGTCGATTATTCCAGGTGAATATTCTGTAAAAAGGGATTCTTTTGTTTTTCAATGCCAATGGTCGTTTCAGGTCCGTGTCCCGAATGAACTATGGTATCGTCAGGGAGCGTTAATAATTTTTCCCGAATGGAAGTCATTAACACTTTGTAGTCTCCGCCGTAAAGGTCTGTTCGTCCGATGGATTCCTTAAAGAGCACGTCTCCCACAAAAACATGTCCGTCCGAATAGATGCAAATACTTCCGGGACTGTGTCCGGGAGTGTGTAAAATTTTAAAATTCAAATCGCCCAGTTGAAAAGTTTCTCCGTCTTTCACAAATCCGTTAACTTCCGGCACCGGAGAGGCTTCGAATCCGAAAAACAGAGCTTGTTCTTTTAAGGTTTCCAACAAAGGGAGGTCGTCCTCGTGAATATAAAAAGGAATATTAAAATGCTCTTTAATTACGGATAGATGTCTGGTGTGATCGATATGATTATGAGTGTTTATTATTCGGGTAGGCAGCAACTTGTTTATTTCGATTTCAGCGATAATTTTATCGGGTTCGTCACCGGGGTCGATTAAAAAGCATTTGTCGCCATTGTCTTCGGCTACGATGTAACTATTCATTTCAAACGGTCCAACAACCAGTTTAAAAATTCGCATATCGGCTCCCTGTGTTTAAATTAAAATACTAAAATTAAAAATTATTTATCAGAACCAAAAGTTCTGTCCTCTCATTAACAGGGACTATTAACCGGATTAACGGCTTTTCCTTTTTCCAGAACGGAAATGACATTTTTTGCCGCCATTCGCGCCATTTCATTTCTTGTTTCGGTTGTTGCGCTTCCTATATGAGGAAGTAAGACAACGTTTTTCATAGTCGGCAGTTCCGGGTGAATTTGCGGTTCGTTTTCATAAACATCCAAACCGGCGCCGGCTAAGCGTCCGGATTTCAGAGCATCCACCAGTGCGGTTTCGTCAACAACCGGACCCCTGGCGGTGTTAATTAAAATTGCTCCGTGCTTCATTAAACGTAAACGAGTTCCATCCAGCAGGTGAAAGGTTTTTTGTGTTAGGGGACAGTGGATGGAAACAAAATCCGAAGTTTTAAGCAATTCTTCCAATTCAACGCGTTTCGCCCCGGTCTCCGCCTCAAATTGTTCTTTCGGAGAATTGGAAACGTAAAGGATATTCATTTCAAAGCCTTTAGCCCGGCGCGCCACAGCCTGCCCTATTCTTCCGGCTCCCACAATTCCGAGGGTTTTACCGGTAACGTCGTATCCCAAAAACAATTCGGGCTGCCATCCTTTGAACCTGCCGGAACGAACAAAAGCATCGGCTTCCACTATTCGTTTGCTCACTGCTAAAATTAGCGCCCAGGTCAGGTCGGCTGTCGCCGGCGTTAAAATGTCCGGCGTGTTGGTTACAAATATTTTGCGCTTTGTGGCAAAATCCACATCGATATTATTGAAACCCACGGCATAATTGGCGATAACTTTTAACCTGCGGGCAGACCCGATTAATTCGCGGTCAATCGAATCGGAGAGCAGACAAATCAATCCGTCGCAATCTTTCAGCTCTCTGGCAAGCTCTTCTTTGGTCGGCGGAGTTTCACTGTCATGAACAATGAGACTATAGCCTCTTTCTTTTAAAAGCTCCAGCCCGGCGTCAGGAATCTTCCGGGTGACGTAAATCCGGAAACTTTTTTTCATTGCCTTTCCCCACAATTCCGTTGATTATCCTGAAAGATAATAAATTAGAAGATATTTTAAAATTTAATTTTACGAAAAGTATTCATAAAAATTTTATTTCAAACAAAATTTTCAATTGTTTGATATTGATTCATTTGTTAAACTTACGGTTTTTGTTATGGATAAAAGAAGTCGGGAAAAATGGCGTTAATTCTTTTGGCAAATTTTCTTTTATGGGGAAGCTTGCTGCTTTTTCATATTCAGTGGCAAAACCGATTACAGGCAATCAAATGGTTGGGAAAATTTTTTGTGATTAATTCGATTGCCGGAATCGCGTTGGGATGGCTCTCCTATTTCTTTCTTGGAACGAAGATCGGGATGATTGTTCTCGGCTTGATTTTATTGATTTCCGGGTTTAGATGGATCGGGATTTCGAAAGGGGATTTTTTCAGTTGGCTGGTTAAAAGGATCGGAAGAAAAAATCAACCGCTTATCAGCAGTTATTCAATGTTTTTGAGCTTCGTATTAATTGCGGCGCAGTTGAAAATCGCGCGACCCCAGATGGATTTTTTTGCTCCGGTTTTGGTATTTAATTTTTTGTTGGCAGGATATTTGCTTTTACTATCAGGTGTAAAATTAGTTAAACGGGAAAAGATATGGGCAAAAGAACTTGTTTCCGTTGTATCGGGGATCTATCTTACGGTAATCGGGTTAATAATTATGAGCGGAGACGTTAACTATTTTGTAACAGTTATTGAGAATATTTTACACATATTCGGTTAAAAAATTTGTTCATAAATCAATGGAGATAAATATTTTGTTAGTAAGAAAATTCTTTTTGGTCACGGTTATTATTCTTTTAGTGTTGATTTCACAGATAATCGCAGTGAATCCGAAAACCCGGATTATGGAAACCAAATTCCACGATCTTCAGGGTAATACAAAAACGCTGAAGAGTCTTAACAGTTCGATTACAATTGTAAATTTTTGGGCGACATGGTGCACTCCGTGCATAAAAGAGATGCCGGCTTTGGAAAAAATTTATAAAGAGTATAAATCGGATAATGTGAAAGTTGTGGGCATTGCCGTTCTTTCCGACACTTCTAAAATTAAACAAATGGTGAAAGTTACGGGCGTGACCTATCCCATCTGGATCGGCGATCGACAGAGCATTCAGCAATTCGGGATTTCTTCCACCATTCCGCAGACATTTATTCTGGATTCACAGGGTAATATCATTGCCCGCTTCATCGGTAGTCAGTCTTATAAGCAGTTTAAAGCCAAAATGAATGAACTTGTTGCGGAACATTTGCTCTCGGACGCTCTAAACAATTCTTTCTGATCCTGAAATTCAAATTTTGTTTTCCCGTCTTTTTTAAAGCTTTTTGTGATTTCCGCAGGCGCGATCATTGTTGTTGCTTAACATTCTTCAAAAGTTTAATTTAATACCAGACGAACAATTCTCCGGAGATTCCAATGGCGGAAATTACGATATCGGAAATCATAAAGAGACGCATTCCGAATTTTAAATTGGGGATTGTCGAGGGAAACGAAGTTAAAATCGACAAAGAAGATGAACGCTTCCCCGAACTTTACGAAGAATTGGTTGATTATATTAAAAAGACTTTCGCTAAAGATCCCCTGTCCTCCAATGAGATAATCGGGCACGTGCGCCGCCTGTATCGAAGAATAGGGTGGGAACCTACGCGCTACCGTCCTTCTTCCGAAGCGCTGGCGCGAAGAATTCTGCAGAATAAGGGTTGGTACCGGATCAACAACGCGGTAGATCTGGGCAACCTTGTCTCCGCGCGCTTTCATTTACCCATGGGACTTTATGATCTCGATAAAATAAACGGTCCTGTTCAGGTTGATGTCGGGAGACCAGATGAAAGTTACGAAGGCATCAGTAAAAGTGAAATTCACGCCGAAGGCAAACTCATCTTAAGAGATCAAACGGGAATTTTCGGTAATCCGACGGCGGATTCCAAACGTACATCCGTTGACGCCGATACGCGGAATATTCTTGCCGTTT
>JAADIP010000107.1 GCA_013151275.1 Calditrichota bacterium | reverse complement strand
GCTTCGGTTATCAGAACTCCGGCGCTTATGCCGCTGATGATGCGGTTGCGTTTGGGAAAATTACCGGCATCGGGACGCGTGCCCATGGCATACTCGGTAAGCACCAATCCCTTTTGCGTAATTTCTTCGAACAGTTCTCTGTTTTCGGGAGGATAGACGACATCCAGACCGTTGCCCAGAACGGCGATAGTCGGCGCGTTATTTTTGAGCGCGGTTTTGTGGGCGATGGTGTCGATTCCGCGGGCAAATCCGCTGATAATACAAAAATTATTTTGCGCCAAAACCGCGGCGAATTTTTCGGTAATCAAACGACCGTAATTGGTCGGCGACCGCGTTCCCACAACGGCAATGGCAATATTCGCTAAAGTTTCCAAATTTCCTTTGTAAAAAAGAAACGCCGGGGGATCGTAAATTTTCTTTAAGCGATCCGGGTAAAGATCGTCCCAGTAGGTTAAAACCCGGACGCCGTGCTCTTCCATTTTCGAAAGCTGCTTTTGAACAAAATCGCCGTCGGCTCCCTGTTTAATTCGCTCGGCGGTTTTTTGGTCGATGCCTTCGATTTGGACTAATTGCCGATAAGCGGCGTTTAACACGGCTTCGGGAGAGCCCAGAACCGAAATGAGCTTGCGCAGCTTTGTGGGACCCACCAAAGGGACGGAATACAAACCGAGTAATGCTTCCAAAGAAAACCGATTCACTCGAAATCTTCCTGAGAAATCGCCTTCTTAATTAATTTATAAAATTGATCTTTCAACTCCGTCAGATTATCGCCGCGAACGGAGGAGATCATTATTACCGGCAGTTTTTTATTGAATTTCGGAACGACAAAATCTTCGGGCATCAAATCGATTTTTGTCAGCACAATCATGGCTGGCTTTTTTACCATCAGATCGCTGTACGCTTCCAGTTCATGGTAAAGCGCCTTAAAAGTATCGACGGGATGCGGATCGGTGCACTCAATCAAATAGGCGATAGCCCGCGTGCGCTCGATGTGGCGCAAAAACTGAATACCCAATCCCTTGCCCTCGTGCGCGCCTTCTATTAAACCGGGAATATCGGCGACCACAAAACTGGTGGTATCCCGGTAATAGACGATTCCCAGATTGGGTTCGAGCGTTGTAAAAGGGTAATCCGCAATTTTGGGACGCGCATTTGAGATGCGTGACAGCAAGGTGGATTTTCCGGCGTTGGGTAAACCAACCAATCCGATATCGGCTATTAATTTCAACTCCAGTTCAATCCAGCGGTCTTCTCCTGGTTCGCCCGGTTCCCATTCTCTCGGGCTGCGGTGCGTTGAAGTGGCAAAACGCGCGTTTCCGCGTCCGCCTTTACCGCCCTTCGCGGCGATCACCTGCTGCCCGTCTTCAACGATATCGCCCAGTATTTCGCCGGTTTCGGCGTCTTTGACGGTGGTTCCCAGAGGCACTTCCAAAACGATGTCTTTTCCCCGTTTGCCATGCCGGTTATCGCCCATGCCGTGCTGACCGCGTCCCGCCTTGTAAAGTTTTTGGTAGGTAAAGTCCCGCAGGGTTCGTAAATTGCGGTTTCCTTTAATGACGATGCTGCCGCCGTGACCTCCGTCGCCGCCGTCGGGTCCGCCTTTGGGAACGTATTTTTCGCGATGGAAACTTACGCAGCCGCTGCCGCCGTGACCCGCGATCACATGTATTTTCACATAATCAATAAACATAAATTCGATCCGATATCAATGGATGCTGCCCGAAAAGCCGAAGCGATGCACGTTGCCAAGATCGCTGAAATTCGAATACGAATAATCGATCCTGAATTCTTTCCAGAAAATTGACAATCCGCCGGAAACTCCTCCGAAGCTGCTTTGTGAAGCCGAGTTTATCTGCAAACTTTGATGTTGAGCGTTGCTGTAGCCGAGCCGCAGATGCAGATACCGGCTTAGCGAAAACTCCCCGCCGGCGGAAAAACGTTTTAATCGATCGTACCAGCGGTCCGCCCGTTGATTAAGATTTTGTAAATTCAGGCTTACTTCCAGCGGCAAATGAGCCAGCTTTTTGCTAAATCCGATGTTGAATGAGGTGGGCAGGGGTTCTTTGATTTTATCGTAATAAGAGATATTCCAGCCCACGTTTAAAAGCGTTGCCGCAAAGTAGAGGTCCTGTTCAAAGGGAGCGGCGTAAATTAAACCGAAATCAAGCGCCAGGGCAGAAGCCGAGTAACGTTCGATTTTTGAATAGATGTATTTGGCGCTTACACCGTAACTAAAGTGAGGGTCCAAATTACCGGCTTGAGAAAGCGTAAGGGCAAAATCATAGGCGGAAAATGTTTTGCCTGTGGAAACGGCGTACTGATCGGTTTCGTCGAATTGCCCGTAATCCATGTAGGTAACGGCGACTCCCACTCTTTTTAAATAGGGAACTTCGGTTGAATATCCCGCCTGACCGCCGTTGATATCCAGCAAATAATCGGAATAATTAAAAAAGAACTGCCGATCCTTAATAAAAGCAAGCCCCGCCGGATTGACGGAAATTCCGTTCAGGTCGCCGCGCATGGTAATAAACGCCGTGCCCATGGCGGAAGTCCTGGGCGAAAAATCGGTGTTTAAAAATTCAAATCCGGAAGACAATCCCGTCTGACCGTAAGAAACAGAATAATACAGCATTATGATAAAAAATAACATTCTAATCTTCATGTAAGACCTCTAAATTTTTCAACAAGGGCGACGATGAATTCTTAATCAAAAACTCGTCAAAATCAATTCGTTCAACGTTTGTTAAGGCTTCTCCCAAAAAATTCGATCCGATCCTTGCGAATTGTTCCGGACTATCGCTCACAAAAAACAGGTCTTTTCCCTTTTCGGAAGATCGGTTAACCAGTTTTATTTCTTCAAGTACCCTTTTTACCGCTTTCGCCGTTTCTTTTCCGGAATCGATTAAAGCAACCTGCGGTCCAACGATTTTCCGGATGGTCGGTTCCAGAAGGGGATAATGCGTACATCCGAGAATAATCGTATCGACTCCGGCTTCTATTAAATCTTTCAAATATTTTTTTAACGTTAAAACAGTTACTTCGCCGTCCAGCCAGCCTTCTTCCACCAAAGGTACCAGCAGCGGACACGGCTGCCCCAACACCTCCGCTTCGGGCATTAATTTCCTGATTTCTTTGGCGTACGAACTGCTGGCGATTGTGGCGCTGGTACCGATCACGCCGATCCTTTTATTCCTGGTTTTTTCCGCCGCCGCCCTTGCGCCAGGTTCAACCACTCCCACAACCGGAATTTCCAACCGTTCTTGCAACACGGGCAATGCGCCGGATGAAGCGGTGTTGCAGGCTACGACTAAAAATTTGATATCGAATTGCAGCAAAAATAAGGCGTCTTCCAGGGCAAACTGTCGAATCAGTCGTTTGGACTTTGTTCCGTAAGGAATTCTTGCCGTATCGCCAAAATAAACCAGCCGTTCGTCGGGAAGAATTTTCTTTAACTGCTTAACAACGGTCAAACCGCCAACGCCGGAATCAAACACGCCAATCGGTCGTTCCATCCGAATCCTCACAATGCACTTTCAAAGTCATTTTTAAACTTAATTATTCCTTCCGTAATACCCAGAGCAATTTTTGCCTGCGTCGATTTTCGCCTCAATAACTTTGCTTCGCTTTTATTCGAAATATAACCCATTTCGATTAAGATATTTGGCATGGTCGCCCCCACCATCACCCAAAACGGACCCTGTTTAACTCCGCGATCTCTCATGCCCACGGGACGGAGAAATTTTTTCAAAGACTTTTGCACTACCGAAGCTAAGTACTGGCTGTATTTAATAAACGCATTTTGAGCAAGGGTTGCAAGTACAAAATTCACCCCCTCGTAACGTTTTTTATCGTCGGAGGTTTCAAACATAATAGATTCGTTTTCCTTTAAAACCACGTCGCGCGCCCGTTCATCCTTTTCCGCGCTCAAAAAATAGGTTTCAAATCCGTTTACGCTCCGTTTGCGGTTTGAATTACAATGCAGGCTCACAAACAACTTGCCGTGATTTTCATTGGCGAATTTTGTCCGCTTCCACAAAGGAATAAACGTGTCGGTTTTTCTGGTGTACAAAATTTTTACCCCCGGCAGCCGCTTCTTTAAATATTCGCCCAATTTTAATCCCACGGCAAGAACGATGTCTTTTTCCTTTAATTTGTAATAACCGAGGGCGCCGGGGTCTTTTCCGCCGTGACCGGGATCGATCACAATTGTGTCGATCAGCCATTCCGATTTCTGCCGTTCCAGCTCCTCGTCAAGTTTATCGGACGGGGTTTGATCGTCCGAATCGTTGTGAGCTATCGACGAATTGCGTAACGTAAGCAGAATCTGGTTCGACCCGGAATTAAAGATTACTTCGCTTGACTCGGGCGTCTTTTTCAGACGAAAACCGATCGAAAGCAACTGTTCGAATTGAAGGGCGCGGATTTCGGCGATTACGTCGTCTTTCACTTTTCGGGACAACGCCTTTGCATCCCCCTTGCCGCCGACGATCTCCAGATACAGCCAGCCGTTGACGATTTTTGTGTTGAGCTGCTTATCGGCAAAGGGCTGGGTTGTGGAAACCAAAATCAGAGTTCCGTTCGATTTGTGCTCAAAATCGATCGTCGTAATATTGACGTTTTTATGGGTAAAACTTATCGTGTTTGACGGGGCGTCGTATTCAAGACGGAACTGAGTAAATTCATTGATCAGGCTGATTAATTCATCGACAGACACCCAAAGCGCTTCGTTTTGCCAGACGGGCGTAAACAGTATCTGGAAAATCTGATCGTTGACAACCACAAAGGGATTGTTATGAGTGAATTTAAATTTGACGGCGCTGATTCTCAGAACCGTTTTTTTGCGGGTTGTATTGGTGAAAATCCCGAAATTATTTGCTTCGGCAAAGTCGTCGAGTTTTATGTACGGATTGTTTCTGAAGAAACGCGCCTGAATGCGGGCTGTGATTCTTCCGTCTTTTTTAATCTTTAAAAGCGAATTGCCGGTCTGCTGAGCTCTTAACAATTTTAACGGTCGCAAAAGGATGAGACCCGCGGAATAAAACAGATTTCTGACGAAATCACGACGCAACATTTTTAAGCTACCCGATCTGTGTAAAAAGAATTTTGTTAATTTCTGCTTTTTTTAAATTATTTGAAATTATCGAAATAAGCGAATTAATTCAACCTTTATTTTTATCCCGTAATCCTTCAAAAAATTTTAGATAAATGCAATCGATTTGTATTATATTGTCATGGCTGTTAAACAAACAAAATTGGTTAAATAACATGCGGCTTTTACTACTATCGGTTTTAACGGGATTTTTTCTTTTTAGTCCTAAAATAATTTTTGCCGGGAAATCCGCTTTAATTTTTAACGACTCGCAGGTGGCGACCATCGAAATTACGATCGATCCCCAGCGCCTCGATTGGATATTTAACCCGGATAACGCGTACAGCGATTCGCTGCATCCCTGTACGGTTCGTTTCAAAAACGCTCTGATCGACACCGTTGTTTCGGCGGTCGGGTTCCGGCTGCGCGGGAACACTTCGCGCACCGCTGCTAAGAAATCGTTTAAACTCTCTTTCAACACTTTTGAACCGGGACGCAAATTTTTCGGGATCGAGAAATTAAATCTGAACGGCGAACACAACGACCCTTCCATAGTGCGCAGCAAATTGTGCTGGGATTTTTTCGAGAAGATCGGTCTGCACGCCAGCGCTTCCGCCCACGTCGCGGTTTACATCAACGGCGCCTATTACGGTTTGTACGTTCTGGTGGAGCACGTAGATGAACAATTTCTGAAAACTCATTTTAAAAATCCGAGCGGTAATTTGTGGAAATGTCTCTGGCCCGCCGACCTTACCTGGCGCGGCGATTCTCCGCAAAATTACTATCCTTATTACGATGAAGAGCGACCCTACAATTTAAAAACCAACGTGCAAACTTACGATTTTAAACCCCTGGCGCGGCTAATACGCATCCTCAATAAGACCGCTGACGATGTTTTTATTGATTCTTTGATGTCTGTTTTCGATGTTCCCGATTTGATGAAATATTTCGCCGCCAACCTTTTGCTGGGCTCATGGGACGACTACTGGTCGCTGATGAACAATTATTATTTGTATTACGACTATTCGGAAAAGAAATTTCATCTTATTCCCTACGATTACGACAACACCTTTGGGGTAGATTTTTTCGGCATCGACTGGGCAAACGCCGATATTTACGATTTCCCCAAAGTCACCGACGGAGCGCGCCCCCTGGCGGAACGCATCATGAATAACCCCTCGCTGCGGAATCTCTACACTCATTATCTTAAATTCTACCGCGACAGCGTTTTTGCGCTCCGGCTCTGGCAAAACGAAATCGACGAAATCAAAGACCGCATCGCCCCCTTTGCCGAAGCCGATACCTATCGCACCAAAGATTACGGATTTACAATCGAAGATTTTTACAACTCTTACAACCTCGCGCACTACGAAAATCAACATGTCAAATACGGCATTAAAGAATACGTGTCACGCCGATATTCCACCGCGGGTTCGCAGATTAAATTTATTGAGGCTGCTCCGGTTATTTACGCGCTAAAATGGTCTCCGAAAATAATTGGCGAAAATGATTCCGTCAAAGTGGAAATTTCGGCTTTTGCTTACCCTCCGCTGAAAAAAGTCACTTTAAATTTTCAACCGGGAAATTTGACCGTTGTGCAAAAGTCAGACATGACTCGCGCGCCCGTTTACGGAGCTCCGATAGTGGAAAACCGGGACCGCTGGATTGTGACCCTGCCTCCGCTTGGTGAGTACGGTTTCGGGCATTTTCAAATCGAAGCGGAAAATGTCAGCGGCGCAAAAACCTTTTATCCTTCCCGCGGGGGAATTAAAATCAGCAGCGTTAAAGACGATTTTTCGGGATTGGTAATCAACGAATTTCTTGCCAAGAACGACATGACCAATGCGGATCCCGCGGGCGAATACGACGATTGGGTTGAGCTTTACAACAAGGGTACAAAATCGGTTTCATTAGCCGGACTTTATTTAACCGACGATTCGGAAGCTCCCGATAAATGGCAATTTCCGGATACCGTCCGTTCCCTTGCGCCGGGCGAATACCGATTGATCTGGTGCGACAACGACGCGGGACAGGAAGGACTTCACGCCTCGTTCAAACTGGCTGCCGGGGGAGAATTCATCGGTCTTGTCGCCCCGGACGGCGGAACATTCCTCGATTCGCTCAGTTTCGGCGAGCAAACCGCAGATCTGTCGTTCGGTCGCTTTCCCGACGGCGAAGACAACTGGATAATCATGAAACCGACCCCGGGCTCTTCCAATTTGGCGACAAGCGTCGAAAATAAAAACGGCTCAAAGCCAAAATCATTTCAATTGACTGTTTTCCCGAATCCGTCCAATCAAAGCGTGACCTTGCGCTACACCCTGCCGGAAGCGGGCGTTCCAAGGCTCACTGTTTACAGCCTCAACGGGCAAAAGGTCTGGGAGTCGGACGGAACAAAAAAAAAATGAGCGCCGGCGCGCATCAGCTTTTCTGGAAGGCGGAAAACACGAACAATACGGCGGTAGCCTCCGGAGTTTACTGGATTATTTTGCGCGTCAATAATTTACAAATCGGCAGGAAACTGATTATTATTCGATGAGTTTATTAATAAGAATCATTTGAAATCGCGTTTCAATTATGGTAGATTTAGCGCTTATTTTAACCAAGGTATTTAAACAATGATTAATAAAAAAATCGTCGTTGTAGGCGATCGGGTTTTAATCCGACCGGACGAATCGCGCGCCCGCACTTCTCACGGGCTTTACCTGCCGCAGGGCGTGGAAGAGAAGGAGAAGGTACAAGCCGGTTTTGTGGTTAAGGTCGGACCGGGTTATCCCCTTGCCGATCCGGCTGATCTTTCGGACGAACCGTGGGGAGAACAGCGCAGCGAACCTAAATACATTCCTTTGCAGGCTGAAGAAGGCGATTACGCCATTTTCATGCGCAAGGCTGCCATCGAAGTGGAGATCGATAAACAAAAATACGTGATCGTTCCGCAATCGGCTATTTTACTGCTGATTCGCGAAGAAATTCTGCCTGCAATCGAACCGGATATCGATGAGGATGCGGAATAAAATTTATGTTTTCGATTTTCTTGTTTGTGCGCATTATTCTTTTTGTCTTTCTCAGCGATTAATTTTTTAATCGGATCGAAGTTTATTCCCCTTCGCCGAGCCCGCGAATATTTCCGCGAGAAATAAAACAACCCCATTTCCGGTTATGATAACAAGATCAGGATAAAACGCGGATAATTGCCCTTTTAAAAGATTAGCTGATAAACGGAGGGAAACAAAATGTGGGTTAATTTGTTTACCTGAAATCGGCAAACGTTATTTTGGCGTTAAATTGACCGAATAAAAAAACAGCGGAAAGCGGCGGGAGAAAATTCTTTATTTGAAAAAGAAAAACGTTCTCTCAGCGCTTGAGATTAAAAATCTAAGGGGAAATGACTAAACACAATGCAGCGCATGTTCTTTTTTCTGAGCGTCCTGACCGTTTACACTTTTCTTACTTTTACTGTACGGTTTTTGGTTCGCAAGGCAAATGAAAAAATCTGGAAATCCAAAGGGATTGACCGCATCGCTTTTTTCTTTCCCTATTTTGCTTTTCTGGCAATCGGTCTTATCATCGGCAGCGCAACGTTTGGCAATCGAGGGATGATTTTACTGATCTCTTTTACAATGGCTGCGGTTACGCTGATTTTCAGCTTTGCCGCAATTTTTTCCATCCCATTTACTTTTTTAACGTTACTCCTCTCCCGAATCGCCGCCCGCCTGAGTCCGCCGGTTAAAAGTCAGACGCCGAATCCCGCCGAACGAAGAAAGGTTCTAAAATGGATGGCGGCTTCGGCGCCGGTAATTTTTCTTGGTACGGCATCCAAAGGATTTGCCGATTCATTCGGATCGGTCAAAATTCATCAGGTGCCTATGTACTTTTCAGACCTTCCTTCGGATCTCGAAAATTTTAAGATTCTGCACCTAAGCGATCTGCATTTGGGCTACTATTTTAATTTGGACGATCTCGAACGGCTGATTGCCCGCTTAAGGCGTTATTCGTTTGATCTTGTGTTGATCACCGGCGACCTTGCCGATGATACCAAACAGTTAAAGGATGCGCTGAATTTAATCGATCAATTGCCCTCTTCTCACGGGGCGTTTTTTTCACTGGGGAATCACGAACACTTCCGCGACCTCGGGTTTATTCTTAAAACAGTTGAAAAGAGCCCTGTCCGGTTATTACGTGACGAAAGCACAGCCATTCAACACAAAAGCGCCGCTTTCACATTAATCGGCATCGACGATCCCGTGTTCATGCATCGGAATATTTCGGGTTTTTTAAGAACCTCCGTTAAAAAGGCTATGAATCGCAAAAACGAGGATGCGTTCAAAATTTTAATGAGCCATCGTCCGCGGGCTTTGGATGTTTCTGCGGAATTCGGAATTGACCTGATTCTTGCCGGGCATACCCACGGCGGGCAGGTGGGCATAAACAGGCGCAGTCTGTTTGAAAGCGTGAATATCGAAAAATATTTGTGGGGCAAATATGCGAAAGGAAAATCCCAGTTGTACACTTCATCCGGAGTGGGGCACTGGTTTCCTTTCCGGTTAGGATGCCCCGCCGAAACGCCCGTTTTAATTCTTAAAAGCAAAGCGATTACATAATCCGAACAAGCCGGTACAATACAGAAGATAAGTTGTTAATAATGAATAGTTAATGGTTATGGGTTAAGGGTTAACAAAAATTGACGAGTGACAAGGTAACGAGTTTAGAAGTTTAGTTGTTTAGGATAAATTCCATAGGAATAAAAAGATATTAACCCAGTAATTTATTGCCGGGGACAAAGACGCCTTCCCCTTTTTCTCCGCCCTTTAGGGCAAAGGTGGAAGAATAAGATTAAAGGAAAAAGATTAAAGATTAAAGCAAAAGATTGTCAGAAAGAAGAAAGCAGAGAGCAGAAAGCAGGAGTAGTAGGCAGAAGATAGTAAAATGTTTTTTGTAAGGAAGTAGATGTTTTTTTATTCTCCATAAAATAATTTGTCTGAATTATTTAAATCTTTGAGTGATGGTGAGGATAACTCATTACGCATCACGCTTAACAGATTCTGACAAAAAACAAGTATTTCAGTGCTAATATATTAATGATCTTTTTATTTAACTTTTCATTGATTCTTTACGCTCAATAGCCCTAAATTACAAAAAGAAATCACAAAGGGAGGTTTAATGGATAAATCGGCGAACACTCAACCGGCTGTTCACGAGCTCATTCGCAAACGCTGGAGTCCGCGGGCGTTTGATAACAGGGAAGTTGAACCGGAAAAATTGGAACGATTGTTCGAAGCCGCCCGCTGGTCCGCCTCCTGTTTCAACGAGCAGCCCTGGCGTTTTATTGTGGGCGTTCGCGGCAGAGATGAAACCTATTCCAAAATTTTCGGCACGCTGGCTGAGGGAAATAAAATCTGGTGCCGGCACGCTCCGGTTTTAGTGCTGCTTGCGGGTAAAAAATTGTTTTCCCGCAACGGCAAACCAAACGACTGGTACCTTTACGATTTGGGACAGGCTGCCGCTTACATCTCTGTTCAGGCTACGGCTGAGGGCTTGTATGTCCATCAGATGGCGGGATTCGACGCCCGAAAAGCGCAGACCTTGTTCCGCGTTCCGGATGATTATCGGGTTTTCACGGCTATGGCTATCGGGTATCTCGGAAATCCGGAGATTTTGCCCGAAGATCTAAAAAAGTCCGAATCTGCTCCCCGTGAAAGAATCGAACTAAAGAATCTGGTATTCGCGGAAAAATGGGGTGAAAATTTCAATTGGAAATAACCTTTAACTAAAAATCTCAGGAAACCATCGTAAAACTCATGGGAAAAGATCACCTTTACCTCAATTTTATTTTTGTGTTCGGGCTGATTGTTTTTTTATTGGTCGGCGGCATTGTCGGATATCGGATGATCGAAGGCTGGGACTGGTTCGAAGCGCTTTACATGACGGTCATCTCGTTTTCGACGGTTGGTTTTCGGGAAATTTCTCCTCTGAGTCCGGCGGGGCGGCTTTTTACCATTTTTCTGATTTTATTCGGATTGGTTACCATTGCTCTTCTTTCTGCCAGTGTAACCACCTGGTTTGTTTCGTCTCAAATTTTTGCAAGAAGGAAGATACAAAAAATGAAAAAGCAAATATCAAACTTAAAAAATCACATAATTATTTGCGGCGGCGGTGAAACCGCCAAAACGGTAATTAAGGAATTCTTCCAATCCCGAAAGCCTTTTGTTGTCATTGAGCAGAAACCGGAAATTGTTTCGGAGCTGCGGGAAATGTTTCCCGAACTTTTAATTATCGAAGGCGACGCCACAAAGGATGAAGTGCTGGAAGAAGCGAACATCAAAAACGCCTACGGTTTAATTACCACCATGCCTGTGGATGCGGATAATTTGTTCATCGTGGTTTCCGCAAACGACCTGAATCCCAATATGATTATTATTTCCAGAGCGGTTGATCCGCACACTGAGAATAAATTGTACAAAGCCGGGGCAAACTATGTGATTGTTCCCAATGTATTGGAAGGAACGCGAATGGCTTCCGTTATCCTCCGTCCCACTCTGGTCAGTTTTCTGGAAGTTATGATGTCCTCTACAGATATTACTTTTCGTCTGGAAGAAATTAACGTTCCTCCCGATTCCAATCTGGTGGAAAAAACACTGGGCGAAGTGCGCATTCCGCAACGCACCGGATTAATTGTCATTGCTCTTAAACGGGCGGCGGATTCCGAATGGATTTTTAACCCGGTCTCCTCTACCATGCTGCATAAAAACGATAAATTAATCGTATTGGGCGATTCGGAACGCATATTGAAACTCCATTCGATTTTAAAGGAGTAACGCTTGCCCGAAGAGATTGAATTCCCTGTCATCGAAAGCGGCTTTAATTTCGAATGTACTCAATGCGGCGATTGCTGCAGGGGCGACCAGCAGGTTTTCCTGAATTTACTCGATCTTTACAACATGGCTTTGTTTTCGGGGTTTACTTCAACGGATCGGCTGTTTAAACAAGGTACGGCGGAACTGGCGCAGGATGTAAATCATTCGGTTTGGAGACCGCGTATCCGATTCAAAGAAAGACCTCTCAGGTTCTGCCCATTTTTAATCAATGAGCTTTCCGACGACGGACGATTAAAAGGCTTCTGCCGGCTTCATCCCCACCATAAGCCGCTGATTTGCGCCCTGGCGCCGGTCGGCTGCGAATATGATTCCCGTAAAAAGCAGGCGTCTTTTCTTTTGGTTCCCCCTGCCGCCCGATGCCCGGGAATGGAAAAAGAGACTCACAATAAACTGCACATTTTAACGGAACGCTATCGGGAGGCGCTTCGCTATCAAAGCCTCTATTTTGAGCTTCTTGAATTACTAAAATCAAAACATTTGACCGAAGAGGATTATCGGGAACACCTTTACACATTTAAGGTAAATCGCCCGTTTAAGGAGATATTTTTTGGTCTGATGCGGAAAATAAGAGGTTGGGTTCAAATGGAAATCAGTCAACAAGTGGTAATAAGTGGTAATAAATAAAACCGATTTTCAAGCATAGTGGTAATTATATTTACCACTTTATCGGTAGAAAATTCTTTTAAAAGGTGAGAGAAGCATATTCTCCCGGCAAACCGCATCTTCTGATCTAAAAAATATTGCAAGCAATCAAACGGTTTTTTATTCTTTTACCAATCACCGCTCTTTGAAAATATTTTAGCCGTTTATCAACACCACTGATGCGATAGCTACCGGTTTTCCAATCATCTATGTATCTAAGACGCGTTACGGGACAATGGAATGAACACCGGAACAATCGACCTTCTTAACGTCTTAGAGCCAAAGGGTGATTTAAAAGATCTTTCGAAGAAGATAGCAGATTATCCGATGAAACACTTGGAAGAACTATTACCGGCAAATTGAATTGCAACAACCCAAAATAATGCTATTAATTAACATCATTCAAGAAGTACTTCATCGAATGAATACCTGTATCCGATGACAAACGGTATTGCCAAATCCTTGTTTTGTTTGTAAGTTAAATATGAACATGAAATTACTGAGGTACAATAAATGGTAGATATTAAAAAATTAAAGCCCAGATTTATTACCGACGAAAAGGGAAACCGGGTTGAAGTAATCTTACCAATTAATGTCTTCAATGCTCTGATTGAGGATCTTCAGGACTTAACCGTACGAGAACAACGTAAAGATGAACAGACCATCTCTCATCAGGAACTGCTAAAGGAACTCAAATCGGATGGACTCATATAGAATTCGTTGGAAAAAAAGTGCAGTAAAAGAACTAAAAAAGATTCACAAAAATAAAATCCGGCAATTAATCGAAACAGTAGAACGTCTTTCCTCCAATCCCCTTCCTACCGGAGTAAAAAAATTAAGCAGCTCCGAAATCACTTACAGAATAAGGGTTGGAAAATATAGAATAATATATGATATTTATGAGGAAGAACTTGTTATTGTAATCGTTAGGATTAGACATCGTAAAGATGCTTATGATTATTAAATAGTTTCATAAATTTTTTATGGCATTACTGGGATTTTTGTGAGTAAAGATTCAATTTTACAAGAAAGAACAGTATTGCTATCCTAAAATTTTAGAATGTTCTAAATCCTCTACCAATTGTTTTTATTTCCTGAATTTTACCGTTTAACCATTCGGCTATAGAGTTATCTATTTGATGTCTAATGTAATTTAGTAAACCTTCAGAATGAGCAATTAACATTTTCCCTACAGTAATCATTTTGCTTAAAGAACGATCCAAAATGTCCTGATACCATTCTGCGAAAAAGAATTTTGCGTCATTTATTGTTTCAGTGTTAAAGAATTCTTTAAAGTTCTCTTTGGCTGTCCAGGCTTGGGAAGTAGTTAGGTTAAGTTACTGAATTTGTTTAAAGCGAGATAATTGTTTGTCCGTCATATTCTCCGGATTCTTTAAAAATAAATATTTGGTATTGACTAAGGTTTTATCATTTGACTTTTGTAATTTACGGGACTCCTCTCGTCTGGTTTTATCAACTCTATCATTTAAATATTTTATAATATGAAACTTGTCGTGCACTATGAAAACATTCGGAAGTTCTTTATAAACGGCTTTCATAACGTAATTTATCAAAACAGCTGAGTCGCTGAGAATACAAGAAATAATTTAATCAGCGTACTCTACTTTTCTGCGGACTGAAACCCCTAAATCTGTTGTTAATTGTCGGATCGCAGCTAAGATCCCTCGCCGATGGAAAATATTAATCTCCCGTATTGAAACATAGGGATATGATGATGTGGAAATATCGTGCACTCTTCTGCTAAACATTTTTTTCTATAATTGTAAAGATTAAATTCCATTCTGCTATATTTGAATTTGCAAAATCATAAAATTTTTTTGCATAGATACTCAAAAAATTTTGAAAGATAATTTAGTATCCGAGTATTTATTCGGCTCTT